>SYLY01000145.1 GCA_005808475.1 Acidobacteriota bacterium
GACCTCATCTACGAGGGCGGCCTCAGTTACATGCGGTACTCCGTGTCCGACACCGCCGAGTACGGCGACTACACCCGCGGTCCGCGCATCGTGAACGACGGGACTCGCGCCGAGATGAAGAAGATCCTGGCCGAGATCCAGTCCGGCGAGTTCGCCCGCACCTGGATGGAAGAGAACCGCTCGGGCGGCCGCCGGAAGTTCCTGGCCATGCGCGAGGCGCAGCAAGGTCAACTGCTCGAAACGGTCGGCGCCGAACTCCGCTCCATGATGCCGTTCCTCAAAAAGAAGAAGGAGGCTGGCGTACCGCAGGCCTAGTCCGATCATGCGAATCTTCACGTTCGATACCACGCTCCGGGATGGCTCCCAAGGGGAGGCTGTTTCTTTCTCGGTGGACGACAAGGTTACCATCGCGTCCAAACTCGACGAGCTCGGTATCGATTACATTGAAGGCGGGTGGCCCGGCTCGAATCCGAAGGACAAGGAGTTCTTCGCCCGCGCCAAGGAGCATCGATTCCAGCACGCGCGGCTGTGCGCGTTCGGAGCCACCCGGTTCGCCAAACACGCGGTGGACCGCGATCCCAGCGTGCTCGCCCTGGTGGAGGCCCAAACTCCGGCGGTGTCCATCTTCGGCAAGACCTGGGACCTGCACGTCCATCGCGCGCTCGGCATCGGACTCGACGACAACCTCGTCCTCATTTCCGATACCGTCTCCTTCCTCGTGTCTCACGGACGCGAGGTGATCTACGACGACGAGCATTTCTTCGACGGTTACAAGACGAATCCGGACTACGCGCTCCGCACGCTCGAGGCGGCCAAAAAGGCGGGAGCCCATGTGTTGTGCCTGTGCGACACCAACGGCGGAACCCTCACCGGGGAACTCGCCGCGATCGTTGCCAAGGTGCGGGAGCGGTTCGATGGCGTCGTCGGCATCCACACGCACAACGATTCCGACGTCGCCGTCGCCAACGCGATCGCCGCCGTGGAGGCGGGCTGCACGCATGTGCAGGGCTGCATCAACGGTTACGGCGAACGGTGCGGCAATTCGAATCTGGTGTCGATCATCGCCAACCTCGAACTCAAGCTCGGCCACTCCACCATCGGACCCGACAAGCTCCGGAGCCTCACCGCCCTGGCGCACTTCGTCGCGGAACTGGCGAACCTGCCGCTCCGCAACGACCAGGCGTACGTCGGCCAATCCGCTTTCGCCCACAAAGGCGGCATTCATGTAAGCGCCGTCCTCAAGGACTCCCATACTTACGAGCATATCGAGCCGGCCCGCGTCGGCAACCGTCAGCGCGTTCTGCTCAGCGACCTGTCCGGCCGCGGAAACATCCTCTATAAGCTCGAGGAAAAGGGCTTGGCCGACCGGCTTTCGGAGGACGCGCGCCGCGAACTGCTCGAACGCATCAAGCACCTCGAGTATCTAGGCTATGAGCTGGAGGCGGCCGAGGGAACCTTCGAGTTATTGGTCCGCGAGGCGCTCCATCCGAACGCGTCGTTCTTCGAGGTGATCAACTTCGAGGTCTCCACCAAGATGACCGGATCGAGGCCTTCGACCTCCGCGGCGACGGTCAACCTGAAGGCGCGGGACGGCGTCCACTCGGCCACCGCCAGCGGACACGGCCCGGTCCATGCGCTCGACCTTTGCCTCCGGCAATGCCTCGGCCAACTCTATCCCGGTATTCAGGACGTCCGGCTGACCGACTACAAAGTGCGCGTCCTCGAGCCGAAGAAGGGCACCGCCGCCAAGGTCCGCGTCCTCGTCGAATGGTCCGATAGCCACCGCAGTTGGACCACAGTCGGCGTCTCCGACAACGTGATCGAGGCGAGTTGGCTCGCCCTGCTCGACGCCATCAAGCTCGA
Organism: Acidobacteriota bacterium; assembly: GCA_005808475.1. Classification (GTDB taxonomy): domain Bacteria; phylum Acidobacteriota; class Terriglobia; order Bryobacterales; family Bryobacteraceae; genus SYLY01. The sequence goes on from SYLY01000145.1 coordinate 1,864, forward strand.
ACTGATGCGGATCACGGAGAAGGACGAGACCATCGACAAGGCCCTGGCCGACTACTCCTGGGGAGTCTGAGCCGGCTTACTTCGAGAGCTGCTCGATCCACTGCCGGATCAGCTTGGCGCCTTCCTCGTCGATCCGGTTGGTGCTGGTCGGCGGCATCTGGTTGGTTCCGCGCCGCGTGATCCGCGCGTGCAGCACCGACCGCGCCGGATCGCCCGGGGCGACCAACAGAGCGTCCGCGATCCCCAGCGTGTCGTGGACCGGCTTCTCGCCGATCAGCTTCGCTTTTGAAAACTCCGTCTCGTAACCGAGCAGCATCGGTGAGTTGCCGCCGCCGTCGGCCACGTGGCACATCGCGCAGTTGACCTGTAAGTAAGCCTTGGCCCGGTCCCCGATGGGAACCTTGGCGTCGAACGGGTCCGGGTAAGCGGGCAGTTCGGAGACCGGCTTCTTCGGCGGCTCCTTGAAGTAACCGTCGCGAAGCAGCCGTTCCACCTGTCCGTCGCGATTCAACTGATGGGTGTTGAGCCCCAGCGAGAAGCCGGCCGCCCGCGAATGGCAGTACATGCACTCGTTCCGGCTGGGGAAGTGCCAGGATTGGCGCCGCTTGCCGCTGGGCGCGTTCTTGTCCCGGATCTCGTAGACCCGGTCGAGACCGCCCGCTCCGACCAGATCCGCCTCGGTCTGAGCTTTGTTCCACAGATAGGTGTAACCCACCCAGTGGTTGTCCTGCTTCACGACGATCCGCGTCTCGATCAACCTCCGCGATGCCGCGTTGCCTTCTTCCATGTCCATCCGGAACGATTTCACCGTCACCGTGCCGTCGGCGAACTCCCAAGCCCCTTTGTCCTTGAACTCGATGGGCGTCTCGCCCGCCAGCGCCACGAACCGCTCCTTGTGCGCCCCGTCCGACCAGAACGGCGCGTTGATCGAGTACGGAATCACTCCCGTCGCCACGCGGTGATCCTTCACCGAATCGAACAGCCCGGTCTGGCTGAGCTTGCGCGGGAACTTCGCCGGGTTCTTCACCGCCGGCCGCCGGTCGAGCTGGAAGATCTCGCCGCTGTGATAGTCCACCGCCAGGAACGCGCCGTCGTGCCCGAGGCCGAAGCTGGCGATCTTCACGGTCGTATCCGCCAGTTCCTTGTGCCACGTCACCCGGCTCTTGCCGTAGTCGTAGCGCAGTCCCCAGACTTTGCCGTACTCGTAATCGCCGTAGAGGTACGCCCCGCGCAACTCGGGGAACTTATCACCCTGGTACACATAGCCGCCCGTGATCGAGCGGCACTCGGTATGATGATGCTCCACCACGGGCGCGGTGAACGGAGCCGGTCCTTGTTTCTTGTGTGGATGGAACACATGCGAACCCTCGCGAACGCTCCATCCGTGATTGGCGCCTTTGTGGGACAGCTCGATCATCTCCCACAAATCCTGTCCGACGTCTCCGACCCACGGCCGCCCCGTCACCGGATCGAAGCTGAACCGCCACGGATTGCGGAAGCCGAACGCCCAGATCTCGCCTCGCGCGCCGGGCGTGTCCACGAACGGATTGTCCTTGGGAATCGAATACGGGCGTCCCGGCGCCGGATTGTCCACGTCGATCCGCATCATGACCGCCAGCAGGTCGTCGACGCCTTGACCGGTGGCTTTCGTGTCGGACCCACCCGTGCTGTCGCCGGTGGAGATGTAGAGATAGCCATCGGGGCCGATGATCGCCTCTCCGCCGTTGTGGCCGCCGCCGGGCCACTCGACGATGAGCGTGGGCGGCGCGGGATTCGCTTTGGGCGGATCGGACCGGTCGATGGTCCAGCGCGACACCTGGCTCATCTGGCCCTCGCGCTTGTCCTCCGTATCGAGGTGGCTGAACGTGAAGATTTGGCCGTTCTCCGCGAACTTGGGGTGGAATGAGAACGAAGTCAACCCGCGCTTGATGTCGAGCACCAGCGCCTTGGTTCCTTCCGGATCGGATGCCAGGAAGCTGTGGATCTTGCCCCGGTACTCGGCGACCCAATAGCGTTGCGAGCCCGGCTGCCGCGCGATGAAGATCGGCTCCTTGAACTTGATGCCGCCGAACGCGGGAACCAGCCGGTACGGTGGCGGCGGCTCGGGCGAGCCCGCCACGCGGGACGAAGTCCACCGCACCCGTTCGGCGGAAGCGGTGGCGCAGCATGCCAGGGCAAGGGCTAGAACGGAACCGGATGTTCGGCGCATGGGGATGAAACGACTATATCGCACCCGGCGCCGATCCTCGCGTTCCATTACCGGTGATTTCCGCCCGGACCCGGTGGTCCCAGATCCGATGTGTCCGCCGTAACATTGCTCGTTCGGCCGTGCCACCGCACGATGGGACAGGCTCAATGAAACCGACTCCGCCCGCCTCTCCGGCATGCCGCGTGCTCCACGTCATCGGTTCCGCCGCGCCTGCCCCGGAACTGCTTGCCGACGGCGGCGCCCTGTTCCTGAACGAGCGGGACGCGTTGGACCTTCCCGCGACGCGCGTGCTCCACGCCGGGCGCCGCGCCGGATTCGGCCCGCGTCGAGCCGGCGCGGTGGCGGCCGCCATTCGCGACTTCGAACCGGACATCGTCCATACGCATGACGGAGCCTTGGCGCACGCGCTGTTCCCCGCGCTCTGGTATCGCGTCCCGGCCATCGTGCACACCATTCGCGATGGACGCGCGCCCACCTTACCGTCGCTCGCCGTGCGCCGATGGGTGTTGTCGCGCCATGTCCATCCCGTGGCCGTTTCGACCGCCGCCGCGCGCACCTTTGCCGAGGCTTCGAGAGTCGAGGTCAGAACCGTGATTCCCGACGGCATCGCCGTCGACCGGTGCGTCGCCGCGGCCGGAGTCCGGCAGTTCTGGAGGCGCAAGGAGGGCATCCCCGCGGCGGATTTCGTCATGCTCTGCGCCGAGCCGTTCCAACAGGACGCCGGACACGAAGTGCTTCTCGCGGCGTTCGCTGTGGTGCGGCCGCGCCTGCCGGACTCACTCTTGCTGCTGCTGGGCGCGGGCCCGCTGGAGAACGAGGCGAAAGCCCGGGCGATCGATCTGGGTATCGCCCATCGCGTCAAGTTCCTGGGCGAACGCGCGGACATCACCGACGCGCTGGCGGCATCCGATGCGTTCGTGTGCCCTTCCGCCAAAGGCGCGCGGTACCTGCCACACGCAATGGCTGCGGCGCGGCCGGCGGCGGCCGTACGGTCGAGTGACGCGAAAGACCTGGTGCGGCACGGCGAAGACGGTTATCTGGTGGGGCATGGAGACGACCTGGGCCTCGCCGAAGCCCTGCTGATGCTGGGCGAAGATCCCCGCCGGCGGGCCGAGATGGGCCGGTCCGCTCGCGTCCGAGCCCGCGACACCGCGTCGCTCGAGGCCTCCCGCGAAGCCTATTGGATGCTCTACGCTCGTCTCCGCGGCGGCGCGGCGCCCGAGCCCGCGGCCAGAGTCCGCACTTCTCGCGTTCTGGAGATGTCATGGCGCAAAGGGGATTGAATCCGCCGCCCAGCGGCGCCCTCCTTCTGGCCGATTCCGCCGGGGGCGCGTTCGACCGCGCCGCGGACCTGGCGGCGGTGTTCGAGCGGCGAGGCCGGGCCGTTCGGGTCTTGGCAGCGGACAACACCGGCGCGCAGAGCCTCCGCCGCCATCTGCTCGATGCCCAACCCGCCGCCCTCCTTCACTGCTTCGGAGACCGGGCGGCGCGGACCGGTTGCCTTGCCTCGCTCGGAACGGGCATTCCCGTCGTCGTGTCGCTGGATTGTCCGCCCTCTGGCCTCACTCGCGCCGTTCTCCGCCGCGCCAGATTCGTCATCGCCGCGAGCCACGATCTGGCCAACCGGTGCGGTCCGGAAACGGTTCTGGTGATTCCAAACGCCGTGGACACGGATCGATTCCGGCCAGGCGGCGAGGGTCGCGAGCGGGTTCGCTCCGAACTCGGCGTCGCGGGCGCCTTCGCGTGGCTCTGCGGCGAGGACACGGCATCGCCGCGAGAGATCGAGATCCTACTGCGGGCCTTCGCCCGCAGCGGCGGGCGTGCGGACGCGATTCTTGTCCTCGCCGGATGGGCCACGCAGGACAGCGTTCGCGCTCTTGCGGACGAACTGGGAGTGGCGGCAAGAGTCCGGTTCAACCCGGCGGCCGGAATCGCGGAACTGATGGCCGCGGCCGATGCCTACGTCTCGCCGGCGCGCGTCCACTGCCCGGTCGTCGAACTGCCGCGCGCCGCTTCTTCCGGACTCCCCGTCGCCGCCACGATGTCCGGTGGCAACTCCGAGGCGGTGCTCGACGGTTGGAGCGGCTTTCTGGCGCCGCCGGGATCGCCCGAGGCGCTCGGCGACGTGATGGACCGCATCGAATCGATGTCGGCCGGAGAGAGGACTCGAATGGGACTCGCCGGCCGCGCGTACTGCATGGCGGTGAACGGCGCCGATCACATCGCCCGCCGCTGGGAAAAACTGTATTTGGAATCGCTGCCACAAAGCGCGCCGAGTCACTGGTTGCGCGCAAACGACGCCTAACGGATAAAGGAGAGTTCCGATGCAAATTTCGATCGTCGATCGAATTCGGGCCCGGGCCGCCAAGGCGCCGGACGCACTGGCCGCGTCCGGCGGCGGTTCGCGGCTGTCCTACGGCGAACTCGACCGCAGGTCCAACGGACTGGCGCGCTGGTTGTCGGCCAAAGGTGTCCGCGCGGAGGTCCCCGTGGCGCTGCTCATGGAGCCTTCACCGGACTTTGCCGTCGCCGCGCTCGCCGTTTGGAAGGCGGGTGGTGCGTATCTCTCGCCGGATCCGTCGCTGCCGGACGGCGAACTCGGGTCGATTCTCGACGACGCGGCGGCGCCGGTCGCGATCACCCACCGCAGACTTGCCGCTGGGATCGGTATCGATTCGCGGTTTCTCGCCGATCTCGATGTCGCGGGTCCGGAGATTTTTCGCGACTCCGGAACTCCCCTTCCGGCGGCGTGCGCCCCGGACGACTTGGCATTCATCGCATACGCGGCCGAGGCCGGCCGGTACCGGGGAATCGAATTCAACCATCGGAGCCTGACCGGAATGGTGGACTGGCACCACCGCGCGTTCGGAGTGACGTCGATGGATCGCGCCAGCCAGTCGGCTCCGGCCGGCGCGTGCGAGTCGCTGTGGGAGATCTGGCCATATCTGGCGGCGGGCGCAAGCGTTCATTTCGCCGAGGAGGGTATCAGGAACTCGCCGGCGCTGCTGCGGAGCTGGATCTCGGCCGAGCGGATCACGGCAGCGTTCGCGCCGTCCGGTTTGGCGGCGGCGGGCTGGCCCGGCCATCCCCCGCGCTTCGTCCTGACGCCAGCCGCCGGCCGGAGTGCCCAGGACTCGATGGCGCCCCTGACAGTGGCGACGTACGGTCCGCCGGAATGTCTCTCGATGGCGCTTTGCGGCGGTGAAGCGGCGGCGGGCAGCCGCGTCTATGTGCTCGACGAGAACATGTATCCCGCCGAGTTGGGCGTGGAGGGCGACCTGTACGTCGCTGGAACGGCGGTGGCTCGCGGTTATCGCAACGCACCCGGTCTCACGGCGATGAAGTTCGGTCCCGATTCGTCGCCGGCCGGCGGACGGTGTTTCAAGACGGGGGAGCGGGCGCGTGTGCTGCCGAACGGGCGCGTCCAGCCTGTGGATGGGAGGCCGTCTTGGTTGAACTAATTCCAGACAAGGCCTCTCTGGAGCGGGCCGCGATTCGAGAGGCGAGCCTCGGGGACTATCAACTCATCGCCGCGCTCGAGCGCAAGCACGGCCACCAGACGCGCGATCGCGACGCCTGGCTGAGCCGCTGGCTGGACAATCCGCTCTATCGCACCATGCCGCGCCATTGGCCCGCCGGGTGGGTTCTCGAGGATGGTGGACGGCTGGTGGGCTGGTGCGGCAACGTACCGGTGGAGTACACGTTCCGCGGCCGGCCGGTCATCGCGGCCAAGGCCTGCGGCTGGTGTCTCGAGCCTGGCTACCGGCGGTTCGCGGGTGCGCTGGTTCAGCCGTTCTTCGAGCAGGGCGCCGATCTCATGATCGGTCCCGACGACACCACAGCGGCGCTGGCGGCGGGGAAATCCGGCGCCGGCCGCCCGCCGGCGGGCTCCTGGGACACGGCGCCTTTCTTTGTCGCGGACTACGCCGGATTCGCGGGCGTGGCTCTGCGAGCCAAGGGCCTTCCCGCTCCCGGCCCCGTGCGCGCGTTAGCGGGGGCCGGTCTGTGGGCCAAGGACCGCCTCGGGGCCGAAGCTGTTCCCGCCGGTGCGCCCGGGTTGTCGATGGTGGAGGCCAGCCGCTTCGGTCCGGGCTTCGACCAGTTCTGGGACCGGTGGACGCGGCGGTACACCGGGAAGTTGGCCGCCGTGCGAACCGGCGCCATGCTGGAATGGCGGTTCCAGTGCCTCACCGGAGGGACCGCGCCGAGGAGGCTGGCCGCTCTACGCGGCGGAGCCATCGCCGCCTATGCGATTCTCCACCGTCATGACGATCCGGCCAGCGGACTGACGCGCTACCGGATCGCCGACTACCGGTCGCTCGATCCCGATCCGGCGGTTCTGGCGGCGGTTCTGCGGGAGGCCATCGGCTTGTGCGGTCAGGAAGGCGTGCACGTGCTGGAATCTCCGGCGGCCAGGCTTCCCGGAATGGAAGCGCTCGACCGTTGGGCTCCGTACCGCCGCCGGCTGGCCGCGTGGAACTTCCTCTACAAGTGCGGCGATCCGAGGCTGGCGGAGGCATTGCGCGATCCCGCCGCCTGGAGTCCCACCGCCTACGACGGGCCGTTGGGGCCGGGCCGCGTCAGCCCGTGTGGTCCAGCACGATCTTCCACCCGGCGGGAGTTTTCCGGAGCAGCAGCGTGAACAGGCCCGTGGCATCGCCGCCGCCCTCCTTCGACCGTTTCAGGCTGAAGCGCCCCAGCGCGGAGGCGTAGTCCGCGCCGAGCATCTTGATTTCGACGCCGGAGAAGGTCAGCGAGCCCATCTTGTCCGCGGTGGGGTACTTGTCCAGATAGCGGGCCAGCACCTTGTCCCATCCGCGCGAGATCGTTGCGCCGACGAAGGTGACCGAGTCCGATTTCTCGTAGCCTTCCATGAAGGCGCGGACATCGCCTCGATTCCAGTCGCGCTGTTGTTTGACCAGCACCTGCCGGATGTCCTCTTCCGGAGACAGGGCCACGCAGACGGCCGCCACCAGCAGGATCGGGCTTCGCATGACGCTACGAGGCCGGAAACGAAGCGTGGTTGCGAACCTGGCGCATCTGCCACAGATGGCGCCGGTCGTGCACGGTCTGAATCCAGAACGCCACGCCGAGCGGATACTTGATGAGCCGCGCGGCCGGCGACTGCACTTTGATCCGCGCCAGATCCAGACCCTGGCAGGAGTGGAGCAAATCCTCCATCTTCGCGTGGGTGCGCTCCCAGTCTGGTTTCAACTCGTCCATCGAGCGGTGGGGAGCCGGCTGGAACGGCTTGGCCGCCCGGAAGCGTTTGGCCACGGGTGGCTGCAAGGTACGCAGGAACCAGCGCGACAGGAACCCGTAGGTATACGGTCCGTCGTGGAGCATATTGGAGGAGCGGCCGCGCTGGATGGCCTCGGCGATGCCGGCGGCCATTTTGTCGTTGATGCGGTTCAGATGGTCGAGGCATTGGGCGATCGACCAACCGCCGCTGGGCGGCCGCCAGTTGAGCTGGCTATCGCTCAGACCCCAGTACAGCCCTTCGGCTTCCTGGAGAATTACCTTTTCCTGATACAGGAGCCGTTCGAGCTCCGCGTTGAGGGTTCGGTCGTAGGACCGGCGGGGGATCGGCATGGGGGATTGTGGGGAAGATCCGCTATTTTACCAAACGGCCTCAGGCCTATGCCGGGTATGCCGGGTGCGGGACTCGAGTACCGGTCCGAAGGGTTTAAGGTGTTCTCCCAATGTAATGAAAATAAATACTTAAGTGGCTACATCTGGAGAATTCACGGGTATCATGCTGGTAGGTGTATCGCTCATGCAATGCTTGTTCTGCAACGAAAAGATCGGATTGATGCGTGCCGCGCACGACCGTGAGTTCTGCTGCGACGATCACCGCCGCCGCGGGAAGGCCGCCCATTCGGCGCGCTCGATGCGCGATGACGAGGACAGTGGTTATTACGAGGCATGGCTGCCGGAAGCGAGCCTGACGCAGAAAAAGAAGGCCGGATTCAGTCCCGGCCTCGGGGTGGCGCTGGTGGTTCTGGCGGCGGGCGCGATTCTGTTCATGCCGCGCCGGGGCGACGAAGCCCGGCCGGGGAGGGGCGAACGCGCCGCGGCGGGATCCGGGTACACCGCGCCGGCGGCGGGTTTGCGCGATTCGGTGGCCAGGGCCTTTTCGGGTGGACGTTCTTCCGCCGTCCTGCGGCAGGACTTCAAGCTGGACCTCGGCAATTGGCAGTCGAATTGGTCGCCCAAGTTCGAGATGGCGTCGAGCGACTGGCAGCAGGTCGGAAAGGCGGTTCGCGTAGGTTCGTTGCGGCTGTGGAAGCCGACCACTCAGATGGCGAACTACAACGTGAACTTCGGCGCGCAGATCGACAACAAAGCGGTGAGTTGGGCGGTTCGCGCCGCCGACCACTCCAACTACTACGCGACCAAGCTGAGTCTGCAGGATCAAGGGCGGGGAGCGCCCAAGGCGGAGATCGTCCGTTACGCGATGGTGAACGGCAAGGCGGCCACCAAGATCGAAATGCCGATCCCGGTGACGCTCGAGCGCGGCAAACTCTACGACATCGCCATGCGCGTCAGCGGCAACAAGTACGTGACCAGCATCGACGGACAGGTGGTGGCCTCATGGTCGGACGATCAGATGAAGCGCGGCGGCGTCGGCTTCTTCTCCGAACCCGGCGAACGCGCCACGTTGCACTACGTCAACGTCAACGAACGCGAGAGCTTCATGCAGCGTTTCCTCTCGTTCTCCTTCCTCGTCGGACCCTGGGACATGCCGGGCATCGAATAGGTCTTACAATCAAGACTTGCAACCCATCCGATCCATGACCGGATTCGCGCGGGTCCGGCGTGGCGCCTCTCTGGGCGAGATCACTCTCTCGCTCCGCGCCGTGAACCACCGCGCTCTCGACCTCCACTTCCATCTGCCGTCGGAACTGGAGCCGTACGAGAGCGCGCTGCGCAAGACGATCGCCGCCGAAGTAGCGCGCGGGCACATCGACGTGAGGGCGCAGTTGTCGCGCCAGCGCGGCGAGTCCGCCTCCGAGTTCAACGCTCCGCTGTTGACTGCGTGGCTGGCGGCGTTTCGCAAGGCGTCGGACGAGCACGGGTTGAAGGCGGAGCCCGATTTGAACGCCGCGTTCCGGCTGCCCGGAATGATGGCGGAAGTTTCCGCCGTCGAGCCAGGTCCGGATGTGGAAGCCGAAGTGGTGGCGATCGCGCGCGAGGCGCTCGTCCGGTTCAACGAAGAGCGCACGCGCGAGGGCGCGGCCACGGTCGCCGTGCTGCGCGGCTATGCCCAGTCGATCGGCGCCAAGGCCGAACTGATCGACGCCATTCGCGGCGAGGTGGGCGCCTATCTGCACCAGCGGCTGCGCGAACGGCTCGCCGAATTGCTGAGCGGCGCCGTCGTCGACCAGGCGAGGCTGGCGCAGGAAGCGGCGATGCTCGCCGATCGCGCCGAAATCGCCGAGGAGGTCACGCGGCTGAGGATTCACGCGCGGCAGTTGCTCGATCTGCTGCAAGCGGGCGGCGAGACCGGCAAGAAGCTCGAGTTCCTGTTGCAGGAAATGCAGCGCGAGGCCAACACGATCCTGTCCAAGGCGAGCGGCGCGGGCGAGCCGGGACGGCGCGTCACCGAGCTGGGGCTGGCGGTAAAATCGGAAGTGGAGAAGCTTCGCGAGCAATCGCTCAATCTCGAATGAGTCCCGAATGAGTTGTGTCTTTATCGTCTCCGCGCCGTCGGGCTCGGGAAAGTCCACCATCGTCGGCCGCGCGCTGGCGGCCGATCCCCATCTGCTGTTCTCCATCTCTTACACGACGCGGGCGCCGCGCGGCAAGGAGAAAGAGGGCGAGAGCTATCACTTCATCTCCCGAGCCGAATTCGAGGACCGAATCGCCAAGGACGAGTTCCTCGAGTGGGCGCGCGTATTCGACCACTACTACGGCACTCACCGCCAATATTGGGACCGCGCCCGGGAATCGGGGCGCGACCTGATGCTCGACATCGACGTTCAAGGCGCGGCGCAATTGAAGCAGGGGATTCCGGAGGCGGTGTCGATCTTCATTTTGGCGCCGTCCCGGCAAGTGCTCGAGCAGCGGTTGCGCGCCCGCGGAGAGGACGCCGAGGAGACGATCCAGCGGCGGCTACGGGGCGCGGCCGAGGAGATCGGCAACTACCGCAAATACGATTTTGTGCTGGTCAACAACCGCGTTGAGGAATCGGTGGGGCGCCTTCAGTCCATCATCGAGGCCGAGCGCATCCGGCGCGCGCGCATGGAGCCGGCGATGAAACCGATCCTGGAAAGTTTCGGCGTGCAGGACTCGTTGCCGGTATAATGAAAGCATCGCCATGCCCGATACGATCATCCGCAACATGAACTATGCGATTCCGGACGATCCGGAATTGAGCACGTACCGCTACATCATCGTGGCGGCCAAGCGTGCGCGTCAGTTGCAGGGCGGAGCCCGCTCGTTCCTGCCCACCACCTCGAAAAAGCCCACGATCATGGCGATGGAAGAAGTCCGCCGCGGCCTGATCAAATACACCGATCCGAATCAGCCGGCCATCGAGGAAGTGCCCGCCGCCGCGGCCGACTGAGCCGCGCCGGGAGTCCGATGAACATTGTCCTCGGCGTCGGCGGGGGAATCGCCGCATACAAGGCGGCCGAGGTCGCGCGCGCTCTGATGGAAGAAGGCGCGGCCGTGCGGACGGTGATGACCGCCTCGGCGCGGGAGTTCGTGACTCCGCTTACCTTCGCCGCGCTGACCGGCCACAAAGTGATCACCTCGCTTTTCGGCGATGGCAGCCCCGGAGAAGTGCTGTCGAGTTCGGTGGAACACATCCGGGTGGCCCGCGAGAACGACGCGCTGCTGGTGGCTCCGGCCACCGCGGATCTGCTCGCCAAGTTCGCCCACGGGCTGGCGGACGATTTCCTGACGACGATGTATTTGGCGTTCACCGGACCGGTGATTCTCGCTCCCGCGATGAACACGGAGATGTGGCGGCACCCGGCGGTGCAAGCCAATGTCGAGACGCTTCGCCGGCGCGGTAATCATATAATCGAGCCCGATTCGGGTTCGCTCGCGTGTGGCGAGACCGGCGCCGGCCGGCTGCCCGATCCGCGCCACATCGCGGCCGAGACGTTGCGCGTGGCGTCGCCGGTGCGCGATCTCGAGGGCGAGGTGGTGCTCGTCACGGCGGGTCCGACGCAGGAGGCGATCGACCCGGTGCGGTTCATCTCCAACCGGTCGAGCGGGAAGATGGGCTACGCGATCGCCGAAGCAGCCGCCGTCCGGGGCGCGCGGGTGATGCTCGTGTCCGGACCGGTGAGTTTGGCTCCGCCGCCCGGAGTGGATCTGGTCCGCGTGGAAACCGCGAGCCAGATGAGGAAGGCCGTGCTCGACCGCCTCGAGACCGCCACGATCGTGATCAAAGCGGCAGCCGTGGCCGACTACACGGTGGAGAATCCGCCGAGCCAGAAGATGAAGAAGACCGCCGCGCGCATGTCCGTCGACCTCTCGCCAACGCCCGATATTCTGGCCGAAGTGGGCCGGGTGAAGGGCGGCCGCCTGTTGATCGGTTTCGCGGCGGAAACCCAGAACCCGGTAGCGGAGGCGCGCCGCAAAATGGAGACCAAGAACTGCGACATGGTGGTCGCCAACCTCGTCGGCCAGGAAGGCACGGGATTCGGATCGAACGAAAACGAAGTCACGCTGGTGCCGCGGGAGGGGAGCCCGGTGGTGCTGCCGCGCGCCTCCAAGCGCGAGATCGCCAACGGCATTCTCGATCACCTGTCCTGGCTCCGCCTGTCGCGGAACGCTGCAAGATGACGCCCGAGGAAATCAAGCGGTATCTCGAGTTCTATCGCGATCTGGGAATCAAGGATCTCCGGATGCATCCACCCGCTCCGCCTCCGCCCGCGACCGCTGCGAAACCAGTCGCGCCAGCGCCCGAGCCGGCGCCGTTTTCCGAACGGACGCCGGCTATGCCTCCGGCGCCGCCCGCGGATTTGTCCGAGTCGCCACTGCCGCCTCCGGTGATGGCTCCCGCGATTCTTCCGATGCAGCCTGAAAACGACACGATGGAGCGCATCCGCGCCGACATCGGCGACTGCAAGCGGTGCCGGCTGTGCCAGGATCGCAACAAGATCGTGTTCGGCGCCGGCAACGAGAAGGCGCCGCTGGTGTTCGTGGGCGAGGGTCCCGGCGCCGATGAGGATGCATCCGGGCTGCCGTTCGTCGGGCGCGCGGGTCAGCTTCTCACGCAGATGATCGAGGGAACCTCCCAGAAGGAAGGCATTCCGCTGCTGCGCGAGCAAGTCTACATCTGCAACGTGGTCAAGTGCCGGCCGCCCGAGAATCGGACGCCGCTGCCTGACGAGATGGAAGTCTGCGGCCAGTTCCTGTTCCGCCAACTGATGGCGCTCCAGCCCAAGGCGATCTGCTGTCTCGGCTCCACCGCGTCCAAGGCGCTGCTCGGATCCAAGGACGGAGTCATGAAACTGCGCGGCAAGTGGGCCAAGTGGCGGGACATCCCGGTGATGGTGACCTACCATCCTTCCTACCTTCTCCGCCCCTACAATCAGAACGCCAAGCGCGAGGCGTGGGATGACCTGAAGAAGGTGCTGCACTTCGTCTATGATTGATCGCGGACACGGGTTGTTCGTCACGTTGGAGGGCGCGGATGGCGGCGGAAAGACGACGCAGCTCCGGCGATTGGCGACACGGCTGCGCGCGGCCGGAGCGGATGTGCTCGAAACCGTCGAACCTGGTGGAACGCCGATCGGCAGGAAGATCCGCGAGATCCTGCTCGACAAGTCGAACGCGGAGATGGACCGCCACACGGAACTGCTCCTCTACTTCGCGGCCCGCGCGCAAAACGTGCATGAATGGATCCTGCCGCACCTGGCGCGCGGCGGCGTCGTGCTCTGCGACCGCTTCACCGACTCGACGCTCGCCTACCAGGGCGGCGGCCGCGGTTTCGGCGAGGAAACGGTGCTGGCGCTGCACCGGATCGCGTGTGGCACGCTACAGCCGGACGTCACCGTGTATCTCGATATCGACGCCGAGACGGGCCTGAACCGCGCGCGGACAGGGCGGGGAAATCTCGACCGAATGGACGCCCAGTCGCTCGAATTCCACCGGTCGGTGCGCGCCGCCTATCTACGCCTGGCCGAAGCCGAGCCGGAACGTATCGTGACGATCGACGCGTCGCCGGGGGCCAACGAAGTGGAACTCGCCGTTTGGGCGGCCGTGGCGCCGCGGTGGGAGCGGACCCTTGTTCGATAATTTCCACGGCAATCGCGCCGCGTGCGAAACGCTGTCCGCCATGATCGAGCGCAAGCGGATCCCCCAGACGATCCTGCTCGACGGACCGGAAGGCGTCGGCAAGGCGACGCTCGCCCGCCGGTTCGCCGCTCGCATGATGGGTGGAGCGGAGAAGATCGAGCACGACGATCTGAGCCTCGAGCACAACCGGACGCTGCTGGCCGACCGCGAGAAGCTGGTGGCCGAGAAACGCGGAGACGACCCGTTCCTGCTGGCCTCGCATCCCGATTTCGTGACGTTCGCGCCGGACGGCCCCTTGCGGCAGATCTCGATCCAGCAGATGCGGCTTCTCAAGGAGCGAGCCCAGTTCGGACCATTGCGCGGCGAGTGGCGCGTGTTCCTCATCGACGGCATCGACCGGGCCAACGAGCAGGCGGCCAATTCCCTGTTGAAGACGCTCGAAGAGCCTCCGCCGTACATGATCCTTTTCCTGACGGCGGAGAATCCGTACGATCTGCTGCCGACGATCCGCTCTCGATCGGTGCCCTTGCGCCTGGCGCCGCTGTCGCTCGAGGAGATGGAAGCGTTCGGCCGCGAGCGAGGGCTCGGCGACTTGGAGCGGCGTGTGGCGCTGGCGGCGGGGAGTCCGGGTTTGGCGGCGTCGATCGATCTGGCGGCATACGACCGCCGCCGTGATGCGATGCGCGCGTTGATCGAATCCGCGCTGGGAGTCAAGCCGTTCGGCGCCTGGGCCGCGCATTCGGAGAAGCTGGCGGCGGCGCGGAGCGAGAAGCTCGAGCCGTACCTCAAGGTGCTGTATCTACTGCTCGAGGATCTGCTCCACTTGCGCGAGGGCTGCGAATCGATTCGCAATATCGATATCCGGCAGCCGTTGGCGCAACTGGCCGGGCGCACGACGTTTCCGTGGCTGCGCGAGGCGGTTCGGGGGACGGACGAACTGGTGTCGAACCTGCGGCGGAATATCCACAAGAACATGGCGCTCGACGCGATGGTGCTCGAGCTGCGGGAGACGGCGAGCGGCTAGCTCGGTCCGGTCTTCACCTCGTTGTCTAGCGACTGGATCGCGGCCGCGAGCGCGTCTGGTCCCATCGCGTTCATCAAATAGGTCGCGAGGATCCGGAGCTTGACGCCGTCCGCGGCTTCCATCTTGCTCAGTTCGGCCAGGGATTCCGCCAGCCGCCGCTGGTCTTCCTCCGAAAGGTTTTGCATCAAGACCAAACAATAGGCGGGTAGAGCGATGCGGGCCTTTTGATAGGACAGCCCGGAGACCAGACGTTCGATCTCGCTGGCGCGGCCCGTGGCGCGCCTCCGAATCGACGGTCCGATCCACGGCTTCAAGAATCACTTGGAGGAAGCTGACGGGCCCGATTCCCAGATCCTGGTCTCCTACCCTCACCGTGAATACTTGGGTTCGAAAGAGCGCGAGCGCGCCGACGCCGGCGGTCAGGACCCGCGTCCACTACAAGGCGGCTCCGGTCTTCCCGAATTCGAGACCGAATGCGTCGAGGGCATGCAGTGCCAGGCAGCCACGCTCCCGAGAAGCGCCCTCCGGGGCGAATCTCTGTAGCGCGACACCAGTTCGCCCAACGCGACCAGGCCGCCGAGGAGTCCAGCCGCCGCGAAGTCCATCGCCGAATCAGAACTGTGGGCCGACGGCGCGCACACCGGACGCGGTCAAAATGACCGTGTCGCGGTCGGTTTCTTTCCTGGCGACCAAGGTTGTCGTGAAGGCGTCGAGGGAAACACCCGAATTGGCGAGCAGCGCCGGCATGTTCAGTTGGAAACCGGGCGCCGCGGCAAGAGCTCGGAGCATTCCCATCATCGCCGGTTCGTGCGACGGGGCGCCACCAAGGACTCCGTGCCTATCACCGCCGGCAATTATGTTCGCTTTGCGCGCCGGAAGTTCAGCTCGCTTCGACTCCGCCAGCCTCATCGCCTCCAGGAACGGCGAAAAGCTGCTCGGGTTGAACTTGACATTCATGAGGACTCCGACCTCGAGTATAACTCCGCCCGTGAACGACCGCATCGCAAGACCGGCTGTGCTCTTCCTTGCATGATAAACCGAGGCAGTCAATTGTGGCCCTGTCCCTGGCGCCACCCGAACCATCGAAAGGACCCTTCTCATGCGCTTCCAACGTTTGTTGCCATTTTTGTTGGCATTCGCGGCGCCCATGGCGGCGCAGACTTCCGCCGGCGCGATCGTCGGCCTGGTGCGCGACGCCGGTGGCGCCGTCATCCCCAGCGCCTCCGTCACGGTGACCAACACCCAGACCAACGTCGCGTTCGCGATCCAGACCGACTCGACGGGCAACTACTTCGTGCCCAGTCTGTTGCCCGGCGAATACCAGGTGGTGTGCGAGTTCCGCGGCTTCAAGAAAACCACCGTGGGTCCGATCCCTGTAAGCGTGAATCAGACGGTGCGCGTCGACCTGAATCTCCAGGTCGGCGAGACGGCGGAATCGGTCACGGTTCAGGAATTCGCCAGCCTCGTCCAGACCGACAACGCGACCATCGGACAGGTGGTCACCACGCGCCAACTGACTGAGTTGCCGCTCAACGGCCGCGACTTCCGCAGCCTGCTCCGGTTGAATCCGGGAGTCACCGAGCCGCAGGGCGGCATCAGCGTCACCGCCTCCATCCGCAGGCAGGGGTTCAACGACGGCATCAAGAACGTCAGCATCAACGGCGCGCGGCCCTCTTCGGTGACCTACCTCATCGACGGCGTGTCCTTGAACGAGCCGCTGTTCCAGTTCCCCAGCCAGATCCCGCCGATCGAGGCGGTGGAGGAGTTCAAACTCCAGAACGCGCTGTATCCGGCGGAGTTCGGCATGGGAGTGGGACAGGTGAGCATCGCGATGAAGTCGGGAACCAACGCCGTGCACGGCTCGCTGTTCAACTTCCTTCGCAACGACGCGCTGCAGAAGTTCCATCCGCGGTTCTTCACCAAGACGCCGCTCAAGCAGAACCAGTTCGGCGGCGTGGTGGGCGGGCCGGTCTACATTCCCAAGGTCTACGACGGACGGAACAAGACCTTTTTCTTCGCCAGCTATCAGGGCGGGAGGCGTGTGATCGGCGCGTTCGGTCTCGGCCAGGTTCCGACCGCCGCCGAAAAGACCGGCGACTTCAGCGCGTGGCCCACGCAGTTGTTCGACCCGCTCAGCGGAACGCTGACGCCCGGACAGGCGCTGCCGGTGGCGCGCATGCCGTTTTCGGGCAATCGCGTTCCGGCGAACCGGTTCGCTTCGGTCAGTTCGAATCTGGTGAAATACTGGCCAACGCCGACGCGTCCGTGCGCCACACCCTGCAATAACTACGAGGGGAGCGTCAACACGGCGGTCCGCATGGACCAGTACACCGGCCGCATCGACCACAACTTCTCGGTCAAGGATCGCGTCTTCGGACAGTACCTGTACTCCAAGGAGACGGCGCCGATTCCGTCCCTGATTCCGCTGTCCGGCGTGGTCACCGCGCAGTCGAGCTGGATGACTTCGGCGCAGTGGACGCACGTGTTCTCGCCGCGCCTGGTGAACGAGGTTCGCGCCGCCTACAACCATTTCATCTTCGATCAGAACTTCGAGACGCAGGGCAAGGGCGTTCTCTACTGGAAGGACGCGGGGTTGAAGAACCTCAACGACAAATATGAGGCGCTGCCCGCGATGATACCGGGCTCTCAATATACCAATATCGGCTTCGCCGGCTCGGTGCCGTTCTTCTCGATCACCAATACGCAGCACTACGTGGAGCACCTCACGTTCACGTCGGGCAAGCACACGTTGAAGGCCGGCGTCGATTGGCGGCGGTCGCGCACCACGCGGCTGGGCGGATTCCAGGGCAACGGCATCATCAACTTCAACGGCGCCTACACGGCGCGCAACCCGACGCTCGCGCAGGTGGCCGGACGCGCCGATACCGGCAACGGATTCGCCGACTACCTGATGGGCTACGCGAGTCTCGCCGCCGGCAACCCGTTCGATTCCGATTCGGGCTGGCTGCGTAACAACGACCTCAATCTGTTCGTGCAGGACGACTTTCGCGTGTCTTCGCAACTCACGATCAATATCGGCCTGCGCTGGGAATATCGCGGTCCGTGGTACGAGAATTCCAAGGGCGGCAAGATCTTCGACTACTCCGCTGCCGGCGGACGCGCGCTGTATCGCGACGCGGAATTCGTGAAGCTGGTGAACAACCCCGTCTTCGCGAGCTGCTGCTCGGGCGACAGCGTCTACCACGCGCAGTACCGCAACTTCGCCCCGCGCATCGGACTGGCATGGCGCCCGATGCAGGGTTCCAACCGGATGGTGGTGCGCGCGGGCTACGGCATCTTCTACGACATCCTGCACCGGTTCTACGACACGCAGCCCTACTCGCCGAACGTTCCGTTCGTGCTGCAGTCGTTGCCATCGGTGAACGGCTTGGAGACGCGCCCGCCGCTCGATGTTAGGGATCTGTTCCCGGCCCCGCTTTCGATCTCGCAGCGGCGGTTCGTCGAGCCGTATTGCCAGGGACCGGCGTCGGAATCCACCGACCCGGCCACCGGAGCGATTACCGTGCGGAACCAGTGCTTCGGCACCGGCGTGCAGTACGCCAATCCGACCAACCCGACGCCCTACACGCAGAACTGGGGTCTCAACCTCCAGTTCGAGCCACGCGCGCGAATGTTGTTCGAGATGGGCTACCAGGGCAGCCACGGTCTGCACGCGCAGAGCCTCTACCACGCCAATCAGGCGACGCTTCCTCCGGTGACGGGCAATCCGAACAACGGCCTGCGTTTTCCCACGCAGTGCCCGCCCGGGACCTTCCCATCCACCTGCTCGCCGGTCCAGAGCCGCGTTCCGTATTCCAACTTCGTGCCGCAGCTCTCCACTTATGTCAACGACAACAACGCCATCTATCACGCGATGACGCTCAAGCTGGAGCAGCGCTTCAGCCAAGGGCTGCAACTGCTGGCGGCGTTCACGTGGAGCCGCACGATCGACGCGGTGTCGGAGATTCAGACCCAGGGTGGAACGCCCCGGACCTATCCGCAGTACAACGGCCGCCGCGACCTCGAGCGCGGCGTGGCCAATTACGATCAGACCAGGCGCTTCGTCACCAGCGTCCTGTACGAACTGCCGTTCGGCAAGGGCCGGAAGTTCCTGAACGGCGGCGGTCCCGTGGATTGGGCGCTGGGCGGCTGGCAGACCAACACGATCGTCACGCTGGCCGACGGGCTTCCGTTCACGGTCGGGTGCTTCTGCGGCGATCGCGCGCAGGTGGGCAACGATCGCGACGTGCATCGCATGGACGTGCTGTCGAATCCCCTGCCCAGCGGCTTCGAGAAGACCCTGACCCGCCAGTTCGATACCGCGGCTTACCGGACTCCGGTTCTCGGAACACTGGGAACGTCCGGCCGCAACACGTTGCGCGCGCCGGGACAAAGGGCCGCCGACTTTTCGCTGTTCAAGAACTTCCGCTTCAAGGAGCGCTTCAACGTGCAGTACCGGGCCGAGGCGTATAACTTGATGTCGAGCTGGAAGTATGTGGTGATGTTTCCGAATCTCAACGCGACGCAAACTAACTTCGGTTCGCTGCTGCCGGTGGGCGGCGACAAGGGGAATCTGTTCAACCCGCGGGTTTACCAGATGGCGTTGCGGCTGGTGTTCTAGCCAGGCTGGCTTACGAGGCGATCCACCGCGCGAGGGCTTGGGCCGCTTCCGGCGTGCCCTCGCGCGGCGCCCATTCGGCGAAGTCCTTGTCGCTAACGGGAGCGTAGGGTCCAGGTTTCACCTCGTAGCAGACCGCGCGAGGGGTCAGGGCGGTAATGGTGTGAAGGACGCCGGGTTCCAGGTCGATGCCGATGGCGTCGCAGTCCGGTCCCATTCCCAAAACTGTCCGGTGCGCGATGGCGCCGGCTTCGTCGAAGATCAACAGCAGAGCCTTGCCGTCCAGCACGAGGAACGATTCGGGCTTGGGAGGCGTGGAGTGGCGGTGCGGACGGACATAGGTTCCCTCGAGCAGGACGTTCAGGAAGCGATGCGGGTTGTCGTCGTTACCGGAGTGGAAGTTGTGGTTCATTCGAAGGCGCGGCGACGCTTGGGCGCGTTCGGCGACGCGATCGAACAGTTCTCGTGTGATCGATTGCACCTCCCGATTTTAGCGGACATCCGGCGGCGCCACTACAATGGAGACAGTGTTGACCGTAACCGTCGTGGGCGGTGGAATCATCGGCGGGAGCATCGCGTGGCGGCTCGCGCAAGGCGGGATTCGGGTGGTGGTGCACGAGGCCGGAGCCTGGGGCGGGGAAGCGAGCTGGGCGGGCGCGGGAATGCTCGCGCCGGGTGGGGAGGTGGATTCGGGCAAGGGTTGGCGTGGACTGGCCGCGCGGGGCTTGGACCTGTACGGCGACTTCGTGCGCGAGCTCGAGGCCGAATCCGGCGAATGCATCGATTTCCGGATCTCCGGCGCGGTGGAGCCGGCTCGCGAGGGCGCCGAGGCCGCCGCCTTGCGGGAGCGCGCCGCGGTTCAGGCGGCGCTGGGCATTCCCTCTCAGGCCGTTAGCGCCGCCGATGCGGGAACGCTCGCGCCGGGGCTCGCCTGGCAACGATTCGCCGAGGCGCGTTACTATCCGCGCGACGGCCAAGTCAATCCCCGTGACATCATGCGCGCGCTGCGCGTGGCGATCGAGCGCCGGGGTGGAGAGATCCGGGAGCGTAGCCGCGTGGAAGGCGTGGATCTCCGTGGGCCGGAAGTGGAAGCGGCTGGGACGCGGGCGCAGGCGGCGGTGCTCGCGGCGGGCACATGGTGCGGCTCGATCGCGGTGAACGGCGCGCCTCCGCTGAAGGCTTCCATCCCCGTGCGCGGCCACCTGACGGGTTACTATCTCGAGCCGGGGCTATTGCGGCCGCTGGTCCGGCACGACCACACGTATCTGCTCCAGAGAAGCAACGGGTTCCTCATCGCGGGCGCCACCGAGGAACGGGCCGGGTTCGACCGCGAGATCGACGGCGCCGCCGTGTCCGCCCTGACAGCCAAGGCTCGCGCGCTATTCCCGCCGCTGCCCGCCGCCGGTCCGGCCGAGGTGTGGAACGGCTTCCGCCCGGGAACGGAGTCTCTCGAGCCCGAGGTCGGGCGAGTGCCGGGGACGCCGGTTTGGCGCGCCTACGGCCACTATCGCAACGGCATCCTGCTGGCGCCGGTCACGGCGGAGATCGTCGCCGGGGACATTATCGCCAGTTTGGGAACAGGCCGTTGACCGCGCGGTGGGTGTCCTCGATCAGGTCCGCGATCCTCTTGCGGCGTTCCATGAGTTGCGTGAGGAGCGCGGTGAGCGCTTCGTAGTCTCCGCCGGGCAGCCAATCGGCGGGGATTCCGGCCAGGGCGGAGTCGGCCACCTGCTCGGGGAACGACCGCACCCACTCGATCCACGGCTCCCAGTCCCGCCATCCGGAAACCTGAGCATAGACCGACCGGCGGTGATACAGACCTTGGAGCGGCGCCGAGCCGAGCGTCCAGTTCGGCCCTTCGAAAATGAAGCCGTGATCGATCATTCGGGCGACGTAGCCGGGCCGGGATCCGGGCGGTTCGTCTTCGGAGCCGGATTGCACGTGAGCGCGGAAGAAGATCGATTGGCGCGCATCCGCGTTGGACGTCCACTTGTCGAAGACGAAAGCGCCGAGGAAGTCGCGGCGGTTGGCGACGCCCGCCAAAAGCTGATCCGGCAGGAAGTTGAACACGGCGGTGGTGGCGGGATCGCCGGGGAATCGCGATCCGAAATGCCAGCCCGGCTCGACGGGCACGGTGCTCTTGCCGAGTTGAATGGCGAGTCCCGGCTCGGCGGCCAGTAGCTCGGGGGTGATGTCGAGGATCGCCGCTTCCGGCGCCGGTACGCGTAGATAGCGCAGGAACTCCGAAGCCAGCCACTCGTTCACCAGGATGCGGCGGTGCTGGGGGTTGTTCCGTGCCTTGAGTACGTAAAATCGATCGCCAGCCGCCTCGACCAGGTGGCACTGCGCTCCTCCGCGCATCCGGCGGATCCAGCGGCGAACCGGAATGGGCATGCGGAAAGGGGACCGCTCGAGCGGTCCCCGGAGATCGTTACTTCTTGCCCTTCTTGACGGCCTTCTTCGCCGGGGCCTTCTTGGCGGCGGGGGTTTTCTTCGCCGGAGCAGCCTTCTTGGCCGGGGCCTTTTTGGCGGCCTTGGCGGGGGCTTTCGTCACCGCGGCTTTCTTGGCGGGCGCCTTCTTCGCCGGAGCCTTGGCGGCGGCCTTCTTGGCGGCCGGAGCTTTCTTGGCGGGCGCCTTCGCCGGCGCCTGTTGCGCGGCCTTGGCGGGCGCTGGTTTTACCGCGGCCTTTTGGGGGGCGGTCTTTTTGGCCGGAGCCTCTGTCAATGGTGTCTCCTTTACGGCCGCCTTTCGGGCAGCCGGTTTCTTACGTGTCGCGACCGGCACCGCACGCGCGGCGCCGGGTGAGGACGCAGCGCCAGCCGCCAGCGTCTGCGCGGATTCGGCGGGAGCCGCGTCGGCGGAGGCCGCTACCGGTTCTCCTACCTGCGGCGCGAGCAGTTCCTCTTCGTCGTCCAAATCGTATTCTCGAATCTCGGATTCCATCTCGACGTGCTCTTCGTCGTAGGGAAAATCCACTGAATCGTCGTCGTCCGCGGCCAGCAGACGCGGATCGTATATCATACGCTGCCTCCAAAACTATGAGAACTCAGGCCCGCGCGAAAATCCTCGGGTTACCCTAGAATATCGCTTTTCGCCTCGAAGGCAACAGCTTGGATTGCAATTCGTGCGGATGTTCACCGTTGCAAAGCCACGGCGACCAAGGTTGGCTTGCCGGAGCCCGACGCCGGCAACGAAGCCCGATGCCGGGGCGCCATTTTGGGAGCCGTCCCAGCCCGGTTGGCCGGAGCGGGCCTCCGCTTCACCGCCGGAGCGGGCGCCAGCTTGCGAACCTGCGTCGCGGCTCGAGCCGCCGGAGCTGCCGGCTTCCTCGCGCCCGTGCTCACCGGAGCTTTCGACGCAGGCCGCGCGGTGGTGGCCGCGGGCTTGCGGTAGGTCCGGCTCTTCACAGCCGGAGCCGGCGTGGACCGCCGAATCGTAGTGGTTCGCCGGGCGGGAGCGTAGCGAGTGTAGGATGCCGTGGTGAACACCGCTTCCGGCCCCGGATAGCCGACGGGAATGACCAGCAGGTCTCCCGCCTGGGGCTCGGAGGTAGTGTTCGAGTTCGCCTCGCTGATCGACTTCTCGGTGATCTTGTACTGCTTGGCGATGGAGGCAACCGTCTCTTGCGTATTCACACGATGCATCCGCCAACTGGCGCGGCGGAGCGAAGGCACGGACTCGAGCGCGCTCAACACCTGCTTGCCGGATCCCTTGGGGACGTGCACGGTGTAGCCGTCCGGAGCGACCATTCGCAGAACGGCGGGATTCAGTTCCCGGATCTCCGACAGCGGCCGGTTCACGATATCGGCGACCAGCGCCAAGTGGGTGTTCGCCGAGACCTTGATGCTGTCGTACGCCATGGCCTTGTCGGCCGAGACGTTTTCAAGCCCGTAGTCCTTCGGATTCTTTGCCATGATCGTCATGGCGAGAATGATCGGGACGTAGTTGGCCGTCTCTTTCGGGAGTACGTTTCGTTTGTAGAGCTCCCAGAAGTCCGCGTATCCGGTCCGCTGCACGGCGCGATCCACGGCGAGCGGGCCGCAATTGTAGGCGGCGATCGCCAGGTACCAGTCGCCGAACTCTTCGTACAGATCGCGAAGGTGTCGAGCGGCGGCTCGCGTGGCCTTCTCGGGATCGAGCCGGTCGTCGGTAAACTGCGATTGATTCAATCCGTATTCGCGGCCGCGGTCCTTGATGAACTGCCACATGCCGGTGGCCGACATGTAGGAAACCGCGCGCGGCAGGAAACCCGACTCGGCTTGCGCCAGGTAGATCAACTCCTGCGGAACGCCTTCCTCGTCGAGGATGCGGCGAATCATTGGCGCGTACCGGCCCGCGCGGTAGAATCCGCTCACCAGGATGTCGCGCCCCCGCGGGCTTTGGAAGAAGTTGATGAAGCTGAGGACCGGATCGGCCATCTTGAGCGGCAACTGAGAGACCGTCGCCCGCAACTGGTGGCGGACCTTCCCCTTCAGCGCGGGCTCGACGGGGAACGTCAAGTCCACCGCTTCCTCGAGGGGAACCTTGTCGAAGACCGGCTCCGGCGTGGGCCCGCTCTGCGCGGCGACTTCCACTTCCATCCGGTAGATGTCCTCGACCATCTTCTGGTACTTCGCGGCCAAGCGTTCCCGTCCCGGCAGACTGGCAGGAGCCGCGCTGATCGTCTCGATCGCTTTGTCGAACTCGGCGCGGGCAGCGGCGCTTTCGCCTTTGCCCATCAGCACACTCCCTTTGGAGTAGTGCGTCTCCGCCTGGCGTGAAAGGTAGTCGATCTCCGGCGCTTCACTGGCCCGCTGCACGGCTTGCGCCAGCAAACGAGGGGATTCACGCTGGTAGAACGATGGTTCTACTTTGGGCGGCTCTTGGATCGCGTACGTTGACTGGGGAAGGCGGGGAGCGGGCGCAACGAAGGGGGTGACAAACTTGCCAGACTTCGTCGTCGCGCTGCAACCGACCAGGACACCACAGGCCAACG
The DNA here is from genome assembly GCA_005808475.1 of Acidobacteriota bacterium. Lineage (GTDB taxonomy): Bacteria > Acidobacteriota > Terriglobia > Bryobacterales > Bryobacteraceae > SYLY01. The sequence goes on from SYLY01000145.1 coordinate 25,950, forward strand.
ATCCGATGCTTGTTGTTAAGATTCGATGTAGCTTCATCCGTTTTCCGCTGGGTGAAAATTTGACTACATTTTCGGAACCCCTAAACAATACCCGAATCCGACACGCCAGGTCAAGCGGGAGGTTTGACCGGTTCCAGGACCACCGCACCCAGAAGGCGATGGCGCAGACCTTATAATCGGTCCATGGACCCTCGTACTTTAGGCGCGGGATTGGCCGCGGCACTCGTCCTGGCGGCTCCGCTGAGCCCGCAACGGCGCTCGATTCCGAAATCGGGATACCGGACTTGGGAGGTGTATGGCGGCGGCAACGACAGCATCCGCTACTCCGCGCTGAAGCAGATCGACCGGTCCAACGCCAGCCGCCTGCGCGAGGCCTGGCGGTTCGATACCGGAGATGCGCTCCCCGGATCGGAAATGCAGGCCAATCCCATTGTGGTGGATGGCGTCCTTTATTCAGTGACACCGAAGCTCCGCGTCATCGCACTGGACGCCGCCACGGGCAAGCTGCGCTGGTCGTTCGATCCCAACCGCGACGCCAAGATCGGGGGCAGGCGCAAATCGCGTGGCGTCACCTATTGGACAGATGGAAGTAATGCTCGCATCTTCTTCGTATGGCGGCATTTGCTCCACGCGCTGGACGCCCGCACCGGGCGGCTGGTGGAAGGATTCGGCTCCCAGGGCACGTTGGATATCCGCGAGGGACTGGGCCGCGACGCGAACGAGTTGAACGTGATCGCGACCACTCCGGGCATCATATATAAGGATGCGCTGATTCTCGGGAGCCTGGTCAGCGAGGACTTGCCCTCGGCGCCAGGCGACATCCGCGCCTACGACGTCCGTACCGGGAAGATCCGCTGGACCTTTCACACCATCCCCCGGCCCGGTGAGTTCGGCTACGAGACGTGGCCTCGGGACGCCTGGAAGTACACCGGCGGAGCGAACAATTGGGCGGGCATGGCGCTGGACGAGAAGCGGGGACTGGTGTTCATTCCCACCGGATCGGCATCCTACGACTTCTACGGGGCGAATCGCCACGGCGACAATCTCTTCGCCAACTGCCTGCTCGCGCTGAAGGCGGAATCCGGCGAGCGGGTCTGGCACTTTCAGACGGTGCGGCACGACCTGTGGGATCGCGATCATCCGGCGCCGCCCACGCTGATCACGGTCGCAAAGGATGGGAAACTGCTGGACGCCGTGGCACAGATCACCAAGTCCGGCCACGTCTTCGTGTTCGAACGGGAAACGGGAAGGCCGGTGTTCCCGATCGAGGAGCGGGAAGTTCCGGCGTCGGAAGTGGATGGAGAAAAGGCGGCTCGTACGCAGCCGATTCCCGTCAAGCCGCCCGCGTTCGCGCGCCAGGTACTGACCGAGGAGATGCTGACCAAGCGGACTCCCGAGGCGAATCGCGCCGTCGTGGAGCGGTTCCGCAAGATCCGCAGCGCCGGTCAGTTCGTACCGCCGAGCTTCGAAGGCACCGTCGTGTTCCCCGGTTTCGACGGCGGCGGCGAGTGGGGCGGCGCGGCGTTCGATCCGGAGACGGGACTTTTCTACGTCAATTCCAACGAGATGGCGTGGATCTTGAAAATGATTCCGAGGCCAGCCCACGCGGCCTCGGCGAACGGCCGCGAGCTCTACCTGACCCACTGTTCGAGCTGCCACCAGAAGGATCTGAAGGGGACGCCGCCCGAGTTCCCCTCGCTGGCCGGCATCGGAAGGCGGTACACCAGCGGTGAGGTCTCGGGTCTGATCCGCGCGGGTCAGGGACGTATGCCCGCGTTCGGGCACCTGCCGCGACCGGTGGTCGCCGCGATGACGGATTACCTGATGACCGGCAGGGAGGGCGGCCCCGCGGAGGGCGGCGGCGCGAATCCTTATTGGAGCAAGTACACCATCGACGGCTACAACAAGTTCCTCGATCCCGACGGGTATCCGGCGGTGGCTCCGCCGTGGGGGACGCTCAATGCCATCGACATGGACAGGGGCGAGATCGCGTGGAAGATCCCGTTCGGCGAGTTCCCGGAACTGGCCGCCAAGGGGGCGAGGAACACGGGTTCGGAAAACTACGGTGGTCCGGTGGTCACGGCGGGAGGCGTCCTGTTCATCGGGGCGACCAATCACGACAACAAGTTCCGGGTGTTCGACAAAGCAAACGGCAAGCTCTTGTGGGAAACGACGCTCCCCGCGGCCGGCAACGCCACGCCCGCTACTTATGAGGTGAACGGGCGGCAGTTCGTGGTGATCGCCTGTGGCGGCGGGAAGTCTGGCCGGCCCTCGGGCGGGACGTACGTCGCTTTCGCGCTTCCGGTGAAGTAAGGAGAGCCAGTGCTAGGAATCTTATGGGGTTTAGCGGTGCTGAGCGCCGCCCTTGCCGGGGAGAAGGCGGTCACTCCGCGGGACGCGGCTGCTACGCCCGTAGTGGCCGGACCGGCGTCGATCGTCTGGTCCCGCGACGGGGCGAAGTTCGCCTGGAAGGAACGCGACCGGATCTGGATCGCTGCCGTGCCCAGCGGGAACCGCCGCGAGTTGCTGGCGCTTTCAGCGCTGAAAGACGCGGCGGTGGATGCGCCTGAACCGTCGCGGTTCGGCTGGGTGAACCGGGGCGTCCGCGAGCAGCCGGTCCAGTGGTTCCCCGACGGGCAGCGGCTGCTCCTGGCGGTTGACGGCGACCTCTTCGTGGTGACCGAAGCCGATGGGAAGTGGGAGCAGTTGACGAAGACGGAGCGGATCGAAGCCGATCCGAAGCTATCGCCCGACGGACGCTGGATCAGCTTCCGGCGCGATCACGAGCTATACGCGATGGAGGTAAAGTCGCGCAAGGTCAACCGGCTGACACACGATGGGGACGCGACGCGCTGGAACGCGGAGCTCGACTGGGTCTATCCGGAAGAGTTGGCGATCCCGACGGCGCACTGGTGGTCGCCCGATTCGCGGCGGATCGCCTATCTGCAATTCGACTTGTCCAACCAGATGGTGTATCCACACGGCGATCTGCTGAAGCTCCGCCCGGCCGCCGAACCCCAGCGTTATCCGCAAGCTGGGACACCAAACGCAAAGGTCCGCTTGGGAGTGGTGGGGGCGGCGGGGGGCAAGACGAAGTGGCTGGATCCGGGGATGGACGGCGAACGCCTCACGGCGCGCGTCACGTGGATGGACGCAACGTCGATCGCGGTTCATCTGCTCAGCCGGGTGCAGGACAAGCTGGACGTGATCGCGGTCGACTCGGGGAATGGGCGGACTCGTGCGTTGCGGTCGGAGAGCGCAGCCACGTGGGTTAACCTACGTGACGACTTCGCTTTCCTGGCGGATTCGTCGAAACTGCTTTATGGGAGCGATCGCGGGGCAGGGTACCGCCATCTCTACATCGGGGACCGTGCGCTCACCAGCGGCGAATGGGAGGTCACCGACTTGGTCTGCGTCGATGAGAAAGCCAGCCGCGTCTTCTACCTATCGACCGAAGCCGATGCGCGCGAGCGCCATCTTTACGCGGCCGGTTTCGATGGTGGGGGCAAGGCGCGGATCAGCTCCGAGCCCGGGACGCACACCGTCTCGATGGCGCCGGGTTGCGGCAGCTACCTGGATACGTGGTCGAGCCTGACCGAGCCGCCGCGCAAGGTCCTGCGCGACGCGAAGGGAAGATTGCTGGCGGAACTGACGCCGCCGGACCGGAAGGTGACCGCGGAGTTCCGGCTGCTGCCGAACGAACTGGTCGATTTTCGTGGCTCCGACGGGACGCTGTTCCATGCGCGCGTGGTCAAGCCGGTGGATTTCGACGCGTCGCGGAAGTATCCGGCGGTGGTGATGGTGTACGGCGGTCCGCACTCGCAGACGGTGAAGAATCAATGGCGGGGCGCGGATTGGGATCAGGCGCTGGCGCATCGGGGATTCGTGATCTGGCAGATGGACGGGCGCGGATCGGCCGGGCGTGGCCACGCCTTCGAGAAGCAGCTGTACAGGCGGTTCGGCAAGCAGGAGCTGGCCGATCAGCTCGAAGGCGTGCGGCATCTGCTCTCGATGGGCTTTGTGGATCCGGCGCGCGTGGGTATGTACGGTTGGAGCTACGGCGGCTACATGACGCTCTACAGTCTGTTCAACGCGCCGGAGGTTTTCGCGGCCGGCGTATCGGGCGCGCCTCCCACCGATTGGCGCCAATACGACACCATCTACACGGAGCGCTACCTGGGTCTGCCTTCTGAAAACGAGACCGGGTACAGGGACAGCTCCGTCGTGTTCCAGGCGGAGAAGCTGCGGGGGAAGCTGATGCTGGTCCACAACTTCGAAGACGATAATGTCCTGTTCCAGCACACCCTGCGCATGATCGACGCTTTGCAGCGCGCGGGGAAGCGGTTCGACTTTCTGCTGTATCCGCAGAAATCCCATCATGTCGGGGGAGCCGTCCGGCTCCAGATGTTGGAGTCGATGACCGAATTCCTCGAACGGAGTCTGGCGGCGGCCCCAGCCAAGTAGCGGGGGTCCGCGGGCGGGAACGGCTACCTCGCCGTTCCGTACACTCTCAGGCTGGCCGAGAAGATCTCCCCTTCGTCTTCGGGCGACGTGTCGATCACCGAGAGCACCCACGTTCTTCTGCTGTCCTCGCCCCAGTGGCGAACGGACGTGAACGTGTAGTTCTCGAAGTCCGAGTTGTCGTCGGCCGGGCGTGGAAGCACGAGGCTCCGCATGCCGGATGGCGCCGTCAGCAGGAACGCGAGATCGCCGCGATTCGGATGTTCGACATTGACGGTGAACTCGACATGCTCGACGCGGATTGAGTCGCTGACCCGGAACGGGATGTCGATCCCATCCCCGTCGTTGTCGGGGATCTCCGCCTCGATGCCGGGCTGGGAGACCGAGGTGGCAAGGAGGGGCCCCAGGTTCCTCCAATCGTCGGCCAAGGTCAACGCACCGGCGACATTGAGCAACCCAGCGCCGAACGAATGGCTGAAGGAGAATCCGCCGCCGTTCTGAACGAACGCGTCGCCGCCCCCGAGGCCTGCTCGGCGAGCGCTGCGCATGAGGATCTCCTTGACGTCGCGATAGCCGAGGCGCGGGTTCCGCTCGAGCAGGAGGGCCGCGGCGCCGGATACCTGGGGCGCGGCGGCGGACGTTCCGTTGAAGGCGTCCGTGTAGTCGACCGGGGCTTCGGTGGAGGGAAAGTCCTTCCTTCGAATCGCCGCCGCCTCGTTGCCGGTGACGGAGGTGGTCCACAGAACCTCGGGTGGCTGGAACTCGCCACCGTAGGCGGAGATCGCGACGTTGATGCCTTCTTCGCTGAACGAACTGGGCTGGTGCTGGCGATTCACGGCTCCGACGGCGATGGCGAAGCGCGAACTCGAGTATCCGTCGTAGCTCGAGTTGTCCTTGGAGCGGCGGCCGTTTCCGGCGGAGATGACGACAACCGTACCGAGTCCGTTGCGGTTCGCGGTGGCTGCCTTCTCCATGCCTGCCCTGGTGAGGGCGCTGGCGCGGCCGCCGGCCGCTCCGTCGTCGGCGGGTCCCCAGCTATTGCTGGACACATGGGTGACCGTGCCCGAGGGTTGCCACGCGAACGCATTGCCTTCGTCCTCATCGGACGCTGGCTCGGAAATGAGGCGCAGGCCCATGATCCTGGCTTCCGGGGCGACTCCCACGACGCCGATGCCATTGAATCCGCGCGCGCCGAGCAGCCCGGCGCAGGCGGTTCCATGGTTGTCGGAAGCCGCCGCCGGAGTCGGGTCGTTGGGCGCTCCGGTGTTGAAGTTCCGGTGGAAGCCGCTGTCGAGCGAGTAGGCGTTCTCCCGCAGATCCGCGTGCGCGATTTCGACGCCGTCGTCGACCACGGCAATGTTGATGCCCTTACCGGTCACGAAGTCCCAGGCGGCGGCAAGCCCGAGATCGCCGGAGGCGTCCTTCAGGTGCCATTGCTTGGAGTACAGCGGATCGTTCACGTTGCGGCGAAGAGTTCCACCGATGCCCGGCGCCTGGCGGCGAAATTGCTTCCTTGCGAGCACGGGCATGAATTCCAGGTCCTTGCGTCCAGCCAGCCAACGAAGCGCGGCGAGCGCGGCAGCGGGAGAATCGTAGGCGACCGTGGTCCAACCGGCGAGCAGGCTGGGCTCGGCCGACCGCGCGGATGTTTCCATGCGGATCGCGTCGATCGCCGTTTCACCGGCGTTCTTCACGAGGACCTTCGCGGTCAGGGTTCGAGCGGCCCTGTCGAGGCGTTGGGCGCGATCCGCCGGAGTCATCTTGTCCAGCCGGTCGCGCGCCGGGAGTTCGGAGAGATCGTAGAGTACGATCGCCGATTTCCCTTGGACGGAGCGGCTCTTGGCGGCGAGCGAGTCCGGTGCGGCCAATTCGAAGCGCTGTTGGGCGCCATTGCCGGAGAACTGGAATATGTCCTGAGCGGTGCAAGCCGCCGCCAGACACACCAAAAGCGTCAGGATTCTAAGTTTCATGTTGTTGTTGTGTAGAACCGCTATTCGCGACGTCAACCGTTCTCACGCCGCGCCCAGTACTCGTCGCCCTTCTTGAAGAGCCTGGAGAGGATGCGCAACGCCTGGTCGACCTCCTTGGCGGAGATATTGTAGGGCGGCAGGAATCGCAGCACGGTGTCGTGCGTGCAGTTGATCAGCAGGCCTTCGGCGATCGCGTCCGTCACAAGTTGCTTGCCGGCCATGTGCATGTCGACTCCGATCATCAGTCCGAACACGCGGACCTCCTTGACGAACTCGTGCCGCGCGGCGAGCTTTTCGAGCCCGTCGCGGAACTGATCGGAGCGCGCGGAGATGTTTTCGAACAGGCCGTCGAGGATGTCGAGGAACTCGAGCGCCACGCGGCAGGCGAGCGCGCCGCCTCCGAAGGTGGAACCGTGCATGCCGGTTTTGATCGCCTCGGCCGCGCGTTCGTTCGCCACGGTCACGCCCAGCGGAATGCCGGCCGCGAGCGGCTTGGCGGTGACCATGATGTCCGGCTGAATCGTCTCACCGAGCGATTGGTAGGCGAAATAGGTGCCCGCGCGGCCCACGCCGCACTGGATTTCGTCGAAGGCGAGCAGCGCGTCGTGCTTGCCGGCCATCGCTCGCGCGGTTCGCAACATGCGCGCGCAGACCGGATAGACGCCGCCTTCGCCCTGAATCACCTCGAGGAAGATGCCGGCCGTATTGGGACCGCAGGCCGCTTCCAGCGCCGCGTCGTCGCGCACGGGGACGAACTTCACGCCGGGCAGCAGAGGCTCGAACGGCTCGCGGTACTTGGGCTGGCCCGTGATCGCGATGGCGCCAGTGGTCCGGCCGTGGAAGGAGTTCTCGAGGGCCACGATCTCGAACTTATCCTTGGATCGCGCGTGGCCGTGCGACCGCATCATCTTGATCGCGGTTTCGACAGCCTCGGCGCCGGAGTTGCAGAAGAACACGCGGTCGAGCCCGCTGGCCTTGCAGAGCCGCTCGGCGAGCTTGCCCTGATGCTCGTGATAGTAGAGGTTCGACACGTGGATCATGCGCGCGGCCTGCTCGCGAATCACCTTGACGATGCGCGGGTGCGCGTGTCCGAGGGCGTTGACGCCGATGCCGGTGATGAGATCCAGGTATCGTTTTCCCTCGAAATCGAACAGGTACGAACCCTTGCCGCGGTCGAGCGCGAGCGGATAGCGTCCGTAGTTTCGCAACAGATACTTCTGTTCTCGCTCCGCGATCGTCTGCGCGGCGTTGGCGGTTTCCATCATTTCAATTTACTCCAGCACGATCTCCACTCCGATCGGATCGTGATCGGAGAGCGGGCCTCGCGGACCCTTGTTGACGTCGTGCAACACCAGTGGATTTTCGCATCGGACCTGCCGCGCGGCGAACCAGTCGATCATCAGCGGGCATCCGCCGCCCACGTCCCGCAGCGCCCACCGAATGAAGGCGAAGCACCACAGGGGCACCCATTCGGCGAGCGCCTTGTGTTGGGCGAGATGATCGACATCGTAGAAGATCGAATGGTCGCCGATGCGGTTGCAGCTCCGGAAATCGAAACCGCGGGTTTCGAGCAGTTGGAACAGGCCGCGTTCGAACCATCGGTAGGGGTGCAGGAAGTGGTTCCGGATGACGCGCTTCGGTCCCATGAACACGCGCAGCCAATAGCCCATGATCGCGTGGAAGGCGGTCGAAGAGTTGAAGGTCGTCGTGTTCCAGTCGCCTCCGATGAGCGCGGGGCCGGTGGGAAGCGCGTCCAGGATGTCGCCCATCTGCTCCATGCGGTGCCGCTGCGTCGAATTGGCGTCCAGGTGGACGCAGGCGACGGTCAGCGGGCCCGAGGGGAAGTCGACGGTCGCGGCGATCGAGGTTTGGCTCCCCAGCCGCTTTTCGTTCGACGCCATCTTGTCGATGCCGTTCCGCAGCGCGACGCGGCGGACTTCGCGCATCGGATAGCGGCTGAGGATCGCGTTGCCATGCAGGCCCAGTTCGTTGTCGCCTTCGACGTGGCGTTCGATGCCGGAGCCCTTGACCAGACTCAGGTAGCAAGGCGCGAAAACGTAGTCGAAGCCGAGTTCGGCGGCGATCGTCCGGGCGACGTCGGCGTTGCCGCTTCGCGCCATTCCGACGTCGGTTTCGGTGAGAAGCATCAGGCCGCAGCTCTGCAGGTAGGGGTTGGCGCGGAAGGCCTCGAGTTGTCCGGCAAGCTCCTTGCCCCTTTCCACGTTCCAGGCGAGCACGCGATGACGCGTGCCGGGCGGCCCTCCCTGCGAGAATCGCCCGTGGTGCAAAGTCTCCAACGCCAGCCGGAACCGGTCCTCTAACTGGCGGTACACCGGGCTCGCCCGCAGTTCCGCCGTGGAAGAAAAGCCGGTCAAATTGTCGAAGTGCGGCCGCAGTTCTCGCCGAATCAGCTCCGCGACTTCCTCCGGTCCGGCACGTTCGTACCGTTCCTCGATCCGCATGTGGATAATCTCCCATAATAGCGAAGTGTCAGCCCATTCTCGCGGCGCGGCGGAGGCTTGCCGGCATCGGCGTTTCGTAGCCCATCAGGCAGTACTGATCGAGCGCGAACAGCACGATCGATTCGATGTTGCTCGATCTCGCGAAGTTCACTTCCTTGTCCCACGACGTGAACGGATCCATGAGGCCGACCAGGAAGCTCCGTTTGTCTCGCGAAAATCCGCGCGACACCGGATATTCCACCGTGGTCCGCGCCAGATTCAGGTTCCGCGCGAACGTGTAGGTGAAGCTCTCGGTCTTCAAGCAGTCGAGCGTGGCCGGAGTCCAGGCGCCGGCCGGATAGTTGATCACGCGATTGAACGGGCCTTCGTTCACGTCGTTCGGCCAGAGCACTTCGAACCTCGCGTCCGGATGAGAGGCTCGCACGTACGCCATCACAGCGCCGGTGAACTCGCCGATTAGCAGGGGCAGCAGTTCCGCCTCATCCGGGAAGAGCGCGGGATCGACGCTGCCGGAGGCGATCGCCGCCATCGGTCTGCCGTATTCGAGCAGGAACCGGGACTTCGTATAGTCGTCGTGGAACGGCATTCCCGATCCGGCCTTCGGAAAGTACCACCACTGGACTTCGCCGAATTGCAGATAGGGCGTGACTCCGGCTTCCGCCATGGTGGCCGCCATGTCCGCGTGAACCTGCTTCCAGTAGTTCGTGCTCGCCGGTGAGAAGTTGGTCTGCAGGGCGGGCGTGTTCAGCCACGCGGCGGAACCGTCCGGATATCGCTGCGCGATGCCGGCAGCCAACGAATCGTCGCCGTGCTGGAGCTCCATGCTGAAGGCCGCGACCACCGGGATTTCGTAGACGTCCAGAGCGCGATAGAACTCGCGGCTCCAGTCGCGGGCGGCCCGGTTCACGGCGTGCGGAGCGGCCAGATCGGTGTGCCAGGCTCCGTCCACGCCGCCGGCGAGCGGACTCTCGCTCACCACGGCGGAGAAGCCGGCGCCGGTGGTCGACGCGGCGATCGTCACCGCATGTCCTCGCGTTCCCATGGCGCGGGCGCGAATCGTGAGGACGTTGCCCGAGACCTGCGCCCACACCGCGGTGTAGCCCCGGTTGAGGATCAGTTCGAACGATTTCGCTACCGTAGCCGCGGTGTCGCCCACGCGATGTAAATGCGAGATGACCGCAACGTCCGGTGAACCGATGGTTCCGATCGTCAGCGTGGTCGTCTCGCTGAACGCGGGAGCGCCGCTGAACGTGACGGTCGTGAAAGCGTAGGCATGGCCATCGCGAATCATTTCGTAGAACCACAGGGCGCCCACGTAGTGGTTCTGACGGCCGTGAAAGCCCAACGCGTGGATCATCCATGCGGTGCGCTCCGGCGCAATCGCGATGGAATGGTCGGTGTCCCAATCGGTCGCGAGCGTGATCGCTCCGTCCTCGGGAAACTCGGGAAGTTCGCTGAATGGGAACGCCATCTCGAGGAAGTCTACGTACAAATACTCGCCGGCGGGGCCGTTGAACGTGATCGTCACGGTGTGTGTTCCCGCTGTCAGATCACCGAGAAAGAGCCGGGCGAGCGTGTCCTCTCCGGCGATGTGCAGGTTCTCCGATACCGGTGGCCGGGAGTCCACCTGGGCCGTGACCGATCCGCTGTTGAACGTGTAGCGCGTGCCGAGATAGAGCTTGTGCGCCGCGGGGCACGTGTATTGGCACGTTGCCGACGCGCCCGGCTGTTGCGTGTGCCGAATGCTCCCGCCCGAGAAGTTCCCGCGGCCGTCCTCCCACCCGCTCGAAAAGACAAGGGCTGGATCGCCATCCTCGATGCGCCGCGAACCGGGACCCGCGATCTGGTACGCCCGCCCCGTCCCCGTCACCGTCCATCCGCTGATGCGCGCCGCGAATTCGCTTCGTTGGTAGGAATCGTCTTGCATGGCCGCGGCGTACGTCCAGCGCATCTTGCGAACCTTAGTCGCCGGCACGGTTCGCCCGTCGATCGCGACGAGCGAAGAGAAGTCGAGCGTGACGCGCCATTTCGTGGGCGACTGGCCTCCGGAGAATTTGACCCACCAAGGGGACCACGCGAGCGATCCCCCGGTGGCGAATCCGTACACCCCGAGCCGGTTCCCGTTCGCGCCCGATTGGACATCTTTCAGCGTGATGCGCAGCACCGCGCCGGACCGCTCCGCTTCGAGCGACGTCGAGAACGTCGTGATGCTGGCGGCGATCGCGTCGAGGATCTCCCCCACTTCGTCCGTCGCCACCGCCTGGTAGGTGTGATGCTCCGACAAGAACGAGATCCCCACGTAGTCGCCGGCCGCCGGAGTGCCGCTCAGCTCCATCTCGGCCGAAGCCGCGACATACGCACCCTCGATTGGAACAGCGTGATCGCGCAGCCGGACCTGATAGAAGGAGTCCGCCCCGCCGTCGCGAGTCCACACGCGCAGGTACGGCCAGTCGACCGTCGGAAAGAGATCCGAGTCCATCGGAATGCAATTGTCGCGGGTCTCCTCATAGACCAGCCTCAGGCCGCTCAGATTCCCATCCGGCAGGTTGCGATGGACCGGGTGCTCGAACACGTTGTGAACGTTCCATTCGATCACTGCCCAGTCGAACTGCTGCCGCCAAGTGCCGGACACCGTGAACCCGGTGGCCGACGCCTCGCTCATCGCCGCGATCCCGGAAGGCCGCTCGAAGTAGCACTGCAGATCGCGATGCGGACTCAGTTTGTACAAGATTTCGCCCATTGTCGCCTCCTAAAGCCTCAGCGTCACCGTCAGATCGCGTCCCGGCGAGGTCATGAACGCGCCGCTCACCGACACGATGTCGAGCGTCAGTTCCGATAGCGCCGCCAGAGGCGCGAGTCCGAATCCGTTCACCACGTTCGAGACCGTCGCGTCCGGCGCGATCGTCAATGCGCAGTACTCGGTCCCGTTCACCTTCAGCCGAAGCAGCACCGGAGCACCCGTCGGTGCTTCACCCACCACCGCGAAGATGTCGCGCACCGCGAGCCGCTCGTCCACGATCAACGGTGGAGTCGCGTCGTTTTGAATCGCCAGATAACCCTCTACCTGCATCGTCAACTGGCCGCCGGAAAGCGTCCGGACTCCGAACCCGGTGCTTGCCGTGAAGTTCGCCTTCCCCGTCTCGCTGTTGCCGCGTGAGTTCGCCACATGCATCTCCGCGGCCGCGATCCGAATGGCCGGTGCGTGGATCGGATGCGTGAACGCGCCGCTTGCCGGACTCCCGAAGAAGTCGCGGCCGAACGGAATCACGTACGTTCTCGATTCGAGCGCATGCACCGTGGCTCCGGCCGAATGCGCCTCAGCCACCGTCCCGTGCGATCCCCGCAGCACCGTCAACGTACCGGCCGAGACCGTTACCGCCTCCATGACCTCCGCGCCGGTCTGCAGCAGTCCGCCTGGAACCACGCCGGCGGAACTCGAAACAGTCAACACCGTCTCCTCTGCTCCGATACCGCCGATCAGAGTCGCGCCCGCCGGACTGGCCAATTCGTCCACGTAGAAAATGCGCAGCGTTCCCGATTGCACTCCTCGCGTGTTGTCCAGCGATGCGAACCCTACGGCCACCACATCGACATTGCCTTTCCCCGCGGGTTGAAGCGCGAAGAAGGGAGCCGCTGGCACATCCGCGTCCAGCATCGATCCGGCGGCGCCGCCGATTCTCCACCGCGTCACCGGCGCCAGTTCGTAGCCGCTGTCCCGTCCCGTGGCGTTCGCGGCGCGGCCCGTGATCTGGACGGTCGCGCCGGGCCGGTTCGGAATCCGGAAACGAACGGGGCTCAGCGACGATGTCGCGCCGGCCTTCCATCCAGGCTCCACGATCGTGAAGTGACTCGTGGCATCGGGCGCAACCGTCCACGATCCCCGGATCGTCAGCGCCGTCGCCGAATTCGTGTCGATGGCCCGTTCTTGCCCAGCGCCCCTTCCCCGCGTGATCCGCGCGATCATTCCGGCGTACTCGCCCGGGGTCAGCGTGAGCGAACCGGCTCCGATCGTGCTCTCGCCGAAAATCCCCGCCGCCGTCTCCGGATGCAGCTCGAGCCGCCATTCGAAGATCGCGTGATCGAAGTTCGGGTCCGGCGGTGCGGCCAGAATCGCCGTGAGACCCGCGTCGGCGAAGGACGAAGCGGGCGGCACGTTCGACGCGATGCCATACAACTGCCGCGGTCCTCGCCCTCGATACACCCGGAAGGACGCGGTTCCCGGCGCGAAGCTCAGCCCTTCGATCGTGACCCGGTTTGTCGACCCGCCTTCGGGAATCGGAGCCCGCACCGCGAAGGACGGTTCGGTCTCGCCGCCGCTCGCGTCGACCGCGGTGACTGCGTAGTAGAGCACTTGGCCGCCGGGGAGCGTTCCGCCGCTGGGGGAAATCGCCGGAGTCAGCGAAAGCTTCGGAATCGCCAGCGCCGACTCGGCGCCCGCGCCCGGCGGAGTGAACGACACGGCCAACCATGTTTCGCTGCCGCCGTCGCCGCTGTCCGCTTCTTCCTCCACGATGCCGAAACGTTCCACGCCATTCTCGTCGATCTCCGATCCCAGCAACGGCCTCGGAGGAGCGGGCTCGCCGCTGAGCCGCCCCCGCACTCGTGTTCCCCCCGATGCGCTATCGCTGTACCAGGCGTCCTCGTGCGCTTGTGCCTCGATCGCGATACGCCCGAAGTTGGCCGCCGGCGCGATGCGTGTCACCCGGAACGGCTTTCGCGTCATGCCTTCCTTCCGGTAGGTGATCGTGATGAGGTCGCCCGCCCGCAGATGCACGCCCTTTACGCTGGTTTCGAATTCGATGAACAGGTTGCCGCGCACTGCCTTGTCGATTCGCAGCCGCGCCACGCGAGCCGCTTGGTGGAAGTTCGCCACACCCAGCGCGGTCGAAGTCACGGTGGTCTCCTGCCGTGTGAGCGCCGCGTCGTCGGCGTCCACCAAAGACAGGCTGTCCTGCTGATACTCGTTGAACGAATCCTGGAACTCGATGCCGACGCGATTCGGCGAGTCCGCCGCTCCTGGCCGCCACAAGCGCACCGAGGACGCGCCGTTTTCCCGCCGTGCGATACCCGAGAGTCCACCGCCGTCGCCGAACTCGTATGCCGGCCAGCCGCCGTTCAGTTGCTCCGTTGCGTTGCTTCCCGCCGGCTTCGACGCGTGTTGCCGCGCCATCGTTCCTTCGATCCGGACTTGCAGCAGGCCGGCTTCGGAGTATCCGAGATAGAGCAGCGAACCGTTGCGCACGCCGCGAATCCAGTCGGCCGCGCTTCGCCGCCGCCGCATCACCAGATTGCATTGGAAGCGCGGGATCTGAACTGCGTTGCCATTCAGATCGGTGGCGTCGATGAGTTCGGCGCAGTAGGCGGCCGCTTCCGCGAAGCTGCCGAGGTCGATCTCACCGGCGGTCCACCCGCAACGCCGTAGCAGATCCAGCATCACCCACGCGGGGTTGTTCGTGAACGCCTCGCCGAGGTGCGACCCGTCGGCGCCGAACGCCGGCAGCTTCAGTCCTTCCAACAGCACGTTGACCTTGGGGACCGCCTTGCCATCGGCCACGCGATTCGGGATCACCACCGAGAGAAACGCCATGCTCCCGTAAGGATCGCCCCCGCTGAAGTCCAGATTGAACCCGCCGGCCTCCGCTCCCGCCGAAACGAGATTGAACCATCCTGTTCCGGTCATGTTCTGTCCGGCGACGCCTTGGGGAACCTCGAATCCGTTCACCACCACCTTGAGCACCCGGTGGATCTCGCCCGCTCCCAGCAGTACTTCGGTTCGCGTGAGGTTGCCGTCATTACGCGCGAACACCACCGGTGGATTCAGCCATGCGGTCCCGTACACCACCGGAACGAAGTCGTTGTAGCGAGCTTCGTTCTCGGAAAGCGTCCCCGCGCGAAAGTCCTTCTCGCCATGTCCGCGCACCAGCGTGCTCGCCGGAACGAACTCCACTCCGCCGAATCGCCGCGTCACGCGGTTCGCGCTGTCGCGGTCGAACATGCCCCGTTGCTCGCACGCGCTCCGCGTATAGTCGCAACTGGTGAAGGGCGCCGCGCCGTCGAGATTTCCCAGTCCGCCAGCTTGATCCGCCGAATAGCCGCATCGCCAGAACGATGAGTACTTGCCTCGCTCGCCGCCGTCGATCGCCTCGGCGCGCCGCGTCTCCGTCGATGGAAACGACCACGGACACCTCCGCTGGATCCGCAGATCCGGCAGCATCAGCCGCTGTGGATTCATCCTGTTCGTAGCCGATATGCGCATCGACGCTTCGGCGATCTCTTCCGCCCCGCCGAGCATTCCGCGGAACAGCACCGTGGAGCTCGACGCCGCCGCGCCCGCCGCCAGATCGAAGAACACGAATGTCGCGGTGAGACCGGCGCCCTTGAATCCGGGGCTCCGCTCGATCTGCGAGAAATAGGAGTCCGCGTTGATCAGCGTGAGCGCCACACGCGCCACGCTGTCGATCCCGTCTTCGGCTCCCCATCGCGTGTCGAATGCGTTGTGCCGCGCCACTCTTGCTTCATACGTGTGTCCACCGTGCGACACGCGGTGCGTGGACCAGCGCTCCATCGTCCCGTCCGCCAGTTTGCAGTCGAACAAGACCAGCGGCGTTTGCGTGACGGCCAATTCTTTTACCGACTCGATCGACGGCACTTCATACCTCCTTGTTGATCGCGATGCGGATCACCGCGGAGAACCGGTTCGGTCCTTCCGCGTCCACCGCGATCTCGTCCTGTGCGAAGTTCGCGGTCATGTAAACGCCCGACTCGGCGCCGGTCCGCTTGTACGGACCGGGCTGGACCTGCGGCTCCACCTGCGCCGCGAAGAGGTCCACCGCCGCTCCGGGCGCAAGTTCGATTTCGAATCGCACGGGCGGCTCCGCGATCGCCGCGGCTCCGCATCGCAGTGCGACCCGCCTCCAACCGGAGCCGGCCACGAACTCCTCCGACATCGCGACCGGTCCGGCGGAGCGCCGGAGTGTCAGCGAAGAGCCGGCTCCGCGCGCCCACACGCTGAACGCATATCGATAGCTGCCCGGTCCTTCGATCTCTTGCGCCAGAGCCATCGGAATCGCGCTCGTGTTGATCACACGCGACGCGCGCGCCGTCCCGAACGGATCCGCTATGCCGGCGGTCAGTTGGAGTGGCGCCGGCTTTTGCCATGGACTGTTCCCGAACACTTCACTCCACGCCAGCAAATTGGCCAGCGGATCCAGAAACACGAACGGCCGCAGTCTTCCCTCCACCGCTTCGAAAAGCGCCTCGAGCGCCGAAGCCTCCGCCTCCGCTAGATCCGGCAATCGCAGCACCCACTCCGCGCGTTCGAATCCTGGATCGGCGAGCTTCGCCTGAATCCCGCCGTCGCTCTCGCCGAGCACGGTTCGCGTGAACCTGGTCCGGAACGCGGGGAACTGCGCCACCGCGCCGGTCGATAGTTGTGGAAAGAAAGGCATCTCAACTCCAGTTCTGTCGAACGATCAATTCCGTCCGGCCATGCATCGTTCCAGTCATGCCGAACTCCGCCTCTTCGTTCTCGAAGCTGCAATCCTGGTAAGCCGCCCCGTCGCGCGGATCGACGAAAGCAAAGCTCTCCATCCGCCCCGACCGCGCCAGAAAGAACTCCTCGAGAGCCGAGAGTTCATCCTCTCCCAGCAGGTCCAGCCGGATCGTCCACCGTCGCGCGCGCGCGCCGCGCAACCGGAACCGCTGCGCCGAACCGTCCAGAAAGCGCACCTCCGCGGTTCGGTACGAGATTTCGCGCCGCAACGGATACTGCGCCACCG
This sequence comes from Acidobacteriota bacterium, assembly GCA_005808475.1. GTDB lineage: Bacteria > Acidobacteriota > Terriglobia > Bryobacterales > Bryobacteraceae > SYLY01. The sequence goes on from SYLY01000145.1 coordinate 42,621, forward strand.
CGCCGGATTTCAGAGTGGGAAACGCGCTCATAGATCGTTCACCACGTCGTTGATCGAATGCGTATTGAGCATCGCCTCCCGGACCGCGCGCGCGATGCTGTCGCTGTGATCGAGAAAGGACCGGCTGTCGATCGCCTGCACGTTGATCGTGATCGGGCCGGGAGCGGGCGCGAGCCGCGGCGCCGGTTCCACGCCCCGCGACACCTCTCGAATGGCGCCACCCTCGCGCCGGGAAAACCCGGCGTCGACGGAAACCGCTTCCGGCAGCCGGAATAACGATGGACCCGCCAACGGCTCTTCGTCCCGTCTCCGCCGGAACAGGCCGATCAGGCTCGACACCACGGGCGATAGCGCGCGGCCGATGCCGGCCGGCGACCGCCAAGGCTGCCTCGAGTTCCCAATCTGATCGAGCGCCGCGGAGGCCGGCCGGGCGGCCACGCGGCCGGAGCCGCCATCTTCCGCCGTGATCGCGGAGGCCCGGCGCGCCAGTTCGGCGACCCGCACCGCCAACTCGTCCGTTCCCCCGGCGCCCGCGGGCGAACCGGAAGGAGCGGCTCCGCGAAATGGCGCCGGCATGCGATCGCCAGGCGCCGCGGCACTGGCCGCAAGCAGCCTCTCGACATCCTCAAATAAGCTGTCCGTCGGCATACGAGATCTCCTTTCTCCATTCGGCTTCCAGCAACAGGATCGCCTCCGCGTCGCGAGCCGCGATGTCGAGCAGGTTCACTCCGCCCGATCCTCTCCACGCATGGAACTTCTCCAGAAACGCCAGGCTCTCCGCCGTGATCAGCGACTTAGGACAAGACTCCGCCCTCGCCCCCCGGCGCGCCCAGACTATCTCCGGCTCGCCATCCTGGCATCCGGGCGTCCATCCGCACCGGCGTTTCCGTTCCAAGCCACTCTTCCTACATGAGTCGCACTTCCACGCGGCTTGGTTCGCGAACTGGAAATGGAAGGCGACTAGGAGTTTTTTCTTTCTTCCTCTGTCAAGTCGAGTTCCCGCTTGATCTCCGTCAGGATCTCCCTGGTAAGAGATTCGGGTCCTCGCTCGATCACCAGCGGTGGACCGGCCTCCTCGCCGTCGATCCGCAGACCCGTAACCGACATCAGAGCCCACTCGAGATACAAGCGGTCGATCTCGTTCTGCAGAATTCCCACTTCCACGCGGTCTCGCAGTGAATCCCCGGCCTGGAGGAACTCGGCTTTCAGCCCGGTCTGGCGCACCCGTTTCCCAAGGTCGATGCGTCGTCCCAGGGACATTCTCTGAATCGTATATTCGACGCCCGGAAACTCCTCCGAGCGCAGTGTTAATTTGCTCCAGTATTCCATGTGCTCCTCACGCGAACGCGATGATGATCTCGTCGTCGCCGCTGCCCTGCGCGCGGCAGTTGCGGAAACGCCACTCGAGCCGCGTCTCCTCGTCCTCGAACTCGGGGATCTCCGGAACCACCGCCGGCAAGTAGACGCCGCACAGGTGCCGGGCCTGCTGTCCCAACTGGAACATCGCTCCGATCGGTGCTCGCTGCCGCGCCGCCGCGTACAAGTCCTTCGTGTCCTCGTTCGCCTTGGCGATGAGCCGCATCGACAACTGGACTGTCCTCAGCCCCGCCACGACGCAACTCGCTTTGTCGATCCCGAACTCCTCGGCTCGCAGGTTGAGGTCGTTGTCCAACGACAGTTCCGCTTCCACCAGCGTGTGAAACCGCTTCTGCTCCACGCCGAACCACGCCTGTCCCAAGCTACCCGGAACCAATGGGAACTGATACGGCTCCACCGCCGGCTCCTGCGGAAACTCCCCCAGCCCGGCCGCGCCTTCGGTGAACTCCACGCTCTCGACGAGGCAAGCCGCTTGTCCCTCGAACCGCGCCTGATGAAAGTCGCCGTTCACCTGAAGGCGCATGCGGCCGACCCCGCATCCCGCCGCCAAACGTTGGACCGCCGCGCTGGGGCTCCAATAGTCGTGGAGCGTTACCGCGGGAAGATCGGTGGATGGTGAGTAAGTCACTGTCGCCCCGAGCTCCGATCCCACGGCCGGCTCCGTCGTGAACGGCGCGTTTAGTGTGAAGCTGGTGGCGTTGTTCACCGCCGCCACGAACCGGATTTCGCCCCCGGACCGGACCGCCTGGTTGGGCGACAACCCGTGCGCCGCCTGTGTCGTTACCGCCGTGTCGTTGCTGACGCCCTGTACGCTCGCGCCCGCGAAGTAAAGGGGAGCCGCTCCGAGCGCCGCTTGAAAGAGCGCGCCATAACACGGCGGCTCGCCGTCCACCGGCCAGTGCGTCAGGTAAGTCGTGACATCGAAGGCCGTCGATCTCCGGATTCCCGCCGGCAACCCGGGAAAGGTGCGCGACCCCGTCTTATCGCGCCGTCGAAGCGGCCGCGCGGTTTGGCGCAGGTCCAATCGCGTGGACGGAATCCGGTTTGCCGCCGCCGCCGGAGCCGCGGTTCCGTACGCTGTTTCGAGAGCCACGTAGTGGCGATTGTCGTTTGACGAAATGTAACAAGCCATGTTGATTCCTCACCCCAGCGATACTTCCACTGGTACGTTCACCCTCGTTGTCTGCGTGAAGTGCCTGCCGCCCTTTTTGGCCGCGCCGAACTCGACGTCGTACCGGCCGCTCTGGAAGACGCACTCGCCCCATTCGCCCCGGCAGTCTTCCAGCATGGCCGTTACCGCGTCCAGATAGAGACGCGACTGCCGTTCCAGAAGATTGAGTCTGTCGTGCGATACACGGATCTCCACCGCCATGTCCACCACCCCGGAGAACTTGCGGAACTTCTCCGTCAGCAGATTTCTCATCCGGTGGCAGTGAACCAGGATCTGCGGGTATTTCGCTCCCGTCGCCCTGTCCTCGGTCTCCACCGCCGCGTGGAGAGCCTGAACCACCGGATCGGGGAGATTCTGCGCATCGATCCCCTCGGCGGCCCGTATCGCCGCCATCTGTTGTACTACTCCGCTCCGTCCTCTTAGCAACTCGGTGAGAGCCACCAGCGCTACGTTTGCCGCCCGTGCCACGTTTCTACCCCCTCCGGAGCCCGCGGCTCCGCCTGACATAGTAATCCGGAGACTGCCCTGGAGCGGCCGGAGGTCCGTTCACCAAGCCGGTGTCCGGAAGCGTCCACGCCGAGCCCGGACTGAGTATAGCCGCGTTCTGCCGCGTTGGAACTCCGCCCGCCAGCGCGGCGAACACGTCCCAACCCGCCGCATCCGGTGGCGCCCCCGTCACGGAAACAACAGGGAAGGCCCCGTTGGCGCCGTCGTGGATCGCCGCCGCACTGGCCGCGCTCGTGGATCCGAAAGCCGATCGCCAAGCCACCGCGATCTCGTACGAAATCCCGGGGGCCGCGACGCCCGATCCGGACACTGTTGGAGCCGAAGGCCGCCCGATCGGAGCGCGCACCGCGCCGATCCCCGTCTCCATCGCCAGATCCGCCGTCTCCGAAGCGAGCTTGGCGAACTGCTGCCATCGCGCCAGATACCGGTCGTTCAACTGGCTTCCATGCGCGTCCCGGTACACGGCCGCGAGCGTGAGCAACGCGTGCCAGCGCTCCACCCCCGCCGTTACCACCACCTTTCGCAGGTCCGGCTCGCCCGCCGGGCCCATTGTTCCGCCATCCCCCATCCGAAGTAGGAACACCGAAATCTGTAACTCGAGTTCCCGTTGCGCGATCGCGATCTTCGCTTCCAGGTCGATCCCCTCCGTCCTCGCCGTGTCCAGGATCGAACTGTCGTGCGCTTGCAGATCGGCGGCCGTCGAGACCGGTCCGTCCGTTAGCAGTGCCATCGCGCTATCTCACTTACTTCGGACCGCTTCCCGCAGGTCCCTCAGATCCGAATCGGCGATGACCGTGACTTGCAGTTTCCTCCGGGCGTCCTCTTCCTGAATCGCCCTGCGAGCTTGGCGGGACGCCTCCCGGAACGACTGCGCCTCGTCGTCGCTCGCGAGCCTCGCCCAGCGCTCCACCACTCCCTTCGCCGCCATGGCCCGAGTAACCTCCGTGGTCACTCCCGCCCTGCCGCCCTCCGGCGTATCGAGACTCACAACGATCGGAAACTCCTCCGTGATCGTCTCTTCCGTCTCCCGGATGTTCTTGTAGTAACCCTTCAGATTCATGTCGGATCTCCTTGTTGCGCGGCGGGGCGGCCGTCCGCCCACGCCGCGCGGCTTTTGACTAGCTCTTCACCTGCACGCCGTGGCTGTTGCGCAGCACGCCGATGCCGTAGAGGACGTCCACCGTGAACTGCTGAGCCAGCGTGTTCGGCTGGTAGCTCATCAGGACCCGCAGGCCGAAGTTACCCAGCTCGGCGAACTCGGCGATGGCGCCGGTGCCCGGCAGCGGCTGGTTCAGGCGCCGCACCGCGAGTCCCAGCGCGCTCTTGGTGAACGCGAGGTTGTTCGTCGTGGCCGGAGCGCTGCCCGTCTTGGAAACGAACTGCGACCGGAACACGAAGAAGTCCTTGATCTTGCCAACCGTGCCCTCCACGATCGCCCGCAGGCCGGCGTCGCCCGCGGTGTGATACTCGCTGAAGCGCGGAATCTGCCGGAGCTGCGAGTACGCGTCGCTCGAAACCACCAGATACTTCGGCTGGCCGGCCGGAGTCTTCGCGTTGAATAGCGCCGTCTCGGCCGCGTCGATCGCCGCCTCGGTCAGCGGTGCGCCCGGAGTGCCCACCGGGCTGTTCGCCGTGAACTGCGAGTAGGCCGCCAACAGGTCGGACTCGATCTTCTCCGCCAGCGCCACCACCGCCGGTTGCATATAGAGCCGCAGCAGGTCCGGAGCCGCGATCACCTTGGTCACGTCCGGAATCTGGAACGTCGCCTCGGCGTGCGTGTTCAAAACGATCTGCGCCGACCCCAGGTTCGGGCTCTGCAACTGAACGGTGCCGCCCTCGGTGATGTTGTTCGCCACCAGCGTCGGAGGCACCGGAATGTTGATCGTGTCGCCCGCCTGAGCCAGAACCGGCTCGTAGTCGCGGTTCACCAGATTGCCCATGACGAGGTTCCCCATCAGGGCCGGCAGCGCGTCGGCCGCCACCAGTTTGACGATGGCTTGCGCCACGTTCGACGAAGTAATGATAGGCATTGCCTTTGTTTCTCCTTGATCTTTCTGTCTTGCTTACTCACGATTGCCGCGGAGCGCGTTCATCGCTACCTCGGCGATCTCCTGCCGGACACGGTCCAACTCCGCCGGATCCATGCCGGGCTTGATCCGGTCCAGATCCACCGGCGCCCGCGCCGGAGCCGGCGCGTTCCGGTGCAACGCGGCCCCGGATCCGCCCGTGTTCCGCGCCGGCAGCAACTCGGGATTCTCCTGCACGAAACGCGACAGGTACTCCCGCAGTCCCACCTCGGTCCCTCCGTCGCGCGCCACCAGCCGGCCGTCCTCCGACCGCGCGACATCGTCCTTCACCGCCCGGAAGGCGAGGTCCAGTTTCTGCACGCCCAACCGCTGCAGTTCGCCCCGGATCGCCGAGGTTCTCTCGGCCTCGTCGGCCCGCTCCCGGGCGCGCCGGTTTTCCTCGGCCAGATTGTTCAGCCGGAGCTCCAGTTGTTCCCGCCGGCGCCGCTCGTCCGCCAACTCCGCCTTGTAGGCCGGCTCGGCTTTCGAACGCTGCAATTCCACGTACTCGCCGATGACCTCGCGGATAGTCGCGCGCATCGAATCGCCGCCGGTATCCGGCGCCTTGTCGATCTTGTCGTTCATTCGTTTGTTATCCTTCTTACGGTTGAACAGGACCCTCGATTTCGCTCGCGATGCGGTCCTTCGTCTCCTGGCCCACGTCGCACAGATACTTGAAAGCGAGCTTCTTCAAGACCTGCTTCCTCAGCGTGGGCGACTCCACCCCCAGCGCCAGCAACTCCTTGGCATCCGCCAATTCGTTGGTGAAGTCCCCGATGTCGAACTCGTCCAGACCGGAGACGCCGATGCTGACGTCGTCTCCTCGAACGTGAGCGATGCCCCGCAGGACCTGCTTCATCGCGTCCTTCACCTGATCGCCCAGCGCGCGCAGAACCTCTTGCGTAATCGAGAAATCGCGTTGTTTCGCGATACCCGATTGCTGGCCGGCGAGAGCCCCGCCAGCCTGCGACAACAGATAGCAGACCCGGTAGATCTCCTCCCGCAAGCGGCTCAAATTCTCTCCCGCGATGCTGTAAACCCGGCCCTCCGGCTCCGTCCATCCGAAGCGGTCGTTGGGCGCCAGTTGGATGTAGTAGGAGTCCCCCACTACCTGATTCCAGTCCCGCTCCGAGTAGATGACCGGCATCGCGAATAGCCCCTGCGTGAGCGCCCATCCCAATGCGTTCGACTTGTTGAAGTGCTCCAGTTGCAGCAGCCCCGCCCGGTTCATCAGCCACAGCCCGTCCGATAGCCGGAGCGGAATCAGCGGAACCTCGCCCTTGGCCGCGAACGCGTGCCGCCCCGCGTCCACTTGTTCCATCGGTCCGGTAGTGTGTCCTTGCGCTATCCGCCTCCACACTTGGAACGACTCCCGGTCGTAGTACAGCCAGCGCGTCTCCCGGTCCCAGTCCGGCGACTCCACCGAGCCCTTCCGGATAGTCGAGTTGCGCAACACCACCCAATCGAATCCGCCGCGCTCGTCCGTGCTCCAGTTGATCAGCTCCTCGGCGCCGCAGTGGCTCAGATAGGCCCGCGATGCTCCCATCCGGTCTTCGTCCGCAAGATTCGACGGTTGCCTCCGCGCCCTCGGAAAGTCGACCAGCGTATAACTCACCCCGCTGACGAGCGCCTCCAGCAACTGCTTGCGGTAGAACTCCGTCAGGGACGATCCCCGCAAGTCGCAGTCCTCGCTGAATTCGTGGAAGAACTTGATGCCCCGCTGATCCACCCCCTCGATCATCAACAGCGGCTCCCGGCGGAACAGCGTCGCCGCGTACCAGTCGATCGCCGATCCGATGAAGTTCTCGTAGTAGACCCGCTGTAATCGTTCGTCGTAAACGGCCAACGGCTCCTTTTGCCTTCGCAGCAGGTATTCGGCCGCGTTGGCCTTCAACTGCTCGCCACCCCGGTAGAGATCGCGATAACGGCGCTGCATGTCCTTCCTCGCTTGATACTCCGGATGTTCCAATTCGATTCCCTTCACGATTCGCCTCCATGAACTAAATCAATGGCCGGTTCTGCTCGCCCACTCGCGCCCTCGGCCCGAACTCTTCCCAGATCAAGTACCCGAGCGCGTCCGAAAGATGCGTCCGGCTCTTGTCCCGGTCCTTGTCGATGGCGGACGTATCCGCCTGGTAATTGACTTCCTCCAGATCGCGGATCAGCTCTCCGCAGCCCGGATCCACCTCGAGTCGAATGTCCCCGTCGGCGTTGCGTAGTAGCGAATTCGTCAACGCCACCCGGTCCCGAACCGCCGGATTCGACCTCCCCGTCTTGTAGCTGAACGGCCCCCAATCTCCTCGCCCGAGCTGGTCGCGCACGATTTGGTAGTCCGACGAGCCCGCTGTCTGCATCCTGTGGCCGGACGCGTCGCCGTATACCGTTACTCCCCGGTAATGCGGTAGAAACCGCGCCCGGAACTGTTCGCACGCCTCCGCGGTTCCTGCCCGGCGCAACACGATCTCGCCCAACACATGCAGACGGCCGCCGTCGATCTGCGCCACCACCGAGCACATGGGATCCACGTTGAAATCCAGCGCCCACAGCAACGGCAAGTGAGTCCGCCTGGTTTGCTTGCTCACGTGGTCGTTTCTGTCGAAACACCGGTACACCCGCGACTGGCAGGCAGCCACGTACTCTCCCAAGGCCTCCTGCCGGAAGAACTCGGGATCGTAGCTCTTCTTCAGCCGTTCGTAAAAGTCCGGCGCCGCGTCCAGCATATGGCGGTTTTCGTACGGCTTTGCGAAGATTGTCTTGTAGTTAATTTCGCCCGCCGCCACGAACCGCCGGTAGACCCAATCGTGCGCCTTCGGCGTCCAAACGCCGAACCCGCACAGCCGCGCCGCCGCGGGATCGCGAAGCCGCCCTTCCAGCCGTGTCCACGCGGACTCGGCGCAGTAAGTCAGTTCGTCGATCCCGAACCATGCCAAATTCGTGCCCCGCAGCGACTCGGCCGCGTGCAGCGATCTCAGCAACACCCTGGATCCCGTGTCCTCGAACGTCACCACGCCTTCCGACTGGTTCCATCCGAATGGGATCTCGTTTTCCGATAGAATCTCGCGAAGCGTCCGCCAAGTGGCGTCGGCAAGCATCCTGTAAGTAGGAGCCCCCACCAGCCCCACGCGGCCCGCGTTGAGATATGCCATCCGCACGGCCTCCTGGCACAAGGCGACGCTCTTACCGGATCCGATCGGACCGGAAAAGCCCTTGAACCTGTCCGTGCATTCGTGAAATGCCCGTTGCGACGGTAGACTTCGGTAAAGAATCCGCCGCTCTATTTGCCTTCGTTGTCCACCCATCGGACGGTGACCTCCCGTGGAGAGTCGCCGCCCTTCTTGCCGATGGAGCGCAGCCGCGCCAACTCCGCCGCCGAACCCGCTTCGTCCTGGTCGGCGAGACTCTTCGCTACCCGTGACTCGGCTCGGGCGGCGTGTGGCCGGCCCTGCTCCTCGCTGGGATCCACCCTGCGCCGCGTGCGTCCCTCCAGCTTGGGCCGCCGCGCCTTTGAATGTTTGTCGTTGTCCATTGCTTGGCGGCGAGCGTGACTCGCTCACCCGGACCAATGGTCTCCAGCCGTCAAGCGGACAATGGCGCCTGCTAATTACAAGTTATTGAATAAAAAAGAAATATAATTCCTCGAAAAGACGGAACGCCGGTTCGAGCGTCCCACGCGGCCACGAATCGGTCCGTTTTTCCCGCCCCCGAACTCCTACCGGAGGAACCGCCCCGTGTGCGATTCCGCGCATTTGGCAACCTGACCCGGAGTCCCCGCGGCCACCACTCGGCCCCCGCGATCCCCGCCCTCCGGACCGAGGTCCACGATCCAGTCCGCGTTCCGAATCACTTCCAGATTGTGCTCGATGATCAGGATGCTCCCGCCCGAGGCGATCAGCCGCTGAAATGCGTCCAGCAATTTCGCGATATCGTCGAAATGCAGTCCAGTCGTTGGCTCGTCGAAGAGGAACATCGTCCCCTTGCTCGACGATACCGCCAGATGCGCCGCCAGTTTCACTCGTTGCGCCTCGCCGCCCGATAGCGTGGTCGCCGATTGACCCAGCCGCAGGTAGCCGAGCCCCACATCCGCCAGGACTTGCAGCTTGTTCACCAGCTTCGGAACGTCGGCGAAGAAGTGGATCGCCTCCGCCACCGTCAATTGCAGCGTCTCGTGTACGTTCTTGTCCCGGTGCCGGATCTCGAGGATGCTGGACTTGAAACGAGTGCCATGGCACTCCTCGCAGACCAACTCCACGTCGGCGAGAAACTGCATTTCCACCGTCACCGTCCCGTCTCCCTGGCAGGTCTCGCAGCGCCCTCCGGGTATGTTGAAGGAGAAGTGGCCGGGTGTGTAGCCCCGCTTCTCCGCCTCGCGCGTGGAGGCGAACAACTCCCGGATGATGTCGAACGCTTTGATGTAGGTGACCGGGTTCGATCGCGGCGTGCGTCCGATGGGCGACTGATCCACCAGCACTACCTGTGAGACCATCGCCTGCCCCACTACCTTCCTCCAGGTCTGGAGAACGGGAGCCCCCTCGCCGTCTTCTTCCCCTTCGGCGGCGGCCGCGACCGGGGGAGCGGTAGCGCCGGCCAGGGCCTTGTGGATCACGTCGTGAACCAACGACGACTTCCCGGAGCCGGACACACCTGTCACCGCCACCATCATGTCGAGCGGAATCTCGACGTCGATGTTCTGGAGATTGTTCGCGCGGCAACCCTCGAACCGCAACATCCGCTTCTTGCTCGGGGCGCGTGGAGCCCTGGGCGGCGCCGTGCGAAGCTCTCCTCGCAGATACCTGCCGGTGAGCGTCTGCGCGGAGCCCTCGAACAATTCGGCACGTGTGCCATGGAAGACGATCCGCCCGCCATTCTCGCCGGCCCCGGGTCCCAGGTCGAGAATATGGTCCGCCGCCCGCATCACGTCGGGGTCGTGTTCCACAACCAGGATCGTATTTCCCAGATCCCGCAACTCGTGCAGAATCCGGATGAGCCGCTCGGTGTCGCGCGAATGCAGGCCGATCGACGGTTCGTCCAGTATGTAGCACGCTCCCACCAGTCGCGAGCCAAGGCACGTGGCTAGCTGAATCCGCTGCGCCTCACCCCCGGAGAGCGTGGACGACAACCGGTCGAGAGTCAGGTAATCGAGCCCCACGTCGTTGAGAAACCGAAGCCGCTGCCGAATCTCCACCAGCACGGTGTCCGCGATCGCACGTTCTTCCGCCGCCAACTCCAGCGATCGGAAGAACTCGTGCGCCCGCTCGATGTTCATTCGGGCTGCCTGAGCGATCGTCCGGCCGCCCACCCGCACGTTCAGCGCCTCCTTGCGGACACGGGCGCCGCCGCAATCCGGACACTCCGCGTAGCCGCGGTATCGCGACAGGAACACCCGCACGTGGACCTTGTACTTCTTCTCCTCCACGTCCGCGAAAAACGACCGCACCGACTGCCAGACCAGTTCCTTTTCCTCGCTGGTCAACTGCCCATACGCAACATTCATCCGCACGCGCGATTTCCATTGCTTCACCGCGTGCCGCAATCCCCAAGCGTACGTCGGCCGTGTCCAAGGATGAACCGCCCCATCTTCGATCGGCAGGTAAGGGTCCGGAATCACCCGGGCCGGATCGAAGTCGATCGTGTTCCCGAAACCCTGGCAACGCGGACAGGCCCCGGCGGGCGAGTTGAACGAGAACAGGTTCGGTTCCGGTTCCGCGAAAAGCGCCCCACACGTCTTGCACGAGAACTCCTCGGAAAACCGTACGCGAGTCTGGCCGTCCGCCGTCTCGAAGATCGCGCTCCCCGACTCCCGGTACGCGATCTCCGTCGCATCCACCAACCGTTGCCGCAACTCCGCCGATCCGTTCATCGCGATCCGGTCCACCAGTAGGAACACCGGCTTCGAGAAACCGATCTCCAACAACGACTCGGGCGTCGAAAACTCGAAAGTTCGCCCATCCTGGAACAGCCGCGTGAAACCCCGCTTACGCAACTCGAACAGCCGGTCTCGCAACGCGTCCGACGATCCGCTCGAAACCAGCGGGAACAGTGCATACCACCGCGAGCCCTCCGCCTGCCCTAGCATCCGCGCCGCCACGCGGTCCACCGAGTCCCGCAGCACCTCGGTCGCGCAGTTCGGGCAGAACGTTCGGCCCGCGCGCGCCCACAACACGCGCATGTAGTCGTACAACTCCGTCGCCGTGGCCACCGTCGATCTCGGGTTCCGAGTCGTGTTTTTCTGCCGGATCGCGATCGGCGGCGCAATCCCCTCGATTTCGTCGACCGCGGGCCGCTCCATCCTGTCCAGAAACTGGCGCGCGTACGCGGAGAGCGACTCCAC
>SYLY01000146.1 GCA_005808475.1 Acidobacteriota bacterium
GCGGCCGAAATCGTCGCCGGCGCGTTGCAGGATCACGACCGGGGCTGGATCTTCGGCGAGAATACCTTCGGCAAGGGGTTGGTGCAGACGGTGTTTCCCCTGGCGGAGAACACCGGGCTGGCGCTGACCACGGCGCGCTACTATACGCCCAGCGGCCGCCTGATTCAACGCGACTACGCCAACACCTCGTTCTTCGACTACTACTACCGGAAGAACCTCGAGCAGAAGAACGCTAACGACGTCGGGATGACCGATACGGGCCGCAAGGTGTACGGCGGCGGCGGCATCGCCCCGGACGAGAAGTACGAGGCGCCCAAGGGCAACAAGACCCAGGCGTTGCTGGTGCGCTCCTACTCGTTCCTGAACTTCACGGCGCACTACCTGACGACCCACGACCGCAAGTCGATTTCCAAGGAGTGGGCCGCCGACGCCAACATCATGAGCGAGTTCCAGGAGTTCGTGAAGAAGCAGAACGTCGAACTGACGTCCGCCGAGTTCAACGAGAACGCCGATTGGATCCGGCAGCAGATTCGCCGCGAGATCTACATCAGCGTGTTCAACATGGAAGACGCGCGCAAGATGACCGTGGAGACCGATCCGATGGTGCAGAAGGCCATCGACAGCTTGCCGAAGGCCAAGGATCTGCTCGATAGCGCCAGGAAGCTCATGGTGCAACGCGGCGGAACCCGGAACGTTCTTTTCGATTGAGTCCACAGGCGCACCCGCAGGTCACCGTCCTCGACGCGGGCGGGCAGTACGCGCATCTGATCGCGCGCCGCGTGCGCGAGTTCGGCGTATACGCCGAGGTGCGAGCGTCGGAGACACCGGCCGCGGAGTTGGCGTCGCGAAAGGCGATCGTCGTCTCGGGCGGCCCGGCGAGTGTGTACGATCCCGGTAGTCCCACCGTGGATCCGGCGATCTTCTCGGCGGGACCGGGCGTGCTCGGGATCTGCTACGGACAGCAGTTGCTGGCGCACCTGCTCGACGGACGGGTGCGCAAGGGCGACCATGGCGAGTACGGACAAGCCGTGCTGCATGTGACGGGTGAATCGTTGCTGTTCCAGGGACTGGACGAGAGCGAGCAGGTGTGGATGAGCCACCGGGATCAGGTGGAGACGCCGCCCGAGGGGTTTCGGACGCTCGGCGGCACGAGCACCTGTCCGGTGGCGGCTATCGGCCACGTGGAACGGCGGCTCTACGGAGTGCAGTTCCATCCCGAAGTGGTGCATACGCCCCATGGCAACCGCGTGCTCGAGAACTTCCTGTTCGCCATCTGCGGATGCGAAAAGGACTGGGACCCGCGCGGCCGCATCGGCCAGATCGAACGCGAGATTCGCCAGACGGCGGGATCGCGCCACGTATTTTTCTTTGTTTCGGGCGGCGTCGATTCCTCGGTGGCCTACCGGCTGTGCCGGCAGGCGCTGGGCGCGGAACGAGTGCGCGGAGCCTACGTCGATACCGGCTTCATGCGCGAGGGCGAGACCGAGTTCGTGCGGGAATCGCTCGGCGTGGAGATCGTGGACGCGTCGGCGGACTTCCTCGAGGCGCTGCGAGGAGTGGTGGAGCCGGAGCGGAAGCGCCACATCATCGGCGAGAGCTTCGTGGCCGTGCAGGACCGGGTGTTGCGGTCGGGCCACTATCTCGACGGGGACTGGATTCTCGGCCAGGGTACGATTTACCCGGACACCATCGAGTCCGGCGGAACGGCGAAGTCGGATGTCATCAAGACACACCACAACCGCGTGGCGGGAATCCAGAGGCTGATCGACGAGGGGCGGATTCTCGAGCCGCTCTCGTCGTTCTACAAGGACGAAGTGCGCGAAGTGGGCCGCGAACTCGGGCTGCCGGCGGAGTTGCTCGACCGCCACCCGTTCCCCGGACCCGGGTTGGCGATCCGCCTGCTGTGCTCGGACGAGGAATTGCCGGTGGAGCCGCTCGAGGACGGTTGGCTGCTGCCGGTGCATTCGGTGGGCGTGCAGGGGGACTCGCGCAGTTACCGGCCGGTGTTGGCCTATGAAGGCGCGGCCGGTCCGGAGCTGATCGAGCGGGCGACTCGGGCGGTCAACCGCGTGAGCCGCGTCAACCGGGTGGTGGCGCACATCGCCGGGCACGCGCCTCCCCGGGAGCAGCGGGTCCGGCGGGCGGGACTTGACGCCGGGCGTGTGGCGCGGCTGAGGCGGGCCGACGCGATTGCGCGGCGCCTGTCGCACGAGTCGGGGTTCGACCGTGAGATCTGGCAATTCCCGGTGGTCGCGATTCCGTGCGGGATCGAGGGACGGCCCGATTCGGTGGTCCTGCGGCCGGTCCAGTCGGTGGACGGCATGACCGCGCGGGCGGCTCCGATGAGCTCGGAACTGGCGGACCGGATGGCGGCCGAGTTAATGAGCGTCGACGGTGTCTGCTCGGTTTATGTGGATCTTACCCACAAACCGCCGGCCACCATCGAGTGGGAGTGATTTCCATGCGCGCCTGGATGCTGCTCGCCTTCGCCGCCGGCAATGGCATGGACCCCGAGGTCCTGGGCCGGATCCCGGCGCGGATTCAACGGTTCGTCGACGATGGGGAGACGGCGGGGCTGGTGGTGCTGATCCAGCGCAACGGCGCGCCGGCGCTGCACGAGGCGCGGGGGTGGCGGGACCGCGAAGCACGCACGCCCATGACGAAGGACTCGATCTTCCAGATCGTCTCGATGACCAAGCCGGTGACCGGCGCGGCCATCCTGATGCTGGCTGACGATGGGTTGATCGGGCTCGGCGATCCGGTGGAAAAGCACCTGCCCGAATTTCGCGGCATCCGGCTGGCGAGCGGAGCGGCTCCCTCCCGCCCGCCCACCATTCGCGACTTGCTGACGCACACGTCGGGGCTGGGCGGTTCGGCCCCCGGTTTGGCGGATCTGTTCGAGAAGCGGGACCGGACGCTCGCCGAAGCGGTGCTCGTGTATTCGCAGCAGCGGCTCGCTTTCGAGCCTGGGTCGCGGTGGGGCTACAGCAACCTGGGGATCGCGTCGCTCGGGCGGATCGTGGAAGTGGCGTCTGGGATGCCGTTCGAGCGGTTCCTGGCGGAGAGGCTGTTCCAGCCGCTCGGGATGAAGGACACGTTTTTCTACCCGCCGGAGGACAAGCACGCGCTGATCGCCGCGATGTACCGGCGCGACGCCTCGGGCAAACTACACCGGGCCGAGTTTGACCTCTACCGGCGCGGGGCGAAGTATCCGGCGCCGGAGGGCGGACTGTACTCGACCGCGGCGGACCTCGGGGCGTTCTATCAGGCAATGCTCGACGGCGGTATTTATCGTGGCCGCCGCATTCTGTCGAAGGCGGCGGTCGAGACGATGACGTCGAACCACACCGGGGACTTGAAAGCGGGCTTCGCGCCGGGGTTCGGTTACGGTCTGTCGTGGGGCGTGATCCGGAACAATGACGGCATCTTCCGGATGAACGCCAAGGGCTCCTATGGGCATGGCGGAGCGTGGCGGACGTACGGTTGGATCGATCCGGCGCGAAGGATGACCGGAGTGATCCTGCAGCAGCGGATGAGCGGAGATGGGGACATGGCGGCCGAGTTCAACGCGATCATGTCGATGGCGGCGGCGGCGATCCGCGACTGAAGCCGAAGTTCCTCCAGTTTTGGGGCGAAGGAGCCCTGCGGCGCTCCAAGCTCGCAACCGCGGTCCAAGCCTAAGGAACCGCGCCGATACTGCCGATCAACAAGGGTGAATTCGGCGAGGAGGCAGCCGTCTGGCGGCGGGTTTCGCGGACGGCGGTTCGTCGTTCCCGCGATGCGGGTGGGCGGCTTCTTTTTGCTCTCCTGCCTTGCGGTGATCCACAATCTGTGGATCAGTCCCGGTGAAGGCCTGTCGGGTCCGCTGGGCTTTGGCGCGGTTGCGTTGGTGTACGCCTCGTCGAGTTGGCTCCTGCTCCAACGGCTCCCGTCTGGAAAGCGCCTGGATCTGGCGTCCGACGTGTTGAGCGGCTTCGACATTGTCCTTTGGACTGTCGCCATTCATGTGACCGGCGGACCTGGAAGCTGGTTGTTCATGCTGATGTTCCTCCGCTCGGCGGACCACGTCACGATGGGCTTCCGGAGAGTCCAGGTATACGGATGCTTGTCGGTGGCCTGCTACTTGGCCATGCTCCTTTGGACCCGGTTCGGCGTGGGCGCGCCGGTGGACTGGGCGGTGGAGGGCTCCAAGGCAGTCCTCATTCAGGCGATCAACTCCTACATCGCGATGACCGCCAAGCAGGTGGACTCTCTGAACCAGCGCGTAAAGCAGACGCAGAAGGAACTCCGCCAGGCGAAGGATGCCGCCGAGGGCGCCAGCCGCGCCAAGAGCGAGTTCCTGGCGAACATGAGTCACGAACTGCGAACGCCTCTCAATGCCGTGATCGGCTACAGCCAACTGATCCGGGAGGGCGATCCGGCGTCCACCGTCGCGGAGTCGGCGGACGATCTGAAATCGATCGAGAGGGCCGGGACGCATCTGCTGCAACTCGTCAACCAGGTTCTGGATTTCTCCAAGATCGAGTCCGGAAGGATGGAGGTGTTCACCGAGAAGTTCGACCCGGCCGGGGTGGTACGCGAAGTGGCGGAGGCGGTGCGTCCGCTGGCGATGGAGCGGTCTAACCGCCTCGTCGTCGAGTGCGTGGACAGCCCCGCTGAAATCCAGTCGGACATTATGAAGTTCCGGCAGAGCCTGATGAATCTGATGAACAACGCCTGCAAGTTCACCCAGGGCGGCGAGGTCCGGGTACGGGTTTCCGCCGACTCGTCGACTGGCGAGGACTGGCTGGTTGTGGCCGTTGCCGACACCGGCATCGGCATCGATCCGAAAAACCTTTCGCGCCTTTTCAACGCCTTTTCCCAGGCCGACGCGTCGGTGTCCAGGCGCTATGGCGGCACTGGTCTCGGACTGGCGCTGGCTCGCCGCTTCAGCCAGATGATGGGCGGAGACATCGAAGTGGAGAGCGAACCGAACCGGGGTTCGACGTTCACGCTACGGCTCCCGTTGGTTGCGGCGGGCCCGGAACCGCCCGGGCCCCGCGATACGCCCTCCTGACCGGCGCTACTTGGCCGGTTTCGGCGCGCTCCTCAACTTGAGCGCCAGCTCGAGGGCTTTGTACATTCGCCGCGTCAGCGCCGACTCGATCCGCGAGAGCCGCACCATCAGATCCTGCCGCGCGCTGGCGAACTTGAACGCCCGGCCCATCGTCAGGGTGGTGAAGTCTTCCGGGTTCATCTCCGGCTCGCCGGTCGGATGGCCGTATTTGGCCGCGTCGGCGTTGCGATCGCGGATATCGTCGATCGCCCACCAGAGGATGCCGTTCTCGATCCGGCGCAGGCGCTCCAGGCGCCATTCGGTGAGCGCCAGTTCGCGGCACAGGAACGCCTGCTCCTCGGATTCCGGCCGCAGGCTTTCCGTCC
Source organism: Acidobacteriota bacterium (assembly GCA_005808475.1). GTDB lineage: Bacteria > Acidobacteriota > Terriglobia > Bryobacterales > Bryobacteraceae > SYLY01. Next base: position 5,422 of record SYLY01000146.1, read on the forward strand.
AGGCGTCCATCCGCCGGAGCAACGCGCGGCCGTCCTCTTCCGGCTGCGTCAGGTGCTGCACCAGCTTCGTCCGCGGCATCGCATCGACCCTTGCGCCTTGTTTTCGCTTCTGAGACATGAATGACCTCCGCCGTTGATTGTCCGGGCGCGTCAAGCGCGCGAAGGCGCCCGCCCCCCGTAAGTGCCAGCATCGGAAGGGAAAAAAAAACGGCGGCGCGCGCGAACGCCGAAAACGAGTCCCTACGCGATATGCTGAAACACATGATTCGCCCTCTGCTGTTGCCCGTGGCCGCCGTCTGCCTGTTCGCTCAGCCGGCGGACTGGAACGGCTACGAGAAACGCGAGTTCACCGTCGAGGGCGTTCGCGGCTACGTTGTCCTGCCCAAGGCCGCCGCTCCGGGGAATCCGTGGTTGTGGCGGGCCCGCTTCCCCGATTTCCATCCCGACTACGCCATCGCCCTGCTGGCCAAGGGATTCCATGTCGCCTACTACGACCTGGCGAACATTTTCGGGAGCCCGGAGGCCGTCGCCAAGTGGGATGCTTTCCACCGTCACGTTACGGCCGAGTTCCATCTGGCGCCGAAGATGTCGCTCGAGGGCGTCAGCCGGGGCGGCCTGTTCGTCTACAACTGGTTTCGCAAGAACCCCGGCAAGGTGAACGCCATCTACTGCGAGTCGCCCGTGCTCGACTTGAAGAGTTGGCCCGGCGGCAAAGGGAAGGGTATCGGCAGCCCAGGCGACTGGGAACAGGCGCAACGGTCCTACGGGCTCGGCGCGGACGAACTCGCCGCCTACCGGGACAATCCGCTCGATGCCGCCGCCGAACTTGCCGCCCACCGCGTTCCCGCGTTGCACATCGTCAACGAGAACGACCGCGTCGTGCCACCGGCCGAGAATACGCTACCCTTCGCCGAACGCTTCCGCGCGGCGGGCGGATCGATCGTGGTGCACCACAATACGGGTTCGCCCGAAAGTTCGAACGGACACCACTTCCCGCTGGACGATCCCGCCATCCCAGTCGACTTTATCCTCCGCCACACGCCCGGCATGGAGCGGCTCGCCGGGACTGGCATGACGCCCCACGGAGTCGAATACTTCAAATTGAGGGATGGGCTGCGCAACTCGCTCGCCCGATTCCACATGGGCGGGGAGGCGCGCGTTGCTTTCCTGGGTGGATCGATCACCGCCATGAACGGCTGGCGCGACATGACCTGCGAGTATCTGCGCAAGCGCTTTCCGAAGACGAAGATCGACTGCGTCAACGCGGGCATAGGGTCCACCGGTTCGACTCCCGGCGCCTTCCGGCTCCAACGGGATGTCTTGTCAAAAGGCCGTGTGGACCTGCTGTTCGAGGAGGCCGCGGTCAACGACGAAGCCAACGGATTCTCCCCTCGCGATCAGGTGCGGGGCATGGAGGGCATCGTTCGGCATGCGCGGCGGGCCGCCCCGTCCATCGACATCGTATTGCTGAATTTCGTCGATTCGGGGAAGATGGAGTCCTACCGCGCCGGCCGCACGCCGGAGGTGATTGCCAGCCACGACAGCGTCGCCCGGCGATACGCGCTGCCATCGATCGACCTGGCCCGCGAGGTGACCGAGCGGATCGGCGCGGGCGAGTTCGGCTGGGAACGGGATTTCCGGAATCTCCACCCGTCGCCGTTCGGCCAGACCGTCTATTTCCGTTCGATCGTCCGCATGCTCGAGGCCGCCTGGAATGAGCCGGGTGCGCCGGGAGCGGAGGCGCGGCCTTACTTGCTTCCGGCGCCCCTGGACGAAAACAGTTACTATCGCGGCCGGCTGGTCGATATCTCGCGGGCGGTATGCGGCGGCGATTGGAAGTTCGACTCCGCCTGGAGGCCGCGCGACAAAGCCGCGACCCGTCCCGGTTTCGTCGGCGTGCCGATGCTGGTGAACGAGGGTGGCTCGGGAACCTGCGAGCTCCGCTTCGAAGGGACCGCCGCCGGTATCTGGGCGGTGTCGGGGCCGGATGTGGGGGCGGTGGAGTTCGGCATCGACGGATCGCCCTTCGAATCGAGGGACCTGTTTACCCGGCACAGCTCCGGTCTGCACATCCCGTGGACCGCGATGTTCGCGGCGGACTTGGCTCCCGGCGAGCATCGGCTGACGATCCGGGCGTTGGGGAAGGCTGTCCGGATCGCGCATTTTTTCGTCAACTGACGAAGGTGGCATTGAGTGCGTATCGTATTGATACGCAAATGTTTACGTTGCGAACCGCAAGCAGACGCAGGCATACTGAAAACAGCTACGTTTCAGGATGGCGGTTCCTGGCGAGGCATCGCGAGCTTCAAAGGGAAAGCCCGGGGTAAAAGCCCGGGCTCCTGAATTTACGAAGCACAAGGAGGTGATCTTCGTGATCCACCTGACCATACCGAAAGGTTATCGAATCACCATCAAGGTGAGCCCCGATGGCCTTGTCGAAATCACGCTCGAGCCTTGGGTGCTCGCCCGCGTGACTCGTGGGGCCTGCCACTGCCAACGGCAGGTCTCACGCCTTCAGTATGAGCCCATCTTTCCCCTCTGTCAATACTCCCCTCACGCTCACAGGGCTATGGGCCGCCACTAGTCGCGTATCGTATTGATACGCAAATGTCTACGTTGCGAACCGCAAGTCTGCGCAGGCATACTGAAAACAGCTACGGTTCAGGATGGCGGTTCCTGGCGAGGCATCGCGAGCTTCAAAAGGAAAGCCCGGGTAGTAGCCCGGGCTCCTGAATTTACGAAGCACAAGGAGGTGATCCCCGTGATCCACCTGATCATACCGAAAGGTTATCGACTCACCATCAAGGTGAGCCCCGATGGCTTTGTCGAAATCACGCTCAAGCCTTGAGTGCTCGCCCGCGTGACTCGTGGGGCCTGCCGCGCCACGGCAGGTCTCACGCCTTCAGTATGAGCCCATCTCTCCCCTCTGTCAATACTCCCCTCACGCCGATAGCGATTCCGCAACCGCGAAGCGGCACGGGATTGGATCTCCGGCTGGGACCGGCATTTTGAGGCCTGCGGGAGTGGCGAGTCGTTTTTGGACGAGCGCCGTGGGGCTGAGGCGAGTGGA
>SYLY01000015.1 GCA_005808475.1 Acidobacteriota bacterium
GACGGCTTTGGCCGCCAGTGCCTGCTCGCCCGCCGCTTTGCCGAGGCGGGCGTGCGGTTCATCGAGCTCGGCCGGTTCCGAAGCCGCACAGCGGATACAAGGTGCTGGTGGTGGGCATGGGCCCGGCCGGCTTCACACTGGCGCATCATCTGATGAACGATGGGCACGCGGTGTCCGGCATCGACGGATTGAAGATCGAACCGCTGCCCGCGGAGACCGGCGGCGTGGAACCGTCGGGCAGGCGGGCGCCATTCCGGCCTGTTCGCGACATCGAGGATTTGTACGAGTCGTTGGACAACCGCGTCATGGCCGGGTTCGGCGGCGTGGCCGAGTACGGCATCACCGTCCGCTGGAACAAGAACTTCCTGAAGCTGATCCGGCTGCTGCTCGAGCGCCGGAGCGAATTCAATCTGTTCGGCGGCGTTCGCTTCGGCGGCGGCGTCACGATGGAGAGCGCGTTCGAAATGGGCTTCGACCATGTGGCGCTGTGCATGGGCGCGGGCAAGCCCACCATCGTGGACATGAAGAACAACCTGGCGCGCGGCGTGCGGCAGGCCTCGGATTTCCTGATGTCGTTGCAGTTGACCGGCGCCGCCAAGCACGACTCGGTGGCGAACCTGCAGCTGCGGCTGCCGGTGGTGGTGATCGGCGGCGGTCTTACCGCGGTCGACACCGCGACCGAATCCATGGCCTACTACGTGGTGCAGGTGGAGAAGTTCCTCGACCGGTTCGACACGCTGGCGGCCGAGCGAGGCGAACCCGCCGTGTGGGCGATGTGGAGCGAGGAAGAGCGCGGCATCGCGAACGAGTTCCTGTCGCATGCGCGGGCGATTCGCGCCGAACGGGCGGCCGCCGCGGGCGAGGGCCGGGAACCGAACCTGATCGATATGCTCGATTCATGGGGCGGCGTCACCATCGCCTACCGCCGCCGTTTGATCGATTCGCCCAGCTACACACTGAATCACGAGGAAGTCTTCAAGGCGCTGGAAGAGGGCGTCCACTTCGCGGAAGGCCTGACGCCGCTGGAAGTCACCATCGACAAGTACGGCCACGCGGCCGGTCTGAGGGTGAAAAACGCGGCCGGCGAGATCGCGGAACTGCCCGCGCGGGCGATCCTGGTAGCGGCGGGTACGCAGCCGAATACGGTGCTGGCGCGCGAGGACGGATCGGTGGAGCTCGACGGCAAGTACTTCAAGGCCGTGGACGCGGAAGGCGAGACCGCCAAACCCGAACGCCTGTCGAAGCCGAGCGAGGCGCTGATGCTCATGTCGGTCCGGCCGGACGGCCGCGGCGCCAGCTTCTTCGGCGATCTGCATCCGTCGTTCTCCGGCAACGTAGTGAAGGCGATGGGCAGCGCCAAGCAGGGCTACCCGGTGGTATCGAGCTTTCTCGCGCGCCGCGCGCCCGAAGGTCGCACGCCTGTCGAATTGACGGCGCTGCTGAATCGCGAGTTGCGCGCCACGGTGGAAGACGTGATCCGGCTGACGCCGAACATCGTGGAAGTGGTGGTGAAAGCGCCGGCGGCCGCGCGTGCGTTCCAGCCGGGCCAGTTCTACCGGCTGCAGAACTACGAGTCGCTGGCGCCGCGCGCTTATGGCACCACGCTCGCGATGGAGGGCTTGGCGCTCACCGGTGCGTCGGTGGATCGCGAAAAGGGGCTGTTGTCGACGATCGTGCTCGAGATGGGCGGATCGTCCGATCTCTGCCGCCTGCTGGACAAGGGCGAACCGGTGGTGCTCATGGGTCCGACGGGCACGCCGACCGAAACGCCGGCGAGAGAGACCGCGCTACTGGTGGGCGGCGGCCTGGGCAACGCGGTCCTGTTCTCGATCGGCCAGGCGCTACGGGCGGAAGGTTCGCGCGTGATCTACTTCGCGGGCTACAAGAAATTGCAGGACCGCTACAAGGTGGAGGAGATCGAGAAGGCCGCCGACGTGGTGGTCTGGTGCTGCGACGAGGCTCCGGGATTCCAGCCCGCGCGTCCGCAGGACCGCTCCACGGTTTGCAACATCGTCGAGGCGATGGAGCGCTACGGACGCGGCGACTTCGGCGAGGCGGCGATCCCGCTGAGCGACGTCGACCGCGTGATCGCGATCGGCTCCGACGGCATGATGCACGCGGTGGCGCGCGCGCGGCACGAACGGCTGAAGCCTTACTTGAAGCAGGTCCACATCGGGATCGGCAGCATCAACTCGCCGATGCAGTGCATGATGACGGAGATCTGCGCGCAGTGCCTCCAGCGGCATCGCGATCCGGAGACGGGCAAGGAGACCGTGGTGTTCTCCTGCTTCAATCAGGACCAGAATCTCGACCGCGTGGATTTCGCCTCGCTGCGGGAACGGTTGACGCAGAACTCGGTGCAGGAGAAGCTGACCAAGCTCTGGATCGCGCGTTGCATGGCGGGCATGGAGGCTCGGGTCTGACGGACGGTTGAAGGCCGGGGCCGTCGACGCTTTCTATTGCCGGATGCTCGATGGATTGGGAAAGCGAGGCGGCAAGGTGTGTAGCCTCCTGGCGAAGTCGCGTGCATCCTCGAGCAGTTGAGGGACTTCGTCCCGTAGGCGTACGAAAACAGGCTCGTAGTCGGCTCGCTCGCGCTTTTCTTTCAAACGCCCGGCGATTTCAGCCAGTTTGTGGCAAGCCGTTTCGGGGCTTCCCTTGTAGAGCCTCCAGAGCTGAGTATGCGTTCCCTTTCCGGGCAAAGCCTTGAATTCATTCGTCTGGGCGCGTCTCAGCGCCAAGTGATACACGTAATAGTAGGCGCGGCTGACCGCGGTCCGAAGGGAGGCCTCGTCCGCCCGGCTCGCCAGTTGTTCAGCAAGCTCCAGATGGCCTGACCATTCAAACGACGCCGGCATGTTCACACCAATTCATACGTGAACACGACATATTCAGCCGTTTGCCGGGAATGAATCAGCCACCACTCATCGTCGAACTTGTCCAACGCCCTGCGAACGGCGCCTATTTCATCGGGCCAGACAACGACGACGTAGAGGGTGCGGATGCCCGCCTCATCGACCGGAGCCTTCAATCTGAAGATCGCCGCTCCGCCGAAGTACTGCTTCAAACGCGGGGCGGCTTCGGCGAGGACTTGTAGAGTCGAGGGGTAGTGGGTCAAATAGCTCAGCACCGAATCGTCCGCCGGCAGCAAGTAGTGCTTCCTCACCACGTCCAGGACGGACTCCCTCGGAACGGACCCGCCGCCTTGCTTTTCATGCTCCTCGAGCAGACCCGAGGGTCGCGGGTGGAACCGCCGGGGCCCCTCCTGGGGCGCTCGACGAGACGTCTGTCGGGCGGCGGCAGGCCAGGTAATGCCCGATGTCTGGATCGAGTGGTACGCGTTCATCCTTGAACCCCCCTCGACGCCGAGGATCTCAAAAATTCGGCTCTCTCGTCCGTCCTTAGTTGCCGCACTATCTCGTCATAGGCAGCCGCGCCTGGAAAATCACGCTCGAGCCTCAGAAAGATGCCGTTGGCGATGGCGCTAGAGCCATCGATCGTCACCTGCCGGTTGCTCCATTTTGCAACCGTCGCCATCGTGATCACCGGTTCAGGCTCCAGCGAGGCTAGCTGCGCGGCGACGAAGGGACGCAGGATATCGACGAAGCGGAGACTGCGCGGTTGGATGTGGAGTGCAATCGCCGTTTTCTGGAGTGCAACCTTCACGCCAGAAGACCGGGTCAGCGCGGAAACCGCCGTATTCAGGATCTCGATCGTCTCGGCCGCGGCCTGCCAACTCGCATCGTCCCGCGTGAATTTGCACGATGCGGGACCGATGAAAAAGGACACGCGCTCGCGAGGGAGCTTCAGGCTGATGCCCTGCTCCGAAGGTTTGCCACTCAGAATTTCCACATCGTCGATGGCGGGGTCCCAGGGCTTCAGTGCGTCGAAGATGGCTTGAACAACATCGGCCCGATCCATCCATAGTTGCAGTTGCGGGCGCTCGTAGATGGCCGCGAGTTCAAAAAACGAAATCGGTACGGTAACAAGCTCAGGCATTCGTTCTCCGCGATGGGCTCCGTGTCTACATTGTCGCCCGCCGCGAACCGGCTGTGTCGACGGCGGAGACTCGGCGCGGGCGCTAGCTCGACAAAGCGCTCGCTGGCTTTGAGAAATTGCAGGGTCGGCACGGCGGCCGGCGTGGCGCCAGTTCTGCCGCGTCCGCTTCTAGCCGAGGCGTTTCACGCCTGGATCACTTCTTCTCGAACGTAAATGGAGCCGGATGATTTTGGGAGCTAGCGGGCGACCGCGTCCTTGATCGAGTGCCCAAGAGCCCTTGCGGAGAAGCCGCCGTCAGGCGCGTCTTCAACTGGAGAGACGATCTCGTTCACGGCTGGCCTCGCCACATGCTACACCGCGAATCGGAGGAAGCGCCAGATGTAGGCCCGCAGCGCCTAACGCGATTGGGCGCCGTAGGTCAAGTGGCGCCACAGCGCTTCCATCGGGCCGTAGTCGTGGTTGCGGAGCCAGAGTACGCTGAAGGGAACCTGCGCCGCGAACACGAGCACGGCGATCGCGACGCCCGTCGGGATCGAAACTCCGCCGAACAGGCCGAATCCGTAGGAATAGAAGATCGTGGTGCAGATCAGCGACTGCAACAGGTAGTTGGTCAGCGCCATGCGGCCCACCGCGCGGAACGGATCGAGCCATCGGCGGCCTGTTTCCGTACGGAACCAGAGCAGCACCGCGCAGGCATAGCCGGCGGCGAAGACAGGGACCGCCAGCGAGAGGACGATCATTACAGCCAATCCCACCGGCGTCGGGGCCATGAAGGGCGGCTGGAAGATCTTCACGATCGCCACGGCGGCGAGATTGCCCGCGAGCCCGGCCGTTAGGCCGAAGTTGCGCACCTTGCGCAGGAGCGCGGCGTGCTCGTCGAGGTCGCGCAGGATGCCGCGCCGCCAAACCCACGCTCCAAACAGCATCATGCCGAGGACACGCGTGAACGCGAAGAGAAAACCGGCGCCGATCCCGGCAAAATCCTTGGCGCGGCGGACAAAAATCTCCCCCACGGAGCCGCTCGAGAAGATGCGGACGTGATCGGCCAGTTCGGCGGCGGTGGGCGGTTCCGGCATCGGGATCTTCGCGCCCAGTGAGATCGCCGCCAGGAAGAGCAGTCCCAACACGACGGCGAACCAGTACAACGCCACGGCCCAACGGAGAATCGTATTCTCGCTTCGCCGCAGCAGCGGGATCGTCGCTAAACCGGCGAGACCGTAGGTATGCAGGATGTCGCCGAACCACAGAAGCAGCGCATGGGCCAAGCCGAGCAAGAAGAGCCATAAGGAGCGGCGCCGCGCCAGGCCGGCGTCGCGCGCGCGTTCCCATTGAACGGCGAATCCGAGTCCGAAGAGGAAGGCGAAGATCGTGATGAACTTGCCCTGAACCAACACCTCGATCGCCGTCTGCCACGCCATGTCGCGCGGCGAGTTCCAAAAGAGATCCGGTTGGAAATATACCGTCGCGGGTCCCATGAATCCGCGTAGATTCGCGACGAGGATTCCGAACAGGGCGGCTCCGCGAAGTGCGTCGATGGCGCCGATTCGGTCCGCCGGCCGCACAGGTTGTGGCGCCAAGCCGGCATCTTGGTCCATGATCGGACAAGTGTACCAATGGACAATGTGACGCACACACTGACGGCGCTGCTGCTGAGCCGCGCCGGGCTGGAGCGCCTGTCGCCGCGAGCCACGTTGTGCGCGGTGCTCGCCGCCAACGCGCCCGATCTGGACGTAGTGGCGGGGTTCGCCGGACAACACGCCTACCTGGACGCGCATCGCGGCTGGACCCACGGATTGCCACTGGCTCCGCTGGTGGCTTTGGTTCCGGTTCTGCTGGCGGGACTGATCCGCCGGCCAACGGGATTTCGATGGCTCGGCGCGTGGCTGGCGTCGGCGGCCGGGCTCGCCAGTCATCTTCTGCTCGATTGGACCAATATTTACGGCATCCGTTTGTTGGCGCCGGTATCGAACGAATGGTTCCGGCTCGATATCACCGCGGTTGTCGATCTCTGGATTCTGGCGCTGCTGGGCTTCGCCGCGGCATGGCCGGCTCTGGCGCGTCTGGTGGCGTCGGAAATCGGCGCACGCGGGACGAGCCACGGCGCGGGGCTCGCGCGATTCGCGCTGGTTTGCCTGCTGGCGTACGAAGGCGCGCGCTACTTTACGCACGCCCGGGCGGTGGCGATGCTGGAGTCGCGCGTCTACGACAACGAGGCTCCGCGCACCGCCGTGGCTCTTCCCGATTTCGCGAACCCGTTCACGTGGACCGGACTGGTGGAGCTCGATTCGGCGTGGCGCGTGATTCCCGTGTCATTGCCGCGCGACTTCGATCCAGCGGCGGGCCACGTTTTCCATCGCCAGCCGGCGAGTCCCGCGATGGCAGCGGCGGCGCGCACCGCGGCGTTCCAGGCGCTCGGCCGGTTCTCACGGACCGTGCACTGGCAGTCGGTCCCGGCGGACGAGCCGGAAGGCGCTTACGACGTAACGGCGGTGGACCTGCGTTTCGCGCTGCCGGGCGAGGGCCGGTTCACGGCCAGTGCTCGAGTGGACGCGAACGCGCGGGTGTTGGAATCGGGCTTCCGGTTCGCTCCGGGCGGCGCGATGCCGCGGCCGAGGTGACCGTGGAGCGGTACTACACGGAGCTGGCCGAGGCGTTCGTTCGCGGCCGTCTGCGCAACCCGGCGGCCACGATCGAGGACGGACAGCGCGCCGGCTGGCAGAGTTGCCAGAGGTACTATGCCATAGAATTATGGCATCAGCCTATGGCACAATGGAATTGGCGCAAGACATGAAGAACTTCCACCTGCCGCTTCCGGAGCACACCTACGTCCAACTCAGGGCAGAGGCAGAACGAACGCAAGTTCCCGCGACCACACTTGCCCGAGAGGCCATCGATTCGTGGCTATTGCATCAGGCGCGGAAGGCTAGGCGCGATGCCATCATGACATACGCGGCTGAGATGGCTGGCACGGACCTAGATCTGGACGATGATTTGGAGCCTACTGGAATCGAGCATCTCGTGAAGACCGGCACGGTGCGAAAATGAAGCGCGGTGATGTCTACTGGGCCGATCTTGTTCCAAGATCAGGTTCCGAACAGACCGGACGCCGCCCCGTTGTGGTCTTGTCTCACGACGGCTTCAACGAAACGCCTGGGTGGAGGTCGATCATTGTCGTCCCCATCTCAACCTCGTCATCGCAAGGCAAGCGCGGACCTACCGTCATTGAGCTTTCAGGTGGGACGACCGGTCTGCCGAAGACAAGCTTTGCGGTGTGTCATCAGGTGACTACACTGGACCGAGCCAAACTGACCAAGAGACTCGGCAGTCTTTCGACCAATCCCCTGCGTGAGATCGAGCAGGGGCTGAAGGCGGCGATGGATCTTGAATGACCGTCTCCCCCAGCTCGAAAAAGGGCTGCCAACCATCCAGTGACCGGTTGGAAGCCGCATTCCTGGGGGCCCAGGCTGGACAGTGGCTCCCCGGCATGGATTCGAACCACGACTCACGGCTCCAAAGGCCGCTGTCCTACCGTTAGACGACCGGGGATCTCATCCTCAGTTTATCAGAACAGACGTCCGTCCCACCGCAGTCCCGCCCGCCACAGCCTCGGCGGACCGCTCGCCGGCAACGTGGTGAAGCCCACCCAATACTCCCGGTTCAAGAGGTTCTCGAACGCCGCCATCGCCGACAGGCCCCGCCGCAGTTCGTGGCGGACCGTGATGTGCGCCGTCGCATAGCCGGGCAGCGGCAGACGATTCAGGTCATCCTCGAACTGCAGCGCGTGGGACCGCACGCCCGCCGTCGCGAACGTCTTCCGCCCGTTCCAGGTCAATTGCGCCGAGCCCTGGTGGCGCGGAACCTGCGGCACACGCAGACCCGTGGTGAAGCGCGACGACGCGAACAGATAGCTCAGCTCGCCCTGCCACGCTCCGCGCCTGTGGCGAAAATCCGCTTCCACGCCGCGCGACGTCGCTTCCGCCGCGTTCCGCCGCTGGCGGACGATCTGCGCGGGCGTCGAGATCAGCGTCACGTTGGTGATCACGTCCTTCACCGAGTTGTGGAATCCGGTGAAACTGACGCGGCTATTTTCCGCCACGAAGTCCAAGCCGCCCTCTCCGCCGAAGATCGATTCGGGTCTCAACCGGTCGTTCGGACGAGTGGTCGCATTTCCGGCCACGAATTCGCGATATAGTTCGTTCAGGGTGGGCGCGCGGAAACTTCGGTATGACGACCCGCGCGCTCGCCAGCGTCCCTTGCCCGCGGTGGCGCCGAGCGATGGCGAGAAGAACTGGCGGTCCTGCCCCGTGAAATGATGGCGCGCGCCGGCGAACAAGCGCACCGGTCCCAGCTTGGCGTCGGCTTGAGCGAACGTCCCGTGCTGCAGCACGGTTCCACCGCCGATGCGTTTGCCGGTGGGAACGAGCGAATCGATGCTCCATCCTTCGACGCGTTGCGCATCCCCGCCGATCAGCGAGTTGAAGCGCGATCCCGAGTGCCGCCAATACGCCGCGCCGCCGGTCGCGTCCGCCGGCACCGATTGGTTCAACGTCGCGCGTTCGGTGGCGCGATTGGCGAGAATCGTCGAAAAGGCGGAACGGAATTCGGCGCGCGTGTGATACCCGAGCAGCGACACCGTGTCCTTGCCGAAATCGCGCGACCAGTTCGCCCCCGCGTTGCCCATGCTCGACGAGTTTCGCTGCATCGGGGTGCCGTTCTCGCGTTCCTCCACCAGCATGTCGGTCTTCACGAATAGCCGTTGCCGCGCCCCCAAAACGTCGAACCGCACATCGCCCGCCGCGAAGCGCACGCCCGCTTCCTTGTCCACCCGGCCGCGGTTGGCCTCCGGAACGATGTAGTAGCCGTTGGTGGTGAACGCGCGGCCCTGGCCGGAGATCGCGTACTTCGACGACCACGGATGCGAGAAGCCGGCGCCGGCCGCGTGCGTGTTTCTGCTGCCGAACTCGTAGGAGCCGGTCACGCGGCGCGGCTCCGGCTCGCGGGAGAACAAGGCGATGGCGCCGGTGAGCGCGCGGTCGCCGAACACGCTGGTGGACGCGCCTCGAAGCACCTCGACGCGGCCCAGTTCCTCGGGGTTCACGCGCGTCCAATAGACCCAGCCGCCGAACGGATCGTTGAGCGGAATCCCGTCCCACAAAACCAGCGTGCGGCTGGCGCCCGAGGTTCCGATGCCGCGCAACGAGATTCCCTGCGTGGTGGGATGCGCGGCCAGGCTCGACGACCGCCGGAACAAACTGAAGCCCGGGATCATGCGAAGCCGGTCGTCGACATTCACCCCGGGGATGCGGCGCAGTTCCGCTTTGCCGACGATCGCCAGTGAAGCCGGCGTTTCGGCGGAGACCTTCTCCACCACAGTGATCGAACTAGGAACCGCCTGAGTCCGCGCCGGTTGGGCCGGCTCCTGCGCCATCGAGTTCGTCCGCCCCCACAACGCGAGCGCGATGCCAACCAGCTTCCAGCAGGCGAACGGGCTCGGCGCTGACCAACACTTGGATACTCTCTTCAAGACCCGGCTCCGAAACCGCGCTCGACTCCCTCGGCTCCACGAGCGCCAAATATCTCAGGATAGTATAGACGCCGCCTTCGACGGGCGTTGTTACATCGAAATCCGCCGTGCGGAAGCGAAGCCTCGAAGCTTTCGAGGCGATTTCCCACGCAATGAAGGCGCAGCAATCCACCGCGCGTTCGAAAGTCTCCCGGCGGCTTCCCCAACCCGCCAGATCCAGGTAGACCTCCACGAGCGGCTCCCGCTCCTTGGCGAACTCGCGCACCTGGAGTTGGCCAGTGTGCGCGGTGGCTTTCCAATCGACGTGGCGCGCGCTTTCCAGCAGTTCGTACGGGCGGATCCGGTAGAAGTCGTGGCCGCGCCCTCGCGAGGCGGAGTGGATCTCGCCTTGCAAATCGGAAAGCAGCGGACCGAGCCACGGCGCGGGTTCGAGCGATGGGTAGACCAGCGCCTCCCGGCGCAAGGTTACCAGGATGCGGCGCTCGGCGAAACCGAATGGGAATCGCGAGCGGATCTGAAAGCTATCCTGCGTGTGGAGTCCGCGGCGCGCGAAGTAGACTTCCACGGGCTCGTCCAGGACGCCGCCGGCTGGCAGGATCGGGAAGTAGAGCCCCGCCGCGAACGCGCTGCCGGGCGTGCCTTCCACGTGGATCGAGAACGAGGGCATCCAGGTTTTTTCGTTCTGGATGCGCAACCGCGCGGGCGTATTGCGGCGCGCGGAGACATGTTCCGGGAACACGATGTCCACGGCGAGCCCCGCCAGCGACAGGCGGTTCAGAAAGCCGGATATCAGCAGCGCCGCCGACAGACACGACAGGATCAGGAACAGCAGGTTGTTCGCGGTGAGAAACGCGAGCGCGCCCACCACCGCGACCGTGAGGCTGAAGCCGACGCCCGCCCAGGTGATCCGCTGCCGCATGCCACCCGCCAGCGCGGACTTCGCCTTCTGGTACAGCGAGCGGCCCCAGGCATCGGCATGCAGCTTCATCCTTCGTTATCGTGACACGCTTTTGATAGAGTGGAACGCGATGCGCCTGATACCGGTCCTCATCCTGGCCGCGACCGCCGCCGCTCAGACTCCGTCCCGCGAACAGATTCTCCAGGCCATGAAGAAGTCGGCCGGCTTTTTCGTGGACAAAGTCTCCACCGGAGGCGGCTATCATTACTACTATGCCGAGGACCTGAGCTACGGCCGGTCCGAACACGGCGAGGGTCCCACGCAAATCGAGACGCAGCGCGAGGCGACGCCGCGAGTGGCGATGGCCTACCTGGAAGCCTACGATGCCACCGGTGACAGCCTCTTCCTGGACGCGGCGCGCAAGGCCGCGATGGCGCTGGTGGAGGGGCAACTTTGCTCGGGAGGTTGGGACTACATCGTCGAATTCGATCCCGCCAAGCGCGCGGCGCTTCCCTACCGCTCGGGGCGCGACTGCGCGGCTCCGGGCGTTCCGCAAAAGCCTCCGACGACGCTCGACGACAATGTGACGCAGGCGTGCGCGCGCGTGTTGATGCGGGTGGACAAGGCCTTGAACTTCCAGGACGCCCGCATCCACGAAGCGTCGTTGTTCGCGCTGGACAGGCTGGTGGCCGTCCAATACCCGAACGGCGCATGGCCGCAGCGGTTCAACCAGCCGCCGGACGCCGCCGCGCACCCGGTGAAGACGGCGAGCTATCCCGGCTCGTGGAGCCGCAAATGGCCCGGCGAAAATTACTACGGGCACTACACCTTCAACGACAACTCCATCGTCGACTGCATCGACATGATGCTCGAGGCCGCGCGGATCTATTCGAGCGCGAAGTATCGCGAGTCGGCGGAGAAGGGAGGCGGGTTCATCCTGCTGGCGCAGATGCCCGCTCCCCAACCCGCGTGGGCGCAACAGTACGACCTGGAGATGCGGCCCGCGTGGGCGCGCGTGTTCGAGCCTCCGTCCATCACGGGCGGCGAGTCGCAGGGCATCATGAAGATGCTGATGCTGCTGTATCGCGAGACGGGCCGGCGCAAGTACCTGGACGCGGTGGGACCCGCTCTTTCGTACCTGGAGAAGTCCGTGCTGCCGCCGGTTTCGAACCCGTCGGAGATCCGGCGGCGCGTGAAGGAGCCCGCGATCGCGCGCTTCCACGAACTGAAGACGAACAAGGCTCTCTACGTGACCAAGGGAATCATGCTCCAGGCGAAAGGGCTGGGTTCGATCCGGCCCGACGGCTATGAGATCACGTACTCCGACGAGAGCGTCATCACGCACTACGGCGTGCTGGTGAGCGCCGCCGGACTTCCGGCGATCCGCAAGGAGTACGACGCTTGGGCGGCGGCGCCCAAGGCGGCGCAACGACCGGAAAAGCTGCATGGGTTGTCGCCCTGGTCTAGCGAGTCCGCGCCGCGGCCGCGGCGTTCCGGCGGCGGTTCGGTGGCCGAACTCGTCTCGAGCATGGACGCGCGCGGAGCGTGGACCGAAGAGGGAGTGATCGGCAAAGCGGACCGGCTGGTGTCGTTGTTCGCGCCCCGGGCCATGGTGCTCACCATCAACGGCAAGCCGGTCGACATCAAGGAGAACGATCGCGTGGAGATTTTCGAGGGCTCGCAGCCGCCGCGGCAGCGGATCGTGCGATCGGAGACGTTCGCCAAGAACCTCGAGGCGCTCGCGGCGGCGGTGGCGCGGGGCCGGTAGCGGCCTCTCTAGACCTTCGCGCGAGCAGCCTTCCAGCCGCGGTCGAGAGTGCCGCGCATCTGTTGGAGCAGCGCCGCGCTCGATGCCTTGCGCGCGAGGTTGGTGTACTCTTTCGGATCGGATTCGTGGTCGTACAACTCTTCGTCGGGATACGGTCCGGTCCACCGCGTATAGCGGTACCGGTCCGTGCGCGCGGACCGGCCGACGATATCGTCCGGACCGTGCATCTGCGTGAACGCGGCCGTCTTCCAGGGCCGCGCGGGATTGTCGAGCAGCGGAACCATGCTCTGCCCCTCGAGGTGCGCGGGCCGCGGCAGTCCGGCGAGCTCGGCGATAGTCGGATACATATCCACGAATTCGACCAGCGCGCGAGAGCCCTTTCCGTTCCCCTTCCGTCCTGGAGCGGCGACGATCAGCGGCGCTCGCGCCGACTCCTCGAACAGGCTGCGCTTGTGCCAGCGGTGGTGCTCGCCGAGGTGCCAGCCGTGATCGCCCCAAAACACGATCACCGTGTTCCGTAGCCGGCCCGATTTCTCGAGCGAGCCCAGCACGCGGCCCACCTGCCAATCCATGTAGGACACGGTGGCGAAGTAGGCGCGAACCGCTTCGTCGCGCTCGGCGGCGTTCATGCCCATGTCGTTGGCGCGCGTGTTGATGGAGATCTCGCTCGCCTTCGGAATGTCGTCGCGGTCGTTCGGCGGATTCACCACCGCTTTCACCGTACCTTTGGGATACAGGTCGAAGAACCGCGCGGGCGCGACGCTCGGCAAGTGGGGACGCAGCAGTCCCAGGCCCACGAACACCGGCTGCGATCCGCGCTTGGCGAAGGTCTCGATGGCGAGATCGGCGGCGCGGTCGTCGGCCTGATCCTTGCCTTCGCCCGGGAACGACACGACGTTCCAGCCGCGGCCCAGGTTGTAGGCCTCGCCCTTCGTCTTCTGCTCGCTGCCCGGCGGACTGATGGCGACGTCCCACGACGGCGGATCGTCCCATTTGTTCGTGCCCACCGACGCCGGCACGTCCATGTGATACATCTTGCCGAAGCGGTGCGACTTCCATCCGCTGTTCTTGAAATGCTGCGGCAGGGTGAGCGCGTCCGGCACGGTGTCGCGGATCGCGATCTGGTTGGCGAATATCTTCGTCGAATCCGGGCGCAGGCCGCTCAGGAGCGACGTGCGGCTGGGGCCGCATAAAGGGAACTGGCAATATGCGCGGTCGAAACGGACGCCCATCGCGGCGATGCGGTCGATGTTGGGCGACTTGACCAGGGGGTGGCCGAAGCACCCGAGCGAGTTGTTCATGTCGTCCGCGGCGATGAAGAGCACGTCGGGCCGTTCGGAAGCCGTTTTCTGACCGAGCAACAAGGCGGGCGCGGCGATGCCGCCACTCAGGAAGGACCGGCGCGATTGCATGACCACGCTATTCTACAGCAGGCCGATCTGCGATATTGGAACTTGAGCGCACATCCCCGAAAACTCAAACTCCTCGCCCTGAACCGGGGCGAGATCGCCATCCGCATTCTGCGAGCCGCGAACGAGTTGGGAATCGGCACCGTCGCCGTTTTCTCCCAAGAAGACCGGCTTTCGCTTCATCGATTCAAGGCCGATGAAGCCTACCTCATCGGAGAGGGAAAAGGCCCCGTGCAAGCCTACCTCGACGTGGAGGGCATCGTCGGCCTGGCCGCCGAAAAGAAGATCGACTTCATCCATCCGGGTTACGGGTTCCTCTCGGAGAACCCGGCGTTGCCGCGCGCCTGCAAACGCGCCGGCATCGTTTTCATCGGCCCGGACGCGGAACTGCTGGAACTGCTCGGCGACAAGACCGCCGCTCGCGGACTCGCACAGAAAGCGGGCGTCCCGGTGATCCCCGGCACGGCCAATCCGGTGACGGCGTTCGACGAGGCGGAACGCGCCGCGGCGGAGATCGGATTTCCGTTGATCATCAAGGCGGCGTTCGGAGGCGGCGGCCGCGGCATGCGCGTGGTGGACGCGCCGTCTCAATTGGCGGGGCTGCTCGACGAAGCGCAACGGGAGGCGGCGGCCGCGTTCGGCAACGGCGCGGTGTTCCTGGAACGCTTCATCCGAAAGCCGCGGCACATCGAAGTGCAGATCCTGGGCGACAAGC
>SYLY01000147.1 GCA_005808475.1 Acidobacteriota bacterium
CTCGATGACAAGGACGTGGATGCGGTGGTGGTGGCCACGCCAGACCACTGGCACGCTCCGGCCGCCATCCTCGCCGCCGATGCGGGCAAGGATGTCTATGTGGAAAAACCCGCGTCTCACAATATCCGCGAGGGCAGGCTGTCGGCGATCATCAGAAAACGAAGTTTTCTGAACTTCGGCCGGAGGGACCCTCATCGCGCCGGAGGCGCTCATCATCAAGTCAAGGTCGCGCCGGAGGTGCCCATCGTTCCATGGCCGGTAACGAATATCGTGCCATGAAGCGAAATGTCAGCGTCCATGGAAGAATCATCGCGACACGGGTGTATGGTTGATGAGATGAGGACTATGCACGATAGACAAGTATAGAAGCACGTTCCGAGCGCGAATGGAGAACGTACGCATCGGAGCCGATGATGAGGCAGACTCTGCTCATTCGTTCGGCGCCGTGCATCTGCTCAGAGCCGTAGTTCCTGGTCGTAAGCGGCGAGTTCGGCGAGGACCGCGCGGCGCTCCGCATCTGCGCGCCGCTTGAAGGCCATGAGCGCATCGAAGCGCACCCGGCGATGAGTGCCCACGCGGCGATACTCGATCTTGCCCTCGTCCAAAAGTTGAATCAGCGACGGCCGGGAAATATGAAGCAAGTCCGCAGCTTCCTGCGTCGTGAGCTCGGCGTGGACCGGAATCAACGTCACCGCGTTACCGCGCGCCATCTCTTCAAGGATATGAACCAGGCCACCAGCACTTTGCCGAACATGAAGATCCGATTCTACAACCCGCGGACGCCGCCCCGCCGGAGGGCCGAAGGGAAGCGGCGTCTGCGATACTAGTGAAGTTGGGCGATTCAATCACTGTCGCCGGCGGGGAAGGCGAACGTGCTCCATAAGCTTGTTCCGTCGACCGTTCTGGCGCTGCTCATCTCCGAGACTGTCCTCCTCTTCTCTGCCTACCTGCTCGCGGCGTACCGGTTCCTGGACATCGATCCCGCGGTTTGGCTTCGTTATGAGAACGGGGCGGCGCGCGTCTCGTTGATCGTCGCGATTCTGCTGCTTGGGCTCTACTTTCAGGACCTCTATTCGGATTTGGCGGTCAAGTCGCGGTTCCTCCTGTTCCAGGAGGTCTGCATGGCGATCGGCGCGGCGTTCCTTTCGCAGGCGCTGCTCGCCTACGCGGCGCCCGACTGGGTGATGCCCAAGTGGATCATGATGGCGGGGTCGGTGGCGATCCTGGCGGTGCTGCCGGCCTGGCGCATCCTCTACAGCGGCCTGTTGATGCAGTCGCTCGGAAAGGAGCGCGTGCTGTTCCTGGGCTCGAGCGACGTGGCGCGCCAGGTCGCGCGGCGGTACCTCGAAAAGCCGGAACTCAACAAGGCGGTGATCGGCTTCATCGACGGTGACGCCAATATCGACGAGGGGCCTGTCGTGGGGCCGGTCGAGTCCTTCTCCGCGCTGGTCGCCCAACACAAGCCCGATTGCGTGGTGGTCGGCATGGCGGAGCGCCGGCAGAGGATGCCCGTCATGGAACTGCTGGATGTCAACTTTTCCGGCATTCGGGTGGAGGACGCCGGTGTCGCCTTCGAGGACGCGTTCGGCCGCGTCTGTTCCCAGCAATTGCGTCCGTCCCATCTGATCTTTTCGCGTGAACTGGGCCCGCGCCCTTACACGATGAAGATCCAGTCGGTCTATTCGTTCGTCATCGCCGCGGTGGGCCTGGTTCTGGCCGCTCCGCTGATGGCGATCGTGGCGGCGCTGGTCAAGCTGACCTCGCCCGGACCGGCGCTGTTCCGCCAGCGGCGCGTGGGTCTGCTCGGCAAACCGTTCACGTTGTACAAGTTCCGCTCGATGCGGCGGGACGCGGAGGCGCGCACCGGCGCTGTGTGGGCCACTCGGGACGATCCCCGCGTGACGGGACTCGGCAGGTTCCTGCGAAAATCTCGAATCGACGAGTTGCCGCAGTTGTTCAAGGTGCTGCGCGGTGAGATGTCGATCGTGGGTCCGCGCCCGGAGCGCCCGGAGTTCGTGAATACGCTCAACGAGCAGATACCGTTCTACCGCCAGCGCCACTGCGTCAAGCCGGGAATTACGGGCTGGGCGCAGATCAACCACCGTTATGGCGACACGCTCGAGGACACCGTGACCACAATCGAGTACGACCTGTACTACATCAAACAGTTGTCGCCGGCGCTGGATTTCTACATCATGTTCCATACACTGAAGGTGATGTTGCTGTACCGCGGCGCGCAGTAGCGGTAAAACTAGGGTGTTCGCCCTAAAGTCCCGGCGCGGTTCCGACGATTAGCCGTACATGAAAGCCGCGATGGACCACGCCGCCGATGTTCAGAGGCGCATCATCCACGGCGACCCGGCGCTCGCCTCGGCCGCCTTGTTGACGGGGGGCGCTCTGCTGACCTCCGTTCTGGCCCCGGTCCTGCTCGGATTGGGCCGCTCGATGGCTGGATTGAGTGGCGCCACCGCCGGATTCACTCTCGCGGGAATCTGTGTCAGTTGCCTGCTCTGCCTGCTGCTGCACGAATCCGGCCATGCCCTGGGCGCCTGGGCGTCCGGCTTCCGGGTTACCGAACTCCACCTGGGGCCGTTCCGCTTTCGCCGCACCGTGGATGGCTGGCGTTGGTCGCCGGCCAGCCGCCTGGGGATCGCGGTGATCGCCTCACCCCGGTCGCCGCGGGACGTCCGGTCGGGTCTCGCGTTCGCGTTGGCGGCCGGGCCCGTCGTGTGCGCCGCCTCGGGACTGGCGTTTGTGGCGGGTGTTTGTTCGGCTGCGTGGTTGAATTGGGCGCAAGCCGCGGAGGCCTGCGCGCTGATGGCGGCCGCCTCCTTCTCCATGGCTCTGATCAGTTTCGCTCCGGTGGACTTGGTCCGGTTCCGCACCAGTGGCGCCGCGCTACGGGGACTCGCGCTGAACGATACGTTGTCGTGGCACATGGGCGCGCTGGGCGCGACCGGAGTATCGCTTTCGACGGACCTGCGGCCTCGCGACTGGCCTGACGACATCGTCCGCCGGCTCACCATTCTCGAGGACGGTTCCAGCGAACAGATCACCGGCCGCTATCTCGCCTACCTGCATCACCTGGACAAAGGCGACATCGACGGCGCTCACCGCCACCTGGCGGAGATGGTCGACGAGTTCTTCGGCGTGTCTCCGCGGTTCCCCGCGCTTTACGCCCTCGAGATCGCCTACTTCCAAGCCCGTTACCGGGGCCGCCCGGCCTCGGCGCGCCGGTGGCTGCGGGAAGTGGCTGGCGCCGGTTACGTTCCCAAGATCGTGCTCACGCGCGTTCGGGCAGCCGTCTTCGCGGCCGAAGGGAATCTGGCGGCGGCGCATGCGTGCGCCGCCCAACTCGTGCTGCAACTCGACGGATCGGGCAGCGATGGTTTCACCGCGATGGAGAGGGTGCTCGCCGAGGACCTGTACGATCTCAGCCGTCCGGAACTGGAGGAAACCGCTCCTCCCGCCAGAGCCCAGGTCTCGTCGGACTCCACGTCGCTCGAGGCTTACGCGGCGCCCTAGCGATTCGCAGGCCCGCTCCGGCTTGGCTCGAGATATCATGGCGTCCATGGGCGCTCGTCTCGTGGTTACTTCGTTGGTGTGCTGCCTGTCCGTCCTCGCGGCGGACGATGCCGCGCCACCTTTGTCCAAGATCCGTTCGATCTGCGTGGACAAGATGGGAGGACAGGCGGAGGTGGCGGCCGTGGTGCGCGAACTGATCTTCGCCGCGCTGTTCGCCGGCAAGCGCTTCGTTCTGATGGAAAGTTGCGAGCGGGCGGAGGCGGTCGTCAAGGGCGGAGTCCTCGAGACAGCCGATCTCCGCGGCCGCTCGGAAGGC
This sequence comes from Acidobacteriota bacterium, assembly GCA_005808475.1. Taxonomy (GTDB): domain Bacteria; phylum Acidobacteriota; class Terriglobia; order Bryobacterales; family Bryobacteraceae; genus SYLY01. The sequence goes on from SYLY01000147.1 coordinate 3,842, forward strand.
GATTCGGTGGGCTTCGGAGGGTTCGCGAGCTCCCGGCGCAGGGCGGGCGGAACCGCGGGCGCGGGCGCGGAATCGCTCTCCTCCATCGAAACGCGGAGGCAGGCGACGGTCTCGATGCGGCTTGTCGGTTCGAACGGAATCGTTGTTTGGGCGAATGCGCAGGACAGCACCGGCGGCAAGGCCAAGAGCGCCGTCGTGGACGGAGTGGAGCGAGTGGTCGCACGGCTGCTGGAAGATGCCGGGCAGGCCCCGCCTCCGGTGCGATAAGCTTCGGGCGTACCGGTACGGAAGATAGTTCCAGTCCTGGCATTGCGGTCCGATACACTGGAATTTCATGTCCTCTCGCTTTTGCATCCAGGTCCTGGCTGTTGCCGCGCAGGCCCTGTCCGCCGCGCCAGTGGAGGATCTGGGGACCAACCTGGCCGAGTTTCAACTCGCCAACGGAATGAGGTTCGCCGTGTTCGAACGGCGCGACGCCCCGTTGACCGCGTTTCACGTCATCGTCAAAACGGGAATCGCGGACGAGCCCGAAGGGAAGGGCGGCGTGGCCCGCTTATTTCCTCGGATGTTCGCCCAGGGCGGGGAAACCGTGGGTTCGCGAAATCCGGCCGCCGAGAAAGCCGCGCTCGACCGCGCGTCGCAAGCCTACGACCGGTGGAAGCTGTTGGCGAACAAGCGTCCGCCCGCCGACTCGGTCGACGTGTCCCAAGCCAAGGTGGCTTTTCAGATCTCCGGCGAGGAGGCCGCTCACCACGGACATCCGAATTTCTTCCGCGACGTGTTCGGCGACGCCGCCGCCATCGGTCTGGATACGCGAGTGGACGCGGATTGGTCGTCTTATTCGGTCGCGCTTCAATCGCACCAGTCCGAGCTTTGGTTCAAGGCCTTTTCCGACTGGCTGCGTAAGCCGTCCACTCGCCGATTCCACGCCGAGCGAGACGCTCTCGCCGAGGAGGCTTCCAAAGCCGCGGCCGGTTCGCTTCAGTCGCGCATGGAGATGGCGCTGACCGCCGCTGCGTTCGGAGCCCGCGGTTATGGCCGCCTCGCCGCGCCGGCGGCGGAGTTCGGCGAATTGGCCGCTTCCGATTTCGAGGCGTTCGCCCGCGCCTGGTACACGCCGGGCAACACAGTGGCGGCGATCGTGGGAGACATCTCCAGCGCCGAGGCCAAGCGGCTTGCCGAGACCTACTTCGGCCGGATTCCCGCCGGGTCCGGTTCCCAGCGTCCGGCTGCCGCCACGATGCCGAAGCTGATGTCGCAAACCGCCGAAGCCGTTTCACCCGATACTCCCCTGTCCGCCGTGGCTTGGCTGCGGCCGCCTCGCACCGATCCCGACGATCCCGTGTTTGACGTAATCTGGGGGCTGCTGGCCGCTGGCCGCAAGGCGTTGCTTCCGCTGTGGCTCCAAAAAGACAAGATCGCCGCCAACACCAGCGTGATGCCGAATTTCCCCGGCGACCGAGGATGGTCGCTGTTCACGGCGGCGGCGGTCCCGCGCATGGCGGTTGCCCCGGAGACGCTCGAGAAGTCGCTGAGCGGCGCGTTGGCCGCCTTGGCGGCGCAGCCGGTGACCGACGACGACTTGTCGCGGGTGAAGTCGATCCTGAGAGCGCGATTGCTGTCGGAGATGGAGTCGACCCCGGGTCTAGCCTCGCTGCTGGCCCGCTATCTGGCGAACGAGGGCAGCGCCGGCGCGGCGGCGGCGGCGATCGCGAAGATCGAGAAGGTGACCGCCGCGGACGTGCGTCGCGTTGCCGGGCGCTACTTCACCGCCGAGCACCGGGTGGCTTTGCGGCCCCGCGTGGGAGGACTCTGAGATGCGAGCCCTCGTCGCGGCGATCCTGACGATGCTTCCCGCCGCCGCGCAAACGCCGGCGCGCCCAGGCGGGATACGCAAGATTCCCGCGGTCAAGCCGGCGCCCCGTCCGGCCGCGCCTGCCGCATCCGCGCTGCCCGACACCGCGCTCGGGCTCCGCGCCGCGCCGCGCGGCTTCGCTCCACTCGCTCCCGTGGAAGCCGCGCTGCCGAATGGGCTGCGGCTACTGCTCGTCTCCGACCGGCGCTTGCCCTGGGTGACGGGATCCCTGGTGGTGCACACCGGGACTTTGGCCGATCCAGCGGATCGCGCCGGGCTCACCGAAGTGGCGGCGCGCGCCCTGCGGGGCAGCGGAGGGGGGGCTGGGCTCGATCCGGACGCGACGGAGGACCGGCTGGAACGCGCGGGCATCGACATCGCCGTGGAAGTGGGTGAATCGGCGCTTACTTACACGTTGCGATGTCCGTCCGGCGCCCTGGACGGCGCGCTGGCGATCCTGGGGCCGATGATCTCGACCGCAACGCCGGTTCCGGAGGCGATCGACCGCGCCCGCGCGGTGCTGCGGGATCGCGTCTCCGCTCGCAACGCCAACGCGGAGGCGGTCGCGGCCCGCGAGGCAGCCGCGGACTTGCTCGGCGCGTCCGCGCCGCCGCGCCCCGAATTCGAGACGCTGAATAACATCGGTCCGGAAGACGTGCGATCCTTGCTGGCCAAGCACGTCACTCCCGGCAACGCGGTGCTCATCCTCGGCGGCGATTTCGATCCTGCCGCGGCGCGGGCCGCCGTCGAGAAGGCATTCGGCGCTTGGAGCGGAGCCGCTCCCCAACCGGTTTCCGCGCCGGCGGCGGAACCGCGGAAGCCCGCGGGGATGCGCCTGGCCGATCTGGCCTACCTGCCTTCCGCCGTGTTCGCGCTCAGCCGCCGCGCTCCCGGCCTGGGCGATCCGATGGGACCGGCGGTGCTGGTGCTGGCCGAACTGGCCGGCGGGGCGGGCAACCAGAGCCGCATCGCGTGGCTGGCTCACGAGCACCCGTCCTGGAGCCTGCGCGGCCGCGCTTCCTGGGAAGCCGCGCCGAATCGTCCCGGCATATTCGCGATTCGCGGCACGGCCGACAGCAGCTATCCGGTGGAGGCGCTCCGCGGCTTGTTCGAGAAGATGGAGGAGATCCGCGCGGGTTCGATCGACGAGGCCGGTCTGGCTCAGGCGAGGGCTCGCGCCATTTCCGCGTGGACGGGACGGCTCAGTCTCGCCCCTCTCCGGCTCGCCTACGATGAGACGGCGGTCCGCGCCGGGCTGCCCGCCGGCCACTCGGCCGCGTTCCTGAGGGGTCTGCACGCGGTGACCAAGGCCGACGTCGCGGCCGCGGCGAAGACGCTGCTCGATCCAGCGGGATTCCACCTCGCGCTGCTGACCAACGCCACTATTTCGAACCGTCCTCTGAGCGACCTGCGCGAGCCGGCCTTGCCCATCGACTTGACGATCGCCCCCGCCAGGCCGTTCGACGCGAAGACCGACCCGGCGAGCCTCGAGGAAGGGCGCAAGCAACTCGCCCGGTTTCAGGAAGCCCTTGGCGGCCGCGCGCGCCTGGCGGCGCTGCGCGATTTCACGATCGTCTCGGAGGGCACGCACCTCGGCGTGCCGGTCAAGGTCTGGGACAGGTGGCTCGGCCCGGCGACCTATCGTCAGGATCAGGAAACCGGCGGCTCCCGTGTCAGCGTCTTCTACGATGGGGAGATCGGTTGGGTGGGGACGCCGGGCCGGGTCGGTCCGCTTCCACCCTACGTATTGACCCAGGTCCGCGGTGAATTGTTCCGGCTGCCGCCGCTGCTCGCCTCGAGCGACAGCGACCCCAAACGGACGGTGAGCCATTCGGGAGGCAACATATTGGTGATCCGCAACGACCGCGATCAGGCGGCGCGGCTGTATCTGGACGAATCCACCGGCCTGCCCGGGCGGCTGACTTACCGGTCGGCGAACACGTCCGGAGCGCCGGTCTCGGTGGAGGAGATCTGGACCGAATGGAAGGACTTCGGGAGCATCAAGTTCCCCACCAGGATCCTGGTCCGCCACGATGGAACCAAGGTGGGCGACATGACGGTCACCGAAGTCAAGACCGGCTCGGGGATCACGAAAGAGGAGATGGAGCGCAAGCCATGAACCGGCGGCGGATGCTCATGATGCTGGCCGCGCCGGTGTGGGCGCAGTCGAACGAGGAGAAGGGCAGGAAGACCGTGGACGCCGCCGTGAAGGCGCTCGGCGGCGAGCGGTTTCTGGCGATGAAGGACCGCACCGAAACCGGCCGCGTGTATTCGTTCTACAACTCGCGCTTGTCGGGTTTGTCCCGCGCCACCATCCGCACGCGGTACCTTACGCGGCCCGAACCGCCGGATCCGGCGGGACTGTACGTCCGCGAGCGCCAATCGTTCGGGAAGAACGAGGACTACCACATTCTCTTCGACGAAAAGGACGGCTGGTCCATCACTTATCGCGGAGCGGCGCCGCTGCTGCCGGACAACGTCACACGCTACCAGGAGACCACGCGCCGCAACGTCTTCTACCTGTTGAAACAACGGATCGGCGAAAAAGGACTCATCCTCGAGCATCGCGGCGTCGAGACTTCGGACAACCAGCCGGTGGAGACGGTGGAGTTCACCGACGCGGCGAACAACGTGGTATCGGTGTCGTTCCACATGACGACGCATCTGCCGGTCAAGCAGATCTACTTCCGGCGCGACCCCATCAACAAGGAAAAGCAGGAAGAGGTCACGCTGTTTTCCAAGTATCGCGACGTGTCGGGAGTGCAGTGGCCGTATTCGATTCAACGCTACCGGAATGGCGAGAAGATCTACGAGATTTTCTCCGAGACGGTCGCGATCGACCTGGACCTGCCCGATCAGTTCTTCACCATCCCGGCGAACATGAAGGTTCTTCCTCCGCTGAAGTGATCCGCCCGCCGGCGGTATGATCGAGGGCATATGACCGCGCGCCGCGCCCTCGCCGCACTGATGCTGGCGCTGCTCGCCGCCGCTCAGTCCCGAAGCGGAAACCGCTGGGCCAAATACGAGGCGGAGATGCAGGATCCGGTGGACGATCCGCCGGACGCGGGGGAGAAGACGGAGTTCGCGTTCGCCCGGCTGCGCTATCGCGCCAACCGCGATGGCTGGTTCGGACGCGCCCGCTGGGGCGTCGATGCCAACAAGTCCGAACGGCAGTTCATCCAGGGCCTTCGCCGGCTCACCAGAGTACACGCGCGCTCGATCGAGCAGGTAGTCGACATCGACAGCGACGACCTGTTCGATTGGCCCTGGCTTTACGCCGTCGGCGTGGGCGACTGGAAATTCAGCCCCAGTCAGGCGGCGCGGCTGCGCCACTTCTTCGAGCGGGGCGGCTTCCTGATGGTGGACGACTTCCACAACGAGCGCGAATGGGCAGGCTTCCTCGCGGGCATCGGGCAGGTGTTGCCAGGCCGTCCCGTGGTGGAGCTCGAGGATCGCGACATCATCTTTCAGACCGTGTACGACCTGTCCAACCGGGTCCGCGTGCCAGGGTTGAACGTGGTTCACGGCGATCAGATCGAGCGCGGCGGAGTGGTTCCGCATTGGCGCGGAGTGGTCGGCGACGACGGCCGGGTGCTGGTGGCCATCTGCTTCAACATGGACATCGGCGATGCGTGGGAGTGGGCCGATCTGCCGGAGTACCCGGAGCAGTATGCGTCGCTGGCGTACCGGATCGGCGTGAACTACGTAATCTATGCGATGACGCACTGACGATCGCCAGTCCGTGGGACTTAAGGTGTCCGCGGCGGCCGCGTAGGGTGAATGCCGCGTCACCAAGCGGGCCGGTCCAGCCGATAGAACATCGGGATGGCATCCAACCAAGCCGAGAGGCTGCTGATCGTCGACGACGAGGAATACAATCGCGATATGCTCGAGCGGCGTCTGAAGAGGCACGGGTTCGAGGTCTGGCAGGCGGCGAGTGGCCCGGAGGCAGTGGCGTTGCTGGACCGCCAGAAGGTGGATCTGGTGCTGCTGGATGTCATGATGCCGGGGCAGAGCGGCATCGACGTCTTGAAGGAGTTGCGGGGCAAGTTCACCGCGTCGGACCTGCCCGTGGTGATGGTGACGGCCTGCGATCAGACCGAGGAAGTGGTGGAGGCGTTGCGCGTCGGAGCCAACGACTACCTCACCAAGCCGGTCAATTTTCCGGTGATGCTCGCGCGGTTGGCGACGCAGCTTCAGGCCTTGCGGGCAACGCGGGCTTTGCAGGAGAGCCAGGAGCGGTTCATGCTGGCGGCCCGCGGGTCCAACGACGGACTGTGGGACTGGGACCTGATGTCGAATCAGGTGTTCTACGCCTCGCGCTGGAAGCAGATTCTCGGCTTCGAGGACCACGAAGTCACGACGAGTCCGGAGGAGTGGTTTTCGCGCGTGCATCCGGAGGATCTGGAGGCGGTGAAGTCGGACTTGCAGCAGCACTGGGCAGGGGCGGCGGCTTCGTTCGAAAGCGAGCACCGGTTGCGGCACAAGTCGGGCAACTACCGGTGGGTGTTGTGCCGGGGCGCGGCCGTGCGCGACGCGGCCGGTAAGCTGTACCGGGTGGCGGGATCGCTCACCGACCTTACGGCGTCCAAGGTGTCCGACCCGTTGACGGGGCTGCCCAACCGGCTGCTGTTCCACGAGAAGCTCGAGACGTGTCTGGCCAAGGCGAAAAGCACGCCGGGGTACAGCTTCGCGTTGCTGTTCATCGATGTGGACCGGTTCAAGGTGATCAACGACAGCCTGGGCCACGCGATGGGCGATCAGCTATTGCTCTCGGTGGCGCACCGGTTGCGCGACGCGGTGCGGGAGAGCGACACGGTGGTTCGCGCCCACTCGGTGGCGGCGCGGTTCGGCGGGGACGAGTTCGCCATCCTGCTCGACAACATCGCGGCCACGGCCGATGCGCAGCGGGTGGCGGCGCGGATGCTCGAGCAGTTCGCCGAGCCATACCGGTTGAACGGCCAGGAGGTCTTCGCGTCGATCAGCATCGGCATCGCGGTGGGCAACGGAGAGTACGAGAGCATTGGCGACTTGTTGCGGGACGCCGACACGGCGATGTACCGCGCCAAGGCGCTCGGCAAGGCGCGCGCCGAACTGTTCGACCGGACGATGCACGATGCGGTGTTGGCGCGGCTGCAGATCGAGAGCGACCTGCGCCGGGCGGTGGAGCGGGATCAGTTTTCGCTCTTCTATCAGCCGATTCACTCACTGAGTCCCCAGGGGCTGGTGGGGTTCGAAGCGCTGATCCGGTGGCGCCATCCCGTGCGTGGTCTGGTGCCGCCGAACCTGTTCATTCCGATCGCCGAGGAGACTGGGGTCATCATATCGATCGGCGATTGGGTGCTGCGTGAGGCGTGCCGCCAGATCAAAGCATGGCAGATCGAGGTCCCGGCGTCGCCGCCGATCGCGGTCGGCGTGAACGTCTCCGGCAAGCAACTCAGGCGGCCGGAGTTCGTGGGCGAGGTGCGGCAGGCGATCGAGAGCAACGGACTCGAACCGAAGTCTCTGCGGCTCGAGATCACCGAAACTGCGCTGGTCGAAGACGCCGACACGGTCTCTCAGACGTTGATCGCGCTGAAGGCCCTGGGAGTGGGACTGCAGATCGACGATTTCGGCACCGGATACTGTTCGTTCAGCTACGTCGACCGGTTCCCGGTGGATACGGTGAAGATCGACCGTTCGTTCGTGTGCGACCTGCCGCACAACCACGAACACGCCGGCATCGTTCAGGCGGTGATGACGATGGCCAAGTCGCTCGGCATGGCGGTGACGGCCGAGGGCGTCGAGACGCAGGAGCAACTGGACCACCTGCGGTCGGTCCAGTGCGAACTGGCGCAGGGCTACCTTTTCTCCAAGCCGCTGCCGAGCGAGGATGCCGTCCGGCTTCTGCACGACGCGCGGGCGGCCGATCTCGCGACAGCCGCCTGACCCGTCATTCCGCCGCTTTGCCGCCGTACTTGGCCGAGTGCAGTTGGCGGGCGTGATCGATCCAGCCTTCTCGTTCGATGCGGTCCTCGAAGTGCCCGAGCTTCGATTTGTAGAACTCGATGTCGGACGGGGACCACAGAGCGATCTGGCGGAACCAGTGAACGCCGAGACCGTTGAGAATCTTCTCGATGACGGGGCCAACGCCGCGGATCTCCTTGAGATCGTCGCCGTTCCCCGAGCCCCTGCGGGGGGCCATGGTGGCGGCATCGTTCACCGGTTGGACGGACTCGTTTTCGAGCCTGGTCTTCTCGGCTTCGTACTCGGCCGCCAGAGCCTTGTAGCGCGTTTCCAGTTCGGAATAGAGCGGCGGGTAGCGTTCGAGGGCGACCAGCCGCATGAGAAGCTCGCTGATCTTGGCCTCGCGCTCGGCCACCGCGCCGCGGGAGCGCGCCTCTTGATCGCGCATTCTCGCCAACAGGCGCGCGATCTCGGAGTCCTTCTCCGAGACGGCGGCCTTGAAGTGGAGATCGAGGCCGGCCAGTTCCTCTCGTAGCGGGCCGAGTTCGTCGATGCGGGCGCGCAGACGCAGCAGTTCGGAGTCGCGCTCCTCCAACGCGGCGCGCGAGCCCGACTCGAGCGATTGCAGATCCTGGCGCAAGGCGCCGAGTTGCGCGTCCCGATCGGCGGCGAGACGGGTGAGATCGGCGCGCACTCCGTCGAGCGCCGAGCGCAGGCGCGCGGCCTCGGAGTCTCCTTGCGACGTGGCATTTCGTTGCGCCGCTTCGGCGGCATCCTGGGCCGAAACCGCGGCGGTGAGAGCGGCGCTCGCGCTTACCAATTCCGCCTGGAGCACCTTCTCCGCCGCGTCGCGCTCCGACGTTAACTTGGCAGCCTGCTCAGCCGCGTACTTCCTCGCACCCGCCAATTCCGCTTGGAGCGCCTTCTCCGCCGAGTCGCGCTCTGCTGCCGACTTGGCAGCGAACTCAGCCGCGTCCTTCTTCGCGCTCGCCAATTCCGCCTGGAGAGCCTTCTCCGCCGCGTCGCGCTCCGACGTTAACTTGGCAGCCTGCTCAGCCGCGTCCTTCCTCGCGCCCGCCAATTCCGCCTGGAGCACCTTCTCCGCCGCGTCGCGCTCCGACGTTAACTTGGCAGCCTGCTCAGCCGCGTCCTTCCTCGC
>SYLY01000148.1 GCA_005808475.1 Acidobacteriota bacterium
CGTCCTCTCCACGGCGGACGACTCGCCCCTGATCTCGAAGGAAGAAATCGCGCGTCAAAAACGCCTGAAAGGCCATGACTGGATTCAGCAGGAGTATTTCTGCAAATTCTCCGATCCCGACGACGCCTTCTTCGACATGGAGCAGGTCAACAAGTGCATCGACGACTCCATCAAGCCTCTCTTCCCCAACGGGTACTGACAGGCAACAAGCTCCGTTTCCGCCCGGCGGCGGCAGGTTCGCCGGCTTACCGGCCCGACGAGCCGAATCCCCCTTCGCCGCGCGCCGATTCGCCCGGCTCGGTCTCGTCCCACTCCACCGTTTCATAGCGCTTCACCAGCAACTGCGCGATCCGGTCGCCGGGACGGACCTCGTAGGGCTCGTTCCCGAGGTTCAGCAGAATCACCCGGATCTCGCCGCGATAGCCCGGATCGATGGTGCCCGGCGCGTTCGGTATCGAAATGGCGTGCTTCAACGCCAGTCCGCTACGAGGCCGGACCTGCCCTTCGAATCCCGGTGGGATCTCGACCACCAGCCCGGTCGCCACCGTTCGCGGAACGCGAGGTTGGAGCACCGCCGCTTCCACCGCGTGCAGGTCCATGCCGGCATCCTCGGCGGGTCCGTGGGCATAACGGGGTAGGACAGCATCGGGGTGAACGCGCTTGATTCGTATCTGCATCGAACCGGTCAATTATAAACCACGCGGGCCGAACCGCGGGTGGTACTCATGGTGGACCATGCCTAGCAGCCCCGTGGTGCAAGTAGCATGAGTCGCGTTGCGAGCGACGCCGGGCCGAATCCGAGGCGCGGCGTCGCAGTCGATGCGGGACATCTCCCAGGAGCCGCAACGAAGGAAGCGGCCCGGCGCCGCCACAACCCACTGGGCGCGTTGGACTTGCAACACAGGCTCCGCGCATTGGCGTTTGCCGCCCATGGCCGCCGCCGCGGCCGTGTCATGGTTGCGCGCGGCCATGCTACTTGCACCACGGGCTGCTAGCACCGTCGACAGTTTCGCGGGTCAGGCCGAGGCCGCGCGCATGCCCTTGGCCGCTATCGATTTCACGCGAGCCGCCCTGCTCGAGGACGCCGCTCGTAGCTACCAATGCCAGACCGGCCAGCCCCTGGTGGACTCGCCGAATTCCACCGCCGACTTGGCCATGCGGATCTTCCAGGCTCCGTTCGCCCTGGCCGTGCGGGCGGCGGAAGGCTCGCTCCTCTATGCCAACCGGGGATTTCTGCTGTTGCAGGACCGCGACTGGGACGAGGCGCTCGACGGCCCGGCCGCGTCGTGGTCGCCGATCCGGCCCCACCGCAACTGGCCGGTGGCGGACGCCTCCGGGCGAGTCTATGCGACGGCGCAAGCGGCGTGACGGTGGCGCCGGCGCTCGGTGAAGCGGCTCGCGTCCACCCGGCCGGCTGAACCGGTACAATTCCAGAATGACGCGACTCGCCCGGCTCGCCGCCATCTCGGCCGCTGCCTGCCTCGCCGGTGAGGGCGACGCCACGCTACGCGACTTCCGCTTCCGCAATGGCGAGCGGCTGGACGAAATCCGCATCCACTACCGCTCACTGGGCGAACTCCGCAAGGATGGCTCCGGCCGCGCCACCAACGCGGTTCTCATCCTCCACGGCACGGGCGGTTCCGGCGAGAGCTTCGTCACCCGTGAATACTTCAAGGGCGAGCTTTTCGGGCCGGGTCAGCCGCTGGATACGGCGAAGTACTTCGTCGTGATTCCCGACAACCTCGGCCACGGCAAATCCACCAAACCGAGCGATGGGTTGCGGGCGAAATTCCCGCGATACGGCTACCTCGACATGGTGGAGGCCCAGCGCCGGATGCTCGAGGAGGCGCTCGGAGTGAACCGGCTGCGGCTGATCCTCGGTACGTCGATGGGCTGCATGCACGCCTGGGTCTGGGGCACCGAGCATCCCGGATACGCGGACGCTCTCATGCCGCTCGCGTGCCTTCCCCACCCGATCACGGGCCGGAACCTCGTCTGGAGGCAACAGGTCATCGACCTGTTGCGCAGCGACCCCGCCTACGACTCCGGCAACTACACCGCGCCGCTGGCGGCGTCGAAGGCGGTCAACTACATCCTCTACCTGATGGGCCAGAATCCGCTGCAGCTCCAGGCCAAGGGACCCACCCGCGAAAAAGCGCTCCAGGTGTTCGAGGAACACCGCAAGGCTCTGCGCCAAACCGATCCGAACGACACCATCTATCAGGTGGACGCGTCGCACGACTACGATCCCCGGCCCGGACTGAGCAAGATCACGGCGGCGGTGGCGGCGGTGAACTTCGCCGACGATCCGATCAACCCGCCGGACCTGCGCATCCTCGAGCGGGAGATCAAGAGCGTGAAGCGCGGCCGCGCGATCGTGATGCCGGCCACCGCCTCCACCTTCGGTCATGGCAGCCACACCCACGCGGAACTGTGGCAGCGCTACCTGATCGGCCTGTTGAAACGATCCCGCTGATCCTCACTCTCGTCGACGCGATCCAACCGCGGAACAACCGTGCGGAACACGAACCAGGCGAGGTAGAAATAGAGGACGTAGTGAACGGGGAGATCGGGGCGGGCCATGAGATCTCCAACATAGCCCTGGCGGTCCGTTTGTACTACCGGTCGAAGGTCCTGTGCCGTTTGGCTTTAGCCTTCGGCCTTGCCCACCAGGACGATCGCGACCTTGGCGTCGCCCACCGCCACCTGCAGGACCCAGTCATGCTCGCCCATTTGGGAGAACCCCGGTTTGAAGTCGGCGTCTTCCACCTTCCACATGCTCAGCACGGCCGGATGCGGATTGCCGGACGCCTTGCGCGACAGGTTCATCAGCGCGTCGACGTTGGTCACCGGCTTGGAGTCGGTATCCGCGGCGGCGGGGGCAAGCGCCAGGAAGTCGCGCTGTGGGGCGACACCTTGATGGTCGCCGTTCACCGGCTGCAGCGCGAATCGGAGCGTGTAGACTCCCGCCTTGAGGGGTTGCCCCCGCCGGTCCTCACCTTTTCCGGGAAACGAAATCGCACCGACTACCGACCCGAAGGTCAGCGTCTTGAACGTGACGTCCGTCTCCGTGGTAGGCGCGCCCGTCTGCGCGGCCTTGCGGATCCAGATTTCGCACAGCACCTTACCGTCCTTGCCGATCACCTTGTGGCCGGCCGGCTGGAGTTCCGCCGCGATGGGAGCAGCCAATTCGGCGGGAGGCGCGCCGCCGGGTTCCAGCTTGTACTGGCCGAACGCGGCCGCCGCGGTCAATGCGAGAATCGATGTCGTGTTTCGGATGTTCGATGCCATTTTGGTGCGCGATCTCCTATCGTACCAGTCCCTCTCTAGGGATGCCGCGAACCCGTCGATAGTTGCGCGGTATCAGCGACTTGCCGGATTAATCCTGTACAATCTTCGGAGGAGGCGCGCCAGGGCGGTGGGGCGTTTGGGGTGGCGCGGGATCAATGCAAACGATTCTGGTGATCGACGACGACGAGGGGATTCAAGACACGATCGCGGTGATGCTCGAGCAGGAGGGCTTCCGCGTCGCCTCGGCTTCCGACGGCCGCACGGGCTACGAGCGGGCGCTGACGCTCAAACCGGATCTGCTGATCGTGGATCTGCGCCTTCCGGGCATGAGCGGCATCGAAATTTGCAAGCAGCTCCGTTCGGCACAGGTGCAGACGCCGATCATCGTCTTGAGCGCGGTCGGCGAGGAAGTCGACAAGGTCATCCTGCTCGAGATGGGGGCCGATGACTACGTGGTCAAGCCGTTCGGCCGCCGGGAACTGCTGGCGCGAATCCGCGCCGTGCTGCGGCGCGCTTCCGCCGACGCGCACGCCGTGCTCAAGTTCGCCGATACCGAAATCGACCTCGACCGCCGTTCGGTCAAACGAGGCAAGGACGAGATTAAGTTCACTCCGGCCGAGTACAACCTGCTGGTCTACTTCCTGCAGAATCCCGATCGGCCGCTCACCCGGGATATGATCCTCAACTCCGTTTGGGGGTACGAATCATTCCCCAATACACGCACCGTGGACGCTCACGTCGTCAAGCTACGACAGAAACTCGAACCCGATCCGAACATCCCGAGGCATTTTCTCACCGTTCACGGCGTCGGGTACCGCTTCATGCCCTAGCAGCCCGTGGTGCAAGTTAGCATGAGTCGCGTTGCGAGCGCCGCCGGGCCGAATCCGAGGCGCGGCGTCGTAGTCGATGCGGGACATCTCCGAGGAGCCGC
>SYLY01000149.1 GCA_005808475.1 Acidobacteriota bacterium
AAGGTCTTCACCCTGAGTTTTTCAAGCACTTTTTCGACGGGCCGGACAGAACACGCATTACAAGCATTGAACTTAGCCAATTGTAAATCCTGCGGCGGACCCCGAAAACGCCCCAAAACGCCGCGAACTGCGAAAGTCAGGTTAAGATCGCTACCTCGCGGACCGAACAACCCCCATTACCCAGTGGGATATCCGGTTGCGAGCGCTTTTCACGTTCGTACGGAAAGACGCGCCGAAGGCTCTCCCCATGTATGCGTGGCAGATGCCGGACGGCATGGACATGATGAAGCTCCGGGCCGAAGCGGAGCAAAGGTACAAGCGATTCACGGCACTCGTACATGCCGAAGCGGTTCGTCTGATTCCGGCGGTCGCGGCCAAGGACAAGGCGGCACGGAAACTCTCGGGTGACGCCATTGCGCCGGCCGAGGCCAAGGCCGCGTTCCTCGTTCCGCCAGACGACTACGGACTATCCCGCGCCGAATTGATCGCGCGGTTCGCGTCCCTTCCTGAGGAGCGGCAGTCTGAGCTGCTGGGGAAGAAGTGGGATTTGGTGCGTGGTCCGGAGATGATCCCTGCTTTGCGATCGGTCATTAGCCACGCTGAGCCCGTGGACTGGCCCAAGAGTGCGATGTCTCTACAGGTATGGGGAACGGACGAGGCAATCGCGGGGAGAGCGCTCCGGCGGCTCCATGAGCTCTCGCCGGAAGAGCCGCTGCGGATTGTCGCCGCGGATCTCGCCAGCGGCAAGCCGCGTTTCCCGGGATTCGCGGCACGGGAAATGAAGGCACAGGATCTGCCGGAAGCCGATGGAGCCTTTTCCGGCTGGCTGGCCCATGGCGAAGTTGGCGCGTTGCCGTTGATCGCCAAGTTTGGCAGCGCGGAGATTGCGGGCGCGATGCGCGGGAGCTACCTTTCGGAATCCTGGCCGTGCGTCGAGGAGTTGTTGTTCATCGCCTACTTTGTTCGGATACTCCCCGCTTCTGGACCTGGATCTGCTGACGGACTTCCGCGGCACGCTCTCGCGAACCCCAAGGGACGTGGATGTCGTCGCTTCCCGCTGGACGAGGTGGCGCGAATCGTCTGGAAGCCGGTACTCGAAGCTCAGGCGATCCTTTTACTCGATGATCCCGATCCGGAGATCGCCGCATCCGCGGTTCGAGCCCTTGGTGAGCACGGCAGCGCGGCGGCGGAGCCGTTCCTATGGAAGCGTCTCGAATCATGGAGCCAACGTTGGCGCGGCAGGACGTCGGAGTTCGAAGTCCACCCGATCACCGGAGGAGCGCCCAATCCGGAAAGCCTCTTGGGTTCCGAGTTGTTTCGGGGGATCGCTTCCGCGAAGTCATGGCTCCTCGATGAACCCAGGAGGCGGCGCCTGAGCGCATTTTGCCTCGATGAGTCATGCCGGGAGCAATGGTCTCAACCGCGCGGCTCCGGCGCCCTGATCGTCGACGTCTACGACGGCGGCTGGATTTATCCGCCCGCCTTTCGTGTTGGTGGATACAAAGCACCCACCCTCGACGCCCTCGAGGAAAAGCTCTTCCAATACCCCCGAGGAACGGCATTTCGCTGGTGCCCGCAAGCGCTCAGTCCGTTCGATGGCTTTTCGCCAGGACAACGAGACGAGATGTACCGGCAACTGAAATCCGCCCTGACTGCGCGATCGCTACTAACGCTCGAGCCATACTCGCAGGAACAGTGTCTTGCGCGTGGCTACTGATGTCCAGGCGCTTGATTTCAGCTTTGATCTCCGCCCGGGCGCTCCACGATCCTCCGTTGGCAACCTCCATCTTCTCCGCGGGGCCGTCACGCCTCCGGGAAACCGTTCCGCGATTCACCGAAAAAGGCTGCAACTCGATTTCCCTTGCTATCAATCACTTGCGGCCAACCTCCCCTCGGAAGCCGCGGTCGTCCGCTCGCGTCCCGGTTCCCCGCCCCTATCATTGTCTCCGTGGACCGCGCTTTGCCTCGCTGTTGCTCGATATCGGGCCTCGACGTCGCTCGATGGCGTGGCAGGGGGCCGGTTTGTCCGGGTTGTCCGGCTTGTGTCCAGGATGCGGAAAGCGAACAACCGGTTATTTTTCAATCAGATCCGTGACCGGAGAACCCGGACAAGGAAAATCGTCCGTGTTTGTCCGGGTTCATGACTCGCCGCGGAGCCGCTGAATTCGGGTGGGGCGATTCCGGCCCGAGGGCCTGGCTCCGTCTCTCCGGGTTGTCCGGCTTGTGTCCGGGATGGGAAAAGCGCACAACCGGTTATCTTTCAATCAGATACGTGATCGGCGAACCCGGACAAGGAAAATCGTCCGTGTTTGTCCGGGTTGTGATTCACCGGCGGCCGAAACGAAAAGGAGAAGATCATGACGACCAAGCAATACTGACGACGCGGCAGCGGATAACCGGAGTCCGTCAAGGCAGCCACGCAACGGCGCTTCCGGCGGGGTTCACCCGCCGCGAGCGGATTGCACTTGGCCTCGGCATCGCGCGGGTCCAAGACCGCACGGCCCCAGTCGTGATAAGTTAGAGCCCATGCACCGGCTCTATTTCCTTCTGGCCGCGCCCCTGCTCGCGCAGGAGTCGCTGAACGTCAACCCCAAGCTCGCGGGCGCGCTCGACGACTGGTATGGCGCCATCGCCGCCGGCCATTGGAAGGCGCGCGCCGAAAAGGTGGCCCGCATCCGGACTGCCGAGCAGGTCCGCCAGCGGCAGACCTACGTCCACGACACGATCCTGGCCTCGCTCGGCGGCTGGCCCGCAAAAACGCCGCTCCACGCGCGCATCACCGGATCGTTCGAGCGGAACGGTTACCGCGTGGAAAAGCTGGTCTTCGAAAGCATGCCGGGATTCCGGGTGACCGCGAACGTGTATGTGCCCACGGGCAAGCCGGGGCCGTTCCCGGCGGTGCTGGGCGTGGCCGGTCATTCCGACGTGGGCAAGGCGGCGGCGCTCTATCAGATGGGCTGGATCGGCATGGCGCGCCGCGGGATGCTGGTGCTCGCCTACGATCCGCCGGGCCAGGGCGAACGCAGCGAGTTTTGGGACGCGGCGACGGGCAAATCGCGCGTGGGTATCGGGACGCGCGAGCACACCATGGCGGGCATCCAGTGCCTGCTTACCGGGACCAACATCGCGCGGTACGAGGTCTGGGACGGCATCCGAGCGGTGGACTATCTGGTGACGCGCCCGGATGTGGATCCGAAGCGCATCGCCGTGGCGGGTAACTCGGGCGGAGGCACGCAGAGCGCCTATCTGGCGGTGCTCGAGCCGCGGCTGGCGGCGGCGGCGCCTTCGTGCTACATCACGTCTTGGGAGAAGCAGTGGTTCGCGGGCGGTCCACAGGACGCCGAGCAGGTCTTCGATTCCTTCCTCGCGCGGGAGCTGGATTTCCCCGATTTCCTGATCGCGATGGCGCCGCGGCCGGTGAAGATGATGACCGCGATCCGGGATTTCTTCCCGATCGAAGGGGCGCGGGCGACGTTCGCCGAAATGCAACGCGTGTTCGAGGCGGCGGGGGCCCGCGACAAGGTGGACATGTTCGAGTACGACGACGGCCACGGGTGGTCCAAGCCGCGGCGCGAGGCGACTTACCGGTGGTTCGAGAAGTGGCTCAACGGGCGGGACGACGAGGGCGTGGAGCCGGAGATCGAAGTGGAGCCGGCGGCAAGCCTGCAGGCGACCGCGACGGGCCAGTTGGCAACGTCCGGCGGGAGCGAAACCGTCTCGTCGCTGAACGCGAAGCTGGCGCGGGAGCAGCACGCGGGACGGGCGGCGGCGAAGGGCGCCAACACGGTGGAACTGGCGCGGAAACGGCTGTCGATCGAGGAGCCGGTGGCGCCGGCGGCGAAGAAGCTGGGCGAGACCGGGCGCGACGGCTACCGGATCGAGCGGCTGTTGCTGGACGGCGAGGTTCCGGTCCCGGCGCTGGCGTTCCTGCCGGCGGCGGGTTCGGCGAAGAAACCGGGTGTGTTGTACGTGAACGCGGCGGGCAAGTCGGCGGACGCGGCCCCGGGCGGAGACATCGAGGCGCTGGCGCGGGCGGGCCACGTGGTGCTGTCGATCGATCCGCGCGGATGGGGCGAGACGGGCCGGTCGCCGCGTGGGGGCGGCGGGTACTCGGGCTCGTATCAGACTTACATGCGCGGATTCTTGGTCGGGCGGTATCTGCCGGGCTTACAGGTGAACGACGCGCTGCGGGCGCTCGCGTATCTGCGGTCGCGGCCGGAGGTGGATGGCGGGCAGGTATCGGTGTTCGGCAAGGGGAACGGCGGCGTAGTCGCGCTATACGCGGCGGCGCTGGATCGGAAGGTGACCAAGGCGGCGGTGGAGCGGGCGGTGACGTCGTATCTGGCCATCGCGACGGCGGCGCAGCACGAAGGGGTGCTCGACGTGGTGGTCCCGGGCGTGCTGCGCGATTACGATTTGCCGGACCTGGCGAGCGCCATGGGCACGCGGCCGGTGTGGGTGGTGGATCCCCGGACGCCCATGGGGGCTCCGGCGGCGGGGGACGAATACAAGGGCGCGAACGTGCGTGTGGCCGCGCGTCCAGAGGGATGGAGTTTCACTAAGGTATATGCGGACTGGCTTCGTTTGTAGTTTGATCCTATGCGCGGAGTTGGCCGCGCAGCCTTTGGCCGGGACACGGCCCTTGACGCGCCAGGGCGACTTGGCGATGGAAATGGTCGCCGATATCGGGCGTTATCTGGACGGGCGGCTGGCGAGTTCGGCCACGCGCCGCGGCGCGCCCGGGCCTGGCGGCCGGGAGTTACTGGGGCGGCTGGTGGGCGCCGTGGACGCGCGGGTTCCATACGACGCGCCCGTGCTGGACGCCACTCTCCAGCACGACGCGAAGATGGGCGCGGGCGCGGGTTACGAGATCTTCGCGGCGCGGTGGCCGGTGCTGGACGGCATGGACGCCGAGGGGCTGCTGCTGCGACCTCGCGGAACGGCGCGGGCCTATGTCGTGGCGCTGCCGGACGCCGATCAAACGCCGGAAGCGCTGGCGCGGGGATTCGCGCGGCGGCTGGCGGAAAGCGGATGCCTGGTGCTGATCCCCACCATGATCGACAGGGCGGACACGCATTCGGGCAATCCGGCGATCCGGTACACCAATCAGCCGCATCGCGAGTTCATCCACCGCATGGCGTACGAGATGGGCCGCCACATTGTGGGTTACGAGGCGCAGAAAGTAATGGCGGCGGTGGATTGGATGGCCCGGCAGCCGAAGGCTCCGATCGCGGTGGCGGGTTACGGCGAAGGCGGGATGGTGGCGCTGATCGCGGCGGCGCTGGATCCACGGATCGACGCGGCGCTGGTCAGCGGTTACTTTCAGGCGCGCGGGAAGGTGGTGTGGAAGGAGCCGCTCTACCGGAATATCTGGTCGCAGCTCGAGCACTTCGGGGACGCGGAGCTGGCGGGGCTGATCGCGCCGCGGCCGCTGGTGGTGGAGGCGTCGGCGCACCCGGAGATTGGCGGCCCACCGCCGGAGCGGGAGGGCCGGCGGGGAGCGGCATCGGGGGCGATCACGACGCCGCCTCTTTCCGATGTGAGGAGCGAGGTGGAGCGGGCGGCGCGGTATCCGGGCGTGCGGGCGAGGCTGGTGGAAGGCGGTCCGGGAGGCGAGGCGGCGCTCGCGGCGTTGCTCGAAGCGATGAGCTTGGGATTGGCCGCGGATGGCGGTCCGGCGCGGTTCGGCGGATATGCGCCGAACACGGGGGCGCGGCTGGAACGGCAGTTCCGCCAGATGGTGGAGTTCACGCAGAAGCTGATGCGGCTCTCCGAGTTCAAGCGGAAGCAGTACATGTCGCGGCTGGAACCGCGGGACCTGGACAAGTTCCGGCAGGGCGTGGAGGCGTACCGCGCGGAGTTCTGGAGCGAGTCGCAGGGCAAGATGCCGCCGCCCACCGAGGCGTTGGCGGCGGAGACCCGGCCGATTTACGATACGCCGGCTTACAGGGGATACGAGGTGTCGATCCCCGTTTGGAACGGAATCTCCGCTTACGGGATTCTCTTACTGCCGAAGGACCTGAAGCCGGGAGAGCGGCGGCCGGTAGTGGTTTGCCAGCACGGGCTGGAGGGGCGGCCGCAAGACGTCGTGCAGGCCGGCGACGAGCGGACCCGGGGGATCTACCGGAACTTCGCGGCGGAGCTGGCCGAGCGCGGGTTCATCGTGTTCGCGCCGCAGAATCCGTACATCGGGATGGAGACGTTCCGGATCCTGATGCGAAAGGCGAATCCGGTGAAACTATCGCTGTTCAGCTTCATCATAGGGCAGCACGAACGGATCATCGACTGGCTCGAGACGCTGCCGATGGTGGACAAGTCGCGCATAGGGTTCTATGGGCTTTCCTATGGAGGAAAGACGGCGATGCGCGTGCCGGCGGTGGTGACGCGGTATGCGCTGTCGATCTGCTCGGGCGATTTCAACGAGTGGGTGTGGAAGGTGGTTTCCACGGATTATCCGTTCAGTTACATGTTCACGCAGGAGTACGACATGCTCGAGTTCAATCTGGGGCATACGTTCAACTACGCGGAAATGGCGATGCTGATCGCGCCCCGGCCTTTCATGGTGGAGCGCGGGCATGCCGACGGAGTGGGGATCGACGAGTGGGTGTCGGCGGAGTTCGCCAAGGTGCGGCGGTTCTATGCGTATCTGGGGTTGCCGGAGCGGACGGAGATCGAGTATTTCAAGGGTCCGCACCAGGTCCATGGGGTGGGGGCTTACGACTTCCTTCACAAACATCTGGCGTGGCCGAAGCGGTGAGATCGTACGCGCACTCTCCGTTCGGTGGCGGGTGACGAGTCACCCCCCGGTCACGCTTGCCGGCAGCGAGCCCGAACCGGATGTGATGGCCGTTCGTGGCCGCACGGGAACCACCGCTTCCGTCATCCCGGTGCGAGCCGAAGTGGGTTTGGTGGTGGAGGCGGCAGACTCGTCGCTCGCCCGCGACCGGTCCGTGAAGCGGTGGATTACGCCCTGGCGGGGATTCCCGTGTACTGGATCGCCAATCTGGTGGACATGCGGACCGAGGCGCAGACCGAGCCGTCCGGCGCGATTACGCGCGGGCGAGTTCGTTCCGCTGGTGCTCGACGACGCCGGGGCCGGATCGATCGCGGTTGACTCGCTGTTGCCTTGACTGAGGCCGGCTAGAATGGTGATGGAGGACTTCGCATGGCAGCGCTCTTGGCGTCGTTTCCGATCAGCGTGGACCAGTACCACGCGATGATCGCGAAGGGAATCCTGGGCCCGGACGACAAAGTCGAGTTGATCCACGGACGGCTAGAGGCAAAAATGTCGAAGCACCCTCCGCACAGCCTGTGTAACCGGAAGATCGACTTGGCGCTGAGCCGCGCCGCGCCGAATTCGTGGCACGTGAGGAATCAGGACGCGGTAACGCTCGGGGACAGCGAGCCGGAGCCGGACATCCTGATTGTGCGAGGCAAGCTAGAGGACTACGGCCACCGGCATCCCGGCGCGAGCGAAGTGGGTTTGGTGGTAGAGGTGGCGGACTCGTCGCTCGCCCGCGACCGGTCCGTGAAGCGGTGGATGTACGCCCAGGCGGGGATTCCCGTGTACTGGATCGCCAATCTGGTGGACATGCGGATCGAGGCGTACAGCGAGCCCTCCGGCGGCGACTACACCGTCCGGTGCGATTACGTCACGGGCGAGTTCGTTCCGCTGATACTGGACAAAGCCGGGGCCGGGCCGATCGCGGTGGACTCGCTGTTGCCATAACTCACCGCACCTCCGCGGTCGCAGGCGGCGGTTCCATGCAGCGCCGCCAACTTCGTTTCGGTGATTCGGGCCGGAGGTGATCCGGTCGACATCGATTCGCAGGTCAGGCGCGGCCGAAAGCCCGCCAGCCAGGGTCCACGCGAAATCGCGCCGATTCATGCCGCTGTCCTCTCTTTGCTCACTTGCCGACTCCGTCCCAGACGAACGCCTCGTAGACGCGGCGAGTGGCGAAGCCCATGCGCTCGTACATGCGCACCGCGTCGACATTGGCGGCGGTGACGGTGAGGCTCACCGCGCGGCAGCCGTGGCGCTCCATGGCCGCGATGGAGCGGCGCAGCATCTCGTAGCCGATCCCGGAACCGCGCACTTCCGGCGCCACGCAGACCTGCGTGACGTGGCCGACATCGAAGGCGACCAGGCTCGCCAGACACACTCCGATCAGGCGGCCGGTGGCGATGTCGAGCGCGACGACGGAGCCCGCTTCGAAGAAGCTGCCGCATCCAGGATACTCGAGGATGTTGGCGATGAACTTGCGGGCTCCCGCCGGCGAGCCGTACTGGTTGTTGATTTTGGAATCGACGTGACGGGCGTAGGCCGCGGACATGAGGCGCGCGGCGGCGTCCATTTCGCGTTCGTGCCAAGTGTAGTATTCGGCGCGGACCGCGCCGGGCCCGGCGGGAAGCTGGCGCAAGCGGCCGATTCCCGCGGTCATGAAAAGGCGCTCGAAGTGCTTCATGAGGCCGGGAAAGGGCATCCGGGCGCGAGCCGCTCGGGACAGCATCATGAACTGCGCCTCCACGCGGCGGACGAAGGGAGTGGCGGCAAGGGCGCGTAGGGCGGCGGCCATCAGGCGAACCTCGTGGTCGCCGGCGCCAATATCGCGGCGGCCGACGAACACATCGCCGATCAGCCCCTTTTCATCCTCCTGCACGTAGTAGCAGTAGCCAATGGCGCGTTCGCCGTCGAGCAGCGCATAGCCGCTCAGCGACTGCATGCGTATGAAGCGCAGGATGAGTTCCGCCGAGGCGCGGAAATCCCAGTCGAGGTTGGCCGCCCACAGCTCTACTTCCTCGGCGAGAAGCGGCTCGAGCAAATCGGGCTTGGCCTGCCGGAGGTCGACCAGGAGAGGCAGGCTGGGCTCGACGAGAGCGGTCAATCCGTTCTCCCGGCCACGCGGAGGGGCTCAGCGAGGTTCGCCGCCGGTCTCCGCGCCGCTCCGTGCATAGTGAAATGATACCGCCTCGGTCCGCACGAGCAGCAGCGTCACGGCGACGGCGGCGAGCGGAATCAGGCTAGCGCCGATGAGCACGGGGGCGAACGAATAGTGGTCGGCGACACGCCCGATCAGGAAGGTGGAGGCGATGGTTCCGAGACCGGCTCCGGCGCCGCTGAATCCGCTGACGGAGGCCACGGCGCGATCGGGGTAGAGGTCGGCGGGCAGGGTCAGGACCATGGTGGATAGCGCGGCGTAGGAGAACGTGGCGATGGCGAACAGGGAGACGATGGGAAGAAAGCCGGTGGCCGATACAGCGGGGATGAGCAGCGTCATGCCGAGGCCGCCCGCGGCGATCACCGCCTTGCGAGCGCGCGTGACTGGCCAGCCGCGCCGGATCAGCCACCCGGAGGCCCATCCGCCGGCGAAGTTGCCGAGGTCCGCGGCAAGGAAGGGAACCCAGAACCCGGCGGCGGATTCGGCCAGACGGAAGCCCTTGGAGACGAGGAAAATGGCGAACCAGTCGGAGACGAAGAACCAGACGGGATCGGTGAGAGCGCGTCCGAGGATGATGCCCCACGTGGTTCGCATGCGGAGCAACTCGCGGGCGGATGGGCGTGGCTCCGCGGCGGGAGTTCCGGGGACGGACGGCGGATCGGGCGGATAGACGCGCCGCCAGGCGAGCATCCACAGTACGCCAAGCGCTCCGATGACGATGAAGGCGGGCCGCCAGGATCCGAACGCGGCGGCGAGCCCGAGCACAAGGAAGGGGGCGACGGCTCCGCCGATGGCCGAGCCCGAGTCGTAGATGGCGACGGCGAGTCCGCGTTCCTTAGGTGGGAACCAGCGTCCGACAACTTTCGCCGCGCCAGGCCAGTTGCCGGATTCGCCCGCCCCGAGTAGAAAGCGGAAGAAGGCGAAGGATGCGAGTCCGGTGGCCATGGAGGTGGCCATGGCGGCGGCGGAGTAGAATCCGACGGTCCACAGGAGACCGGCGCGCGCGCCGATGCGGTCGAGCAGGCGGCCACAAAAGGTTTGGCCGAGCGCGTAGGAGGCTCGGAACGCCATCACGACCCAGGCGAAATCCGTGTTGGTCCACTGGAACTCGAGCTTCAGCGATGGAGCCAGGACCGAAAGGGTCTGCCTGTCGAGGTAGTTGATCGTGGTGGACGCGAAGAGAAGAGCGGCGATCCACCAGCGTTTTGAAGAGGGCATGCCGGAGGGGACCTCCAATGATAGTCCAGCGCTCAGCTCTCGGCGGTCAGTGCTCGTGGATGCAGGTGGGGAACTCGGCCATCGCCGTGTTGCCCGGATACCGCAGCGTTTCCACCAGACCTTCCTTCGACGTGAAGAATCCGTCGGCGGTCAGGCTCTTCACCGCGTGCAGGAACTTGACCCCGGTGGAAGCCTTCCAGGCCGGCCGCGGCGTCAACCCGCCGGTGCGGGGCCCGGCCGGTAGCGGAGCCTTGTCCGCCGCCTCGAGCAGCGGCGTGAGGACCGCGATCTGTTGGGCCTCGCCAAGCTCGGCGAAGCGCTTGCCGTGGAGCTTCCCGCAGTGCGAATCGAGCCAAGCCAGGCCTTGCCGCTGCAGCGTCTGGGCCGCCGGGTTGCGGGACACCACGTAGTCGATGTAGGCAGGGACGCCGGCCGCGAGGGCTCCCGGCGTACCGGTGGCGGGAATGATCAGATCGGCGAGGCGGGAGATGGCGGCGAATTCATCCTTGGTGAAGAACGAGGGCTGCGACGGCAAGGTGGCCGCGGGCCCGTCGTGCTGGTGCTGCGCGTAGAGCTCGTCGGCCGAGAAGGGAAACGCGCAGGTGGAGCCGATCGCGCCGATGATTTTGAGCGCCTCGCGCCGCTCTTCGGGCTTTGCCATTACAGTCCCCCCTTCTTCAGCCGCTCTTGAATATGTTCCGCGGTGCGGGCGGCCAGGGCCATGATTGTGTGGGTTGGGTTCTTCTCGGATGCCGAAGGAAAGACCGCGCCGTCGACGACGAACAGGTTCTTGACGTCGTGCGTCTGGCAGAACGAGTTGACCACCGAAGTCCGCGTGTCTTCGCCCATGCGCGCGCCGCCGAGTTCGTGATTGGTGCGCGGCTCGTCGCTCACCGAGAGGATCTCGGCTCCGGTGGATTCGAGAATGCGCTTGCTCCACTCGATCATGTCGGCGAAGATCTTCAGGTCGTTGGATCCCCACCAGACGTGACGGCGCGCGGCGGGCAGGCCGTGGGCGTCCTTGACCGACGGATCGAGGTCGATGAACGACTTCGCGTTGGGCAGCATCTCGCCGTAGGGCGAGAAAGTGAGAAACGCCGGATAGCGGTCCGTGACCGCCTGCTTGTACGACTTGCCGAAGCCGGGGATCGAGCGGGTCCAGCCGGTGGAGCGGCGGTTCTGATAGTTGAACTGAACGCCGAAGCTGCGCGCGTAGTCGCGTTTACGCGAATGCATGAACGACGGCACGTAGGCGTGGTCGAGGAAGCCCTCGTCGTTGGCCGGCGGCTTGCCGATGAAGTCTTTCAGAAAGCACTGGACGCCGCCGGTGAAGTGCGGGATGAAGTGCTTGCCCAATTGGCCGCTGGAATTGGCGAGTCCGTTCGGATAGAGCCGCGACTTCGACATGAGCAGCAGCGACACACTCTGCACGCAGGCGCAGCAGACCACGACGCCGCGGCCCTTGATCTCGCCTTCGGCTTTCGTCTCCCGATTCAGCGTGCGCACCCCGGTGACGCGGTTCTCCTGGTTGACGATCACTTCGCGCACGATCGAGTCGTGATACACGGTGAGCTTGCCCGTTTTCATGGCGGGCGCGATGTGCACGTCGGCGGAGTTGTACTTGGCCACGACGTCGCAACCGGCCATGCAGTTGCCGCAGTAGTGGCACGCCGGACGGCCGCCCCTGGGACGGGAGAGCGTCGCCTTGCGCACGTGGATCACCTTGACGCCGAGCTTGGCGGCTCCGTTCTTCACGGCGACATCGGTGCACTTCATGGGGACGGGAGGCAGAAAGACGCCGTCGGGCAGATCCTCGAGGCCATCGAGGTTGCCGCAGACTCCGATCTCGCGTTCGATGCGGTCGTAGTAGGGGGCGAGGTCCTTGTAGTCGAAGGGCCAGTTTTCGCCGGCGCCGTCGTGGGACTTGCCTTTGAAGTCGCGCTGCGAGTACCGCCAGGCGACGGCGTTCCAGGTGAGCGTTTTGCCGCCGACGCCGCGGGCGCGTTCGCTGAAGAAGCCTTCCTTGCCGGCCTTCATGGTGGGGATCGCGCGATTGGGAAAGTGGAACGGCATCGCGTGGGTATTGAAGGCGACGCGCGTGTCGATCTTCGGCCCGCCCTCCACCAGCGCGACGTCCACGCCGGCGGCGGCAAGATGGGCCGCGAGCGTGCCGCCGGCGGCGCCGGAGCCGGCGATGACGATGTCGTGAATGGGATTGGCCATGGGAACCTTCAAGAATCTTAGTCGATCTTCGGCCCTCGCGGCCAGCGGCAAGACCCCACCACCACTTGCCGCGCGCGCCGAGGGCGTTGCGCGGTACGGTAGGAGGGGAGGACCGTCCAAATGCGTTGGTTGACGATTGCAGGAGCGCTCTTGACGGCCATCGGAGCCGCGGCGCAGGAATCCCGAGGAGTGATTGCCGGACGGGTGACCGACGAATCCGGCGCCTCCGTCTCCGGCGCCCGGCTTCGAGCGCGGAACATCGAAACCGGAATCGTGACGTCCGCGTTGTCCGGATTGAACGGCGCGTTCCGGTTGCCATTCCTGATCCCGGGCGTCTACCAAGTGGACGCCGAGTTCACCGGCTTCAAGAAGACTTCGATCGAGAAGGTGGAAGTCCGGGTCGGCGAGACGCTGGACTTACCGGTGCGGATGGAACTGGGCAATGTCGCCGAGACGATCGAAGTGAGCGGCGCCGCGCCACTGCTCGAGACCGGAACCTCCGGCATGGGGACGTTCATGGATGCGCGCCGGCTTCAGGATCTCCCGCAGCGGGGCGGTAATCCGATGGAGCTGACGCGGCTCTCGCCGCAGGTGGTGAACTTGACCAACCTTCGGGCGATGAAGGCATCGTCCCCGAGCGGTACCTCGCAGATGGCGGTAGCGGGCGGCCCGCGCTTCAATACGGAGTTTCAGATCGACGGCATCAGCAACACAACGGCGGATCTGGGCGATGGGCGAATCCGCGTGGCCTTCATTCCGCCTTCGAGCGCCGTCTCCGAGTTCCGCATGGAGGTCTCCCCCTACGACGCGACATTCGGACATACGCCCGGGGCGACCGTGAACATCAGCACCAAAAGCGGCGCCAACCAGTTGCACGGGGAACTCCGCTACTGGTTCCGGAATTCCGCGCTCGACGCGCCGAACTGGTTCGAGAACCGCAACGGCGTGAAGCCGGCGGTCTACCAGGACAACCGCTACGGGGCGTCGGCCGGCGGGCCGGTGTGGATTCCGAGGCTCCACGACGGGCGGAACCGGACCTTCTGGTTCTACGCCTACGAGGGGAACCAGTGGGGCCGCCCCACGTCATCGACGAACACCGTGCCCACGGTGGCGCAGCGGACTGGCGACTTCTCCGCGCTGCTAACCATTCCGAATGGCAGCCGCTATCAGATTTACAATCCTTTCTCGACGCGCGCCGCGGCTGGCGGGCGGTTTCAACGCGATCCCATTCCGGGCAACGTCATTCCAAGCAGCATGCTGGACTCCGTGGGGCTGAACCTCGTGAACCTGTACCCGGCTCCGAATCAGGCGGGAAGGAACGATGGGACGAACAACCACTTCTACTCGGACGTGCGGAAACAGGAGTACAATACCCACTTCGGCCGGTTGGACCATCAGTTCCGGGAAGGACACCGGGTCTTCTTCCGCATTCACAACTACGCCTGGATCAGCGGTCAGGACCGGTATGGCCTTCCGGTTTCCCGGTTCAACACTCGCTCCGGCCGGAGGGGACTGGCATTGGACGACGTGTTGATTCTCGGCCCGGCCACGGTGTTAAACCTCCGCTACGGGCTTTCCTATGGCGATCAGGGCGAGGCCCGGCAGACCCAGGGAACGGACCTGACCACGCTCGGATTCTCCCGGGCGCTGGCCAGTCTGGTGGATCCCGCGCTCTCCACGGTTCCGCGGGTGCGCGCGGGCGCCTACTCGCCTCTGGCGGAGTGGAACAACGGCGACGGCGCCAACAGCAGCATTACCCACACACTTCTGGCGAATCTGTCGAATGCCCGCGGCGCGCACAGCCTAAGGTATGGAGTGGATGCGCGGCTGTACCGGGGCTTCGGCACCCGCATTCCCCTGGCGAACTCGCCAGACCTCAATTACCCCTCCACGTTCACCCGCGGACCGCTCGACAACGCGGCTCCCGCCGCCATCGGACAGGAACTGGCTTCCCTGTTGCTCGGCGTTCCGGATGGACAGATGGAACGGACCGCCACGAGCGCCTTCCAGGACAAATATCTGGGCCTGTTCCTGCAGGACGACTGAAGGGTCAACTCCAGACTTACGCTGAACCTGGGACTTCGCTACGAGTACGAAGCTCCGATCACGGAGCGTTATGACCGGCTGGTGGAGGGCTACGACTTTGCGAGCGCCAACCCGATCGAGGCGCGAGCGCGCGCCAACTACGCGCAAAGTCCGATTCCCGAGATCGCGCCGGCGGCCTTCCGGACCACGGGGGGGCTGCGCTTCGTATCGGCCGGCGGCAATGGCCGGAGCCCGTTCCGGGGAGAAAAGGACAATGTCCTGGTCCGCGTGGGTCTGGCCTACAAGCTGCCCAACGAGACGGTGATCCGGGCCGGGTATGGCACCTACTTCGACAGCATCGGGGTGAACCGCACAATTCCGCAGCAGACGGGCTTCAGCCAGGCGACGCCGATCCAGGCCTCGCTCGACAATGGATTGACCTTCGCCGCCACCAACGCCAATCCCTTCCCGCAGGGAATGACTCCCGTCCAGGGCTCCGCCGCGGGCCTCGCCACCAGCCTCGGGCAGGGCTTCTCCTTTTACGACCCCAATTTGAAGCACGGTTATTCACAACGCTGGTCTTTCAGCGTGCAGCACATGCTGCCGGCGCAGTTCCTGGTGGAAGGCGCCTATGTGGCCAACCGGGGAACTCGTCTGGGGATTTCGCGAGACTACAACGCAACCCCGATCGCCTATCTGAGCAAGTCGCCAGTTCGGGACACGGCCGCGATCAATTCGTTGTCGCAACAGTTCCCGAGCCCTTTCTTCGGTCTGGCGCCTTCGTATCCTCGCACCCTCACTCGGACCAATCTGCTTCGGCCTTACCCGCATTTCAACAATCTGAGCGCCGTGGCCCCGGATGGTTACTCCTGGTACCACTCCCTGCAACTGCGGACCGAGCGGCGCATGAAGAACGGGGTCAGCCTACAGGTCTCGTATGTGTGGTCGAAGTTCATGGAGGCGATGGAGTATTTGAACGCCGCCGATCTCCGGCCCTACGAAGTGATCTCCGACTCGGACCGGCCGCACCGGATCTCGGCGAGCGGCCTCTGGGAAATCCCCGTTGGCCGGGGACGCCGCTTTGGAGCGGGGATTCCGAAGGCCGCCGATCTGCTGTTGGGCGGCTGGCAGTTGAACGGAGTGGTGATCGTGCAGTCGGGTCCGCCGTTGGGTTTCGGCAACGCCCTGTTCGTTGGCGACATCAAGGCTGCGCCGGTGGCGGGATCGCGACGCAGCGTGGATCGCTGGTTCGCCACCGAAGGCTTCGTCAGGGACGCCGGCCAGCAACTTCAATTCAACTACCAGCAGTTCCCGCTGCGCTTCAGCGGCATCCGCGGCGATGGGCAGCGGGCCTGGGATTGGTCGTTGTTCAAGACTTTTGCGATCACCGAGCGCGTCAAGGCGCAGTTCCGGGCGGAACTTTACAACGCGTTCAATCAGGCGAGCTTCAATCCACCCAACAGAACGCCAACCAGTGGGGCGTTCGGCACGGTGACCGACACGCAGTCGGAAGCCAAGAACTGGCAGTTTTCGCTGTTCGTGAAATTCTAACGCCGGCGCCCACGGCCGGCGTAAGGATGTATACTCGGGATCGATACACCCACCTATCGATTAACGCAAACACGGGGAATCAATGCCGGGAAAAGCGGAGTGGATGATTCACTTCACTGGGTGGTGGTCACCGCCATCGGAGCATGCGTCGGCGGTTCCCGGGGCGGGGGCGGGCGTCAGCCAATATGTAGCCCGTCAGGTGAACGGGCAGGTGAGCTTCTACGATCCGGTCACCGGAGTCCCGCAGGGCCTTGTGGGGACCTACCGGACGCCGGCCGGGCTGGCCGTGGACTCGAGCGGTTCGCATCCGATCGCGGCCTTCGGCGAGGACCGTGTGTATCGAGTGGACACCGTCTCCGGCACGCAGACGGTGCTCGCGACGCTGCTCACCGGGAGCGGTCCGTTCCAGGTCGCGTTCGACCCATCCGGCAACGTCTATGTCACCACCACCGCCGACGGCAACTTCTACTTGGCCAGCACGGCGTTCGCTCCCGTCTCCGATCTGATCGTCCGTGTCGCGCAGGCCTTGGTTGCGACCACCTTCGCGAGCACCAATCTGGCGGCGCCGATTTTCACGCTCGCCGACGCCCAGGGGCGGGTGCTGGTTTCCAACGGCGCAACGGCCGGTTCGGTGTCGGCATTCCAAGCCAACGGAATTTGCGACTCCATTTCGCAGTCCAACCTGTTCGCGCCGAATCAGATCGCGGCGGCTCCGGGCGGCGGGCTTTTCGTGGCGATGTTCGGCGCGAGCGACGTGCTGCTTTGTCCCGGCGTCAACAACTGTTCGGTTTTCATCGACCAAGGTCCGGCGCGCGGCACATCGGGCGTGGCGATCGCCGCGACGTTGACTCCAGAGCCCGCCACGGCGGTGCTGCTGCCGGCGGGTCTGGCGGGGCTCGCCGCCTTGCGCCGTTCGCGGAGACGTTAGCGGCGCCAGAGCCCGCGATCGCGATATCGTGGATGGGATTCGCCATGGGAACCTTCCAGAATCTCGTTCGCTCGGTGGCCTGCGCGGCCATCGCCTTCGGCCAGGACGGCCACGCCGTCAACCAGAAGCAGTTCGAGGACTGGATGAAGAACCTCTCGAACTGGGGCCGCTGGGGCGCGGACGACGAGCGAGGGTCGCTCAACCTGATCACGCCGGCAAAGCGCAAAGCCGCCGCGAAGCTGGTGCGGGAAGGGGTGACGGTGTCGCTGGCGCACGACGCCGAGAAGTCCACCGCGACGGACAACCCGCGCCCGTTCGTGCACGAGATGTTGTCAACCGGGTCGACACCCAACGCGCAGGCCCATAGCGATTCGTTCAACGTCGCGCATCACGGCTTGGCGCACACGCATCTGGACGCGCTGTGCCATTTCTTCTGGAACGGCAAGATGTACAACGGCACGGGGCGCGAGGTGGTCGGCGAGAAGGGCGCGTCGAAGCTGTCGGTGTGGAACGCGAAGTCCGGTATATTCACTCGCGGCGTGTTGATGGACATTCCGGAGTTGAAAGG
>SYLY01000002.1 GCA_005808475.1 Acidobacteriota bacterium
GATGGCGCGGTTGCCGATGGTCATCACGATCGGCAAACCGAGACCCGCCGCGTTATAGACCGCCTCCGCCATGAAGAGCAACCCCTGGCTCGAAGTGGCTGTGTAGGTCCGCGCGCCGGCCGCCGAGGCTCCGATGGCCACCGACAGCGCGGCGGACTCCGACTCCACGTTGATAAACTCGCAGCCGGGCAGTTCGCCGGTGCGCGTCATCTCGCCGAGCGCCTCCACGATGTGCGTTTGGGGCGTGATCGGATAAGCGCAGATCACCTCCGGGCGGCACATCGCCAGCGCCGCGGCCACTCCTCGCGATCCTTCAATCTGACGTAGCATCGAGCGCCATCCGTTCCTGTTCCACCGCCGCGAACGCTTCCCGCGCCGCCGCCGCGTTGGCTTCTCCCACCTTGCCCGGAAACCGTTCACGGATCGCTTCGATCACCGATTCCAGCGTGACAATTCCGGTGGCGGCGGCCAACGCGGCCACCAGCGGCACGTTGGGCATCGAGCGTCCCACGTGTTTGCGGGCCAGATCGCTCGCCGGCACCGTGAGGCAATGGTCGTGCCGGAAGCCGGCGGCGAACTCGCCGAGTCCCAGTTCGTCGAATCCGCGCGAGGTGTTGATGAGAACGAAGCCCTCGGGTTGGAGTCCGCCGAACAGGTCGACGTGATGGAGCAGCGTCGGGTCCTGCACGATGACGGCGTCCGGCGCCGCCACCGGTTCGCGCGAACGAATCGGCTTGTCCTGAATCCGGCAGAACGACATCACGGGCGCTCCCATCCGTTCCGAGCCGAAGCTGGGAAACGCCTGCGCGTGCTTCCCGTCCCGGAACGCGGCCACCGCGATCATCTCCGCCGCTGAGACGACGCCCTGTCCGCCGCGGCCGTGAATGCGAATCTGAAACATCGCGGTACAGAGTAATGCAACCCGGCTGCCACGTCCGTCAAGCGTGGAATGAGGAAGATAACGGCGCCAAGCTCTCCGCCGTGGGTGCTATGCCACAGATGTGGGTCGCGAGGCGCAACAGCGGCCCGCGGCGGCTGGACCGCTCATTCCCCGGCAGCGGGAAAACCGGCTCCAACGTAGAGTTCCGCGAGCCGCAACGCGACATCCACGGTCTCCAACGCCACTTCGGCATCGAGCCCGCGATAGGTGCTGAGAACCCACCGCTCGCCGGACATCTTCCGAAAGACTTCCACTCGGGGCCGGTCCTGGGCGATCAACAGGTATTCCTCGAACGAAGGCAGCCGGCGGTACAGCTCGAATTTGGTCCCGTAGTCGTAGTCCTCGGTCGAAGGCGACAGGATCTCCACGATGACTTTCGGATTGGTGATCGTGTCCAGATATTCGTCCGTCGTCGCGGGCTGGCCGCAAACGACCATGATGTCCGGATAAACGAACTTCGTGGGGCCGATCCGAAGGCGGACTTCCTCCACCACGCGGCAGGGCTTGCCCTCCAAACGCTCGGTCAGCCTGCGCTTCGCCTGAAGGGAGATGGCGGAGTGTCTCAGGGTTGCCGCCTCGACGGAGAACATCTCGCCATCGTGGTACTCGCCGGGTACTTCGGCGGCGCGATCCAACGCCAGATACTCTTCGACGGTGTGCCTCTCGACCCGCAACGCGCTCATGAGAAGAGTGTACCGCCGCCAGCCCCGATCGTACATCGCGAATGATAGCCTGATGAATTGAACCGGCCTCTCGACGGCGTCACTGTACTCGACTTCTCCCACGCGCTCGCTGGTCCCTACTGCACCATGCTCATGGCGCAGTATGGCGCGCGCGTCTACAAAATCGAAGGCGTCGATCACGGCGACATGGGCCGGACCTGGGGTCCGCCGTTCCAGGGCGGCGAGGCCTCCTATTTCCTGGGGCTCAACACGGGCAAGCAGGCCGCCGCCGTCAACCTGAAGGATCCACGCGGACTCGATCTGTGCCTTCGGATGGCCGCTCGCGCCGACGTGCTGATCGAGAACATGCGCCCCGGCGCGATGCAGCGCCTCGGTCTCGGCTACGACGCGGTGAAGGCGTCGAACCCGCGGCTCGTCTATTGCTCGATTTCCGGGTACGGGCAGAACGGTCCCTCGCGCGAGGAGCCCGCGATGGACCTCATCATGCAAGCCTCCTGCGGACTGATCGGCGTCACCGGTTCTCCCGGTGGAGGACTCGCGCGATGCGGCCACTCCGTCGCCGACGTCACCGCCGGAATGTTCGCGCTGGTTGGCATTCTGATGGCCCTCCGGGCGCGTGACGCGACGGGGGAAGGCCAGTTCGTCGACGTCTCGATGCTCGACGGGATGATCTCGGCGATGGCATCCAACTTCGCGCACTTTCTCGGCTCCGGCATCGTGCCGGAGCCGATGGGCACGGCATTCGCCACCATCGTGCCCTATGCGTGCTTCCCCACGGCGGATCGCGACATCACCATCGCGGTGGCGAGCGAAAAACTGTGGTCCGCGTTCTGCGCGGCGGTGGGCCATCCGGGCTGGGCCGCCGATCCCCGTTTCGAATCGAACCCGGCGCGCGTGGCCAATCGCGCGGTGCTCGAGCCGATGATCGCCGATACGTTGCGCGCCCGGCCCGCGAACGAATGGCTGGCGGTCTTCCGCGCGGCCGGGGTTCCGTGCACGCCGGTGCGGACTCTCGACGAAGTGGCGGCCGATCCGCAGGCGGCGGCGCGCGGAATGTTCCCCGTGGTGGACCACGCTGGCGCGGGAGCGATCCGCGTCACCGGGACGCCGGTGAAGTTCGAAAAGACGCCGGGCGCGGTGGATTCCGCCGCGCCACTGCATGGACAACACACCGCGGAGACCATGCGGGATCTGCTGGGACTGGCCCCGGAGGAAGTGGAGGCGCTGATGCGCGCCGGCGCGATCGCCGGGCCGCGGGTCTAAAGCTTGGGCGCGTAGTAGCCTTTGCGCGCCCGGACCACCATGCCCTTCTGGTTCCTCACTCGCACGTCCACCGTGTGATACAGTCCGTCGGCCTTCAATGGCTCCGGACGGTAGTAGATGCTGTACTGGTGCCGCAGTTCGTTGGCGATGTTGGAGAAGTGCTGCGTCAGATCCTCCACCTTGAACGGGAAGAACACCTGTCCGCCGGTCTCCACGGCGAAATATTGCAGGATCTTGTCGCCGTCGCTCTTCACGCGCGTGATGTTGGTGGAGATGGAGTACACGACGACATCGGCCTTGTGGGCCGCCTCGAGAGCCTGATCGCGCGCGTAGCGGCTGGCGTTGTCGTCACCGTCGCTGAGGATGATCATCGCGCGGCGGAACTTGTGACGCGGCTGGTCCTTGCTCAACTTGTCCCGGCAGGCGAAGAAGATGGCGTCGTAGAACGCGGTGCCTCCGCCGGGACGCAGGTCGCGAACGGCCTTTTCGAGCACCAGCGGATCGTCGGTGAGATCGGCCGCCAGCGCCGCTTCGGTGTCGAAGCCGACGATGATGGCGCGGTCCACCTTCGGCCGCATCGTCTGCCGCAGAAACTCGAGCGCGGCCTCCTGCTGGAAGCGGAACCGGTCGCGAATGGAGTTGCTGGTATCGATGAGGATCGCCAGCCGCAACGGCAGATCGCTTTCCGCCGTGAACTCGGAGATCGTCTGCTTCGCCTTGCCTTCGAAGACGTCGAAATCGTCTTGCTTCAAATCCGTGATGAAGCGGCCGCGCTTGTCGGACACGGTATAGAGGACGTTCACGCGCGTGACGTCGATGATGATCCGCGAGGAGTCGTCGGCGACAGCGGTTTGTGGTTGTCCCACGCCGGCTGGCTGCTGCGCTGCCGCGGGCAGCACGAGGGCGATCGCAATGAGAAGGCGTTTCAACTCCGTAGGGACTCCTGCCCTCGATTATAGCGGGCGGGTCAACCAGGACTCGAGATCCGGCGGCAACGGCGCCTCCACGGTCACGCGATCGCCCGATCCGGGGCTGGTGAACGCGATCCGCCATGCGTGCAGGAACTGCCGGCCCGGTTCGGCCGCGCGGGCGCCGTACAGCGTATCGCCCGCCACTGGATGTCCGGCGGAAGCCATGTGCACGCGGATCTGGTGGGTGCGGCCCGTGTGGATCTTCACTTCGAGCAGGGTATGGCGTTCGAACCGCCGGCGGACCCGGTACTCGGTGAGCGCGGCACGGCCCTTGCCCGTGCGGCACGTCATTCGGATGCGATGCACCGGATCGCGCTCGATGGGAGCGGCCACGCGTCCCTGTTCGCTGGCGACGCGTCCTTCCACCAGCGCCAGGTACGTCTTCTCCACGGTTCGCCCGGCGAATTGCGCGGCCAACGCGCGATGCGACGCATCGTTCCGGGCCACCAGCAACACGCCGCTGGTGTCCTTGTCGATCCGGTGAACAATGCCCGGACGCAGCGGTCCGCCCTCGTTCGACAGCGACGCGAACCGGTGCAGCAAGGCGTTCACCACCGTGCCCGAGCGCACGCCCGCGCCGATGTGGACGACCATGCCCGACGGTTTGTCCACCGCCAGCACGGAGGCGTCCTCGTAAAGCACGCGAAGCGGCAGATCCTCGGCGAACGCGCGCAACGGCTCCGGCTCCGCGGGATGCACCTCGATGAGCTGTCCGGCGCGCAACAAAGCGGAGGCCTTCGCCTTCTTCGCATCCACCAGCACGCGCTCTTCCTTGATCCACTCTTGAAGGCGCGCGCGGCTGTAGGCGGGCAGCTCGCGCTGGAGGTAGTGGTCCAGACGCTCGCCGGCTCCGCCGGCTTGTACTATGAGTTCCAAACGCGGTTCCGGTACATTAGATAGGTGGTCCGTAGCGCTATTGTACCCGTCGCCGGGCTGGGCACCCGCCTGCTTCCCGCGACCAAGTCGCAACCCAAGGAAATGCTTCCGGTCGCGCGGAAGCCGATCGTGCAGTACGTCGCCGAGGAACTGGTGTCGAGCGGCGTGCACGACATACTGTTCGTCACCGGCCGCGGCAAGTCGTCGATCGAGAATCATTTCGACGCCGATCCCGAGTTGACGTCGCAGTTGGCGGCGGCGAAGAAGGCCGATTTGCTCAAGGAAATCGACTTCTCCGAACTCCAGGCCAATTTCTTCTACACGCGGCAACGCGTCCAGCGCGGACTCGGCGACGCGATCCTTTGCGGCGAGAGCTTCGCCGGCGAGCAGCCGTTCGTGGTGGCTCTCGGCGACTCGATCGTCGGCCTGAACGGCCACTCGCGCTGCGTGGAACGCATGATCGATTTGTTCGAGTCCAAGCGCGCGGCCTGCGTCGTCGCCGTGGAGGAGGTGCCCGAACACGAAGTATCGCACTACGGAATCATTCATCCGGCCGATGGGGACGGCGAGACGTTCCGCGTTCAGGACCTGGTGGAAAAGCCCGCCGCCGCCGAAGCGCCCAGCCGGCTCGCCATCGCCGGCCGCTACGTGTTCGCGCCGATCCTGTTCGACATGATCCGCCAGGTGAAGCCCGACAAACGCGGCGAGATCCAGCTCACCAACGCCATGAAGATGCTGTGCGACGAAGGCCGCCGCGTCTTCGCGGTGAAGCTGCGGCCGGACGAAAAGCGTTACGACATCGGCAACTTCCCCAGCTACTACGAGACGTTCGTCGAGTTCGCGCTGGCCGACCCCGAGTACGGCGCCGCGTTCCGCCAGAGTCTGCGGGAGCTGCTGGACAAGGCGTGACCTCCGCGCGCCGGTGGCTGGCGTTGGCGGCGCTCGTCACGGCGGCGCGGCTGTGCCATTCCGGCGTGCTTTGGGTGGAAGAAGCGTATCCCGCCGCGGCCGCCGTGCGGATGCTGCACGGCGCGGTCCCTTATCGCGACTTCTTCTTCGACAAGCCGCCGCTCGCGCCGCTGGTTTACCTTGCCTGGGGTGCGTTGCCCGGCGCCGCCACCCGGCTCGCGGGCGCGGCGTACGTGCTGCTGTGCGCCTGGCTCGCCCTGGGGCTGGCGTCGAAATTGTGGAGCGATCGCGAGGGTTGGCTCGCGGCGGGCCTCACCGCTTTCTTCCTGACGTTCTACGTGCCGGCGGCTACGATTCCGCTCGCGCCCGATCTGCTGATGGTGGCGCCGCATCTCGCCGCGATGCGGCTGCTCGCCGGGCGGCGTCCGTTGGCGGCCGGCGCGATGGCCGGCGCCGCGATGGCGGTCCACACCAAGGGGCTGTTCGTGCTCGCGGCGTTGCTCGCGTGGAGCCCCGCGTCGATCGCGCCGCTGCTTGCCGGATTCGCGGGCGCAACGGCGTTGCCGCTGCTTCCCTTGGCGGCGATGGGCGCGCTGAACGGCTACTGGGAGCAGGTTTGGGTGTGGGGCTCCGCGTATGCCTCCGATCCGCTATATGCGAATCCATGGACCGCCGGCGCCGGCCGCACGGCCAACTGGCTCGGATTCCACGCCGCGCTGGCGGTGGGCGCCGCGATGGCCATTCCGAAACAAAAGCGTCTGATCGCGTGGATCGCCATCGCGCTGGCGGGCGCGTTGCTCGGCGGACGCTTCTTCCCCCGCTACTACTTCCTGCCGCTGGTTCCGCTCATCATAGCCGCGTCGGGGGGCCTGGCCCGCGGCCGCGCCCGCTACGCCTTGCTGCTGCTGCTGATTCCGCTCATCCGGTTCGGGCCGCGATACGTCCAACTGGCGGCGGGCGGCGCGTCGAACTGGAGCGACACGGCGATGGCTCGCGACAGCCACGAAGCGGCTCTGCTCGTCGCGCGGGAGGCCTCGCCCGGCGCCACGATTTTCGTGTGGGGCTACCGGCCCGAGATCCTCTGGGAGTCCCGGCTGCGCGTGGGAGCGCCGTTTCTCGACTCGCAACCGCTCACCGGCGTGCTCGCCGACCGCCACCTCACCGAATCGCGCGCGACGTTCCCCGCCCTTGCCGAAGCCAACCGGCGCCGCCTGCGCGACACGTCTCCGGACATCGTCGTCGACGGGTTGGGACCCGCCAATCCCGCGCTCGCCATCGGTGCGTATCCCGATCTGCGCGAGTGGCTCGCCGGCTATCGCGAGACCGGACGTACGCCGGGCTCGATCGTCTACCGCCGCATCCACTGAATCCCGCGCCTCTCCGTGCTCATCAACACACCAAGGAGAACGACAATGAAACCGAATGCCGGCTTGAACGACGAACAACGCGCGGGAGTGGCTTCGATATTGAAGTCCGCGCTTGCCGACGAGTACGTCCTTTACACGAAGACTCGCAACTTTCACTGGAACGTGACGGGACCGCTCTTCCACGACCTCCACAAATTCCTCGAGGGCCAGTATGCGCAACTGGAAGCATCCATCGACGAGGTGGCCGAGAACATCCGCTACTTCGGATTCAAGGCGCCGGGGACCATGGCGGAGTTCCTCGAAACCACGCGTCTGAAGGAAGCCAGGGGAAGCGAGAATCTGAAGGCGCAGGAGATGGTGGGCGCGCTGTTGGCCGATCACGAAGCGCTGATCCAGTCGCTGCGCCGCGACATCGATACCGCCGGCTCCGCGCATCAGGCCGCGGAAGTAGCGGACTTCCTCACCGGTCTGCTCGAGCAGCACCTGAAAATGGCGTGGATGCTGCGCTCGATGCTCGAATAGGACTCAGATCCGCGCGATCAGGTGATCCGGGCAGTCCAGCCGCACATGCTCGTGGAGCTTGTCCACCAGGTCCAGCCCGTGCGCGGCGAGAAAGGGAAGGATCGTGTACAGCCGCTCTTGCAAGTGCTTCTCCGGGTAGATCCGGCCGTACAGGTAGGCCGCCTCCCGTTGCGCCCGTTCGTCGCGCCGTAGCGCCTCGCGCCTGGTTTTCTGCTCGATCTTGGCGAACTGGTAGAGCACCTTGTCGCGGCTCTTGTCGAGCGCGGCGGCCAGGGTCGCGTCGAATCGCGCCAAACCCGGCCGCAAGCCGTCCAAGGCCTTCCGCGCCGACTCGCGCGAGGCCGCGATCGCCGATTGCAGTTCCGGCGGAACCAGCGACGCGGAGATGCGGTCGCGCAGCGGTTCGAAGCCTTCGTAGAACGCGGGGATCGACAGGCCGTACCGAGTCATCAGCTTCTCGCAGCGCGAGTCGAGCAGCGTGAAGCCGGATCGCGGCGCCACCACCGGCGCGCGACGTCCCAGGGACTCGTAGAGCACCTGCGTCTGGGCGAGATAGGCGATCTCGGCGGGCCCGCCGATCTGCGCCACCGACGGCAGCATGTAGTCCTGCGCCACGGGCCGCAGCAGGGCGTTGGGGGAGATCCGGTCCGCGCGGGCGGCCAAGTCCCGCGCCGCGATACGGCCCCCGGCGTAGGCGTAATCGCCGCCGTCGCGCCGCAGCGTGTGGCGGCATCCATCCTCGAGCAGGAAAAACAGCGAGTTCTTCGCCTCGAAGTGCACCTGCGCGTGATAGCCGAGCGTTTCCAATTCGCGTCCCCGGGCCAACAGACGCTCGGACAGGAGCGGGGCGGCTTCCACGGCGTCGCGAATCAGCGGCGCGGCGATGGCGCGGACTTCGGGCCGCATCGG
The DNA here is from genome assembly GCA_005808475.1 of Acidobacteriota bacterium. Taxonomy (GTDB): domain Bacteria; phylum Acidobacteriota; class Terriglobia; order Bryobacterales; family Bryobacteraceae; genus SYLY01. The sequence goes on from SYLY01000002.1 coordinate 8,441, forward strand.
ATCCAGGAAAAGCAGGCCCAGTTTAGGCAACAGGCGTTGCAGCAGTTCGCGGAACGCGCCGCTCATGGTCGCGCCGGGGACGTACGATTCCTCCACCAGCGACGCCACCTCGGCGCCGAACGGCAGTTGCTCGAGTTGAGCCCGCAAAGCGGCGACGGGGTACTCCGCGATCGCCACTTCGCCGACCGGGCGGGGATCGGAGCCGGGCGGGGGAACCGAAAGGCGAACCGGTCGGGCATCCGCGCCGAACGACCAGGCGTGGTTGACCTCCGCGAAGTCGTGGTCTTCGCTCGCCAGCCAGAAGACCGCCACGGCGGGGATGCCGCGTTCGTTGAGATCGGACGCCAGCCGGGCGGCCGTGAGCGCCTTATAGATGGTGTAACACGGGCCGGAGAACAGCCCTACCTGCTGGCCGGTCACCACCACCACCGTTCCCGGCTGGGCGAACCGCGCCAGTTCCGCGGAGGGGCCGTTCAGAGCGGCCAGTGCGGCGGTCATCGCCGCGCGGCGCGAATCGGGATAGTCCAGGCGGGCGGCCGCGGCGGCATAGGCGGCCGGGTCGAGCGGCGATCCCTCGTAGAAGGCGGCCACGCGGTCGTGATGGTACACGAAGTCGGCGAACAGCTTGCTCGTGTTCGGCAAATCCGTGTGCTTCAGGCACGAAACCATTGAGGGATTCTCCAGGGTACCAAATGGCCGTCCCGGCATTGCGACAATAACGGGATGGACGATCGAGAGTTTCAGCGGCGCGCCGACCGGTCGGTGGCCCGCCTTTTTCAGATGCTGGGCGCGGCCTCGGAGAGTCACGAGTTCGACGCCGATCTCAACAATGGCGCCCTCACGGTGGAGTTCGAGGACCCGCCGGCCCGCTTCGTCGTCAGTCCGAACGCGCCGGTGCGGCAGATCTGGGTGTCGGCCAACGTGAAGAGCTTCAAGCTCGACTGGAACGACGCGGCGGACGATTTCACCCTGGGCGGACAAGCGCTGCCCGCGCTGATGGCGGAGCAGATATCGCGCCATCTCGGCGAAGACGTGGCGCTCTGACGCGGCATGGCCGGCGTCTATCTCTCGCACCCCTTTTGCAGCCAGAAATGCACGTACTGTAACTTCGCGTCGGATGTGCTGCCCGCGGCGCTCGAACCGCGCTATCTGGAGGCGCTCGGCGCCGAGATCCGGGCTCACGCGTGGCGATGGACGCCGGAGACCGTTTACCTGGGCGGCGGCACCCCCAGCCGCATCGATCCGGAGGCGCTCGGCCGCCTGCTGGACGCCGTGCCCGGAAGGCCGTGGGCGGAGGCGACCCTCGAGGCCGCGCCCGGCGCCATCGACGCGCGGCGGGTCCAGGGTTGGCTCCGCGCGGGAATCACGCGAGTGAGCCTGGGCGTGCAGTCGTTCGTCGATGCCGAACTGCGCCAGACCGGGCGGCGTCACACGGCGGCGATCGTGGAACGCGAGATCGGCGTGCTCCGCGAGGAAGGAATCGCCAACATCAACGTGGATCTCATCGCGGGGCTCGCGTTGCAGACGCACGACTCGTGGCGCGAGTCGCTCGACTGGATCGAACGGCTGCGGCCACCCCACGTATCGGTGTACCTGCTCGAGGTGGACGAAGATTCCCGCCTCGGACTCGAGGTGCTGAACAACGGCTCGCGCTACGGGGCGGCGAAGCTACCCTCGGCGGAGGACGCGGCCGGCTTCTACGAAGCGGCGGTGGACACGCTGGCGGCGATGGGCATCCAGCGGTACGAGATCTCCAACTTCGCCCGGCCCGGCTTCGAATCGCGCCACAATCTGAAATACTGGCGGCGGGAGCCGTACGCGGGATTCGGCGCCGACGCGCACGGGTTCGACGGCGTCACCCGACGGCAAAACACGGACAACCCGGGCCGCTACGTCGATCTCATCGAACAGGGCGAGCCGCCATGCGTGGCGGAATCGCCGGCGGACGATAGCGAGCGGCTCTGGGTCGGGCTGCGGCTGATGGGTGGCATCGAACCGGGAGAAGCGGACTGGCGGCGGCACGGCGCCACGTTCGAGCGGTTCCTCGGCGACGGGTTGCTGGAACGCGACGGCGCGCTCCTCCGCCTTTCGCGCCGCGGCGTCCTGTTGTCCAATGAATTATTTCAGGAGTTAATCTGACATGCTTCAGAAAGCGGGCCAGTTGATGGCCCAGGCGCGGGAGAGCCGGTTTGCCGACCCGGATGGCGCGATGCGGCAACTGGAAGAGGCCGCCTCGATCTGCCGGCAGGGGCTATCGGCAACGCTCGCCGCGATGGGACAGATCGACCGCGACGCCGGCCGCGTCGAGCAGGCGCTGGCTCGTTACGCCCAAGCCGCGGCGGCGATTCGCGGCGCCGATCGCGGACGGTACGCGCACCACATCCGGCACATCGCCGATATTCACCTGGACGCCAACCGCCCCGATCTCGCTCGGCCCCGCTTCGAAGAAGCGCTGGCCATCTATCGCGCCGAACCGGGCACGAGCCCGCTCGACCTTGCAAACGCCATTCGCGGCTACGCCATCCTGACGGCGGCGGCGGGCGAAACCGAGGCCTCGCGCGCGCTCTGGACGGAGGCGAAAGCGCTCTATGAATCCGCCGGAGTCACGGCCGGCTCGGAGGAGTGCGAACGAAGGCTCGCCGCGCTGCCCGCTTCCGCGCCATAATTTAACCAATGCTCCGCGCCATCCTGGTCCTGTGGATTGCCTGTTCGCTGCAGGCGGACGATGCCATCGCGATCCTTCGACGCAACTGCTTCGGCTGCCACGGCGCCGCGATGCAGCAGAACGGGCTCCGGCTCGACAACGAGGTCTCCGCGATTCGGGGAGGCTACTCCGGGCCGGTGGTGCAAAACGGCAAACTGCTGCGCATGGTGACCGAAGGGAAGATGCCGCCCGGGCCGCGCAAGCTGGCGGCCGCGGACATCGCCGTACTGAAAGCCTGGATCGAGGCCGGACCGAAGTGGCCCGCCGGCGCGGCCGTGGCCGAGGCGCCGCGCAAAACGGATCACTGGTCGTTCCAGCCGCTTCGAAAACCGGCGGTCCCAGCGGTCCGCAACAACGCGTGGGTCCGCAACCCGATCGACGCGTTCGTGCTCGCGCGGCTCGAGAAGGAGGGGATCGCGCCATCCGCCGAAGCGTCCGCCGCTACGTTGCGCCGCCGCGTTTCCCTCGACCTGACGGGCCTGCCTCCGGATCCGGCGGCCGAATCCGAAAAGCACGAAGAGGCCGTGGACCGGCTGTTGCGTTCGCCGCACCACGGCGAGAAATGGGCGCGGCATTGGCTGGATCAGGCCAGATACGCCGACTCCGACGGCTATGAGACCGACCGTTCCCGGCCGCACGCCTGGCGCTACCGGGAATGGGTGATCGGCGCGATCAACCGCGGCATGCCGTTCGACCGGTTCACCGTCGAGCAACTCGCCGGCGACCTGCTGCCCAACGCGACCGGCGAACAGCGCGTAGCCACCGGCTTCCACCGCAACGCGATCACCAATCGCGAAGGCGGCGTGGACACCGAGGAGTTCCGCGTGGAGGCCACGCTCGACCGTGCCAATACGGTGGCGACCGCCTGGCTGGGCCTTACCGCCGGCTGCGCGCAGTGCCACGATCACAAGTACGATCCGCTGTCCCAGCGTGACTACTACCGCTTCTACGGCTTCTTCAACACGATGCTCGAACGCGACATCGACGCGCCGTTGCCCGGCGAAACCGGCGGCTGGCTGCAAGGCCGGCGCCAGTTCGAAGAAGAGAAGGACGCACTGCTCGAGGCGTCCTGCATCCCGCGCCTGTTTCAGCGCTGGGAAGAGATCGTGCTGGATATCTCGGACAAACCGTCGAAAAACGAGCGCTACTGGCGCGCCTGGAAGAACCTCGGCAACATCTCGGTGGGTGGGCAGGCGATCGTCCGGCTGCCGAAAGAGAAGAGGTCCCGGGAGGAACGCGAGACGCTGCTGACGTACTTCCTGGACCGCGGCACGGACGTTTTCGAAAAGAAGGAACTGGACGCGAATGGCTTCGAGCAGTTCCGCAAGAAGTGGCGCGACCTGGCGGCCAAAGCCCCCGCGATCAGCCGCGCGCAAACGGTGCTCGAACATCACACGCCCCCGGCGACGCGGATCCTGCTGCGCGGCAACTTCCGCAATCCAGGGATCGAGGTGGAGCCGGGAGTTCCGGCCGCGTTGCCGCCGTTGCCCGCGGGCGCAAAGGCGGACCGGCTGTCGCTGGCGCGCTGGCTGGTGTCGCGGGAGAACCCGCTCACCGCGCGCGTCACCGTGAATCGCGTGTGGCAGGAATACTTCGGACGTGGGCTGGTCCGCACGTCGGAGGATTTCGGCAAGCAGGGCGAGCGGCCTACCCATCCGGAACTGCTCGACTGGCTGGCGGCCGAGTTCATGGACCGCGGCTGGAACATGCGCGATCTGCACCGGTTGATCGTGACGTCGGCTACCTACCGGCAGTCGTCGCACATCCGCCCGGAGTTGAAGGATCGCGATCCGGACAACACGCTGCTAGCGCGGCAATCCAGGCTGCGGCTGAACGCGGAGGCGGTCCGCGATACGGCGCTGTCGGCCGGCGGACTGCTGAATCCGGCGGTGGGTGGTCGAAGCGTCCGGCCGCCGCAGCCAAAGGGAGTCTCCGAACTCACCTACGCAAGCAACGCCAAGTGGGTGGATTCCCAGGGACCGGACCGTTACCGGCGGGCGCTTTACATCCACTTCCAACGCACGTCGCCGTATCCGCAGTTGATGAATTTCGACGCGCCGGAATCGGTGTTGACATGCAGCCGCAGGCAGAGGTCGAACACGCCGCTACAGGCGCTGAATCTGCTGAACGACCCGGTGTTCCTGGAATCGGCGCAGGCGCTTGCGCTGCGGATGCTGCGCGAATCGGCGCCGGGCTTCCGCGAGCGGCTGGCGTTCGGCTACCGGCAGGCGCTGGGGCGGGATCCCAAGCCGGCGGAAGTGGAGATCATGGCGCGGCATTTCGAGCGCGGCGTGGCATCGTTCCGAAGCGATGGCAAGCAGGCGCGCGCGCTGTTCCCCGCGGATCTGGAAGGCGTCGATCCGGCGGAGGCGGCAGGTTGGACCGTGGCGGGCCGCGTGCTGCTCAATCTGGACGAATTTCTGCACCGTGAGTAGACCGCACGGCGAGCGCACGGTACCGGCCGCGGCAAGCGGCGCACCGGTAGGCGATCAGCCCCGTGACGGCCAGGACACGGTCCAAGAGATTGGGCCAGGAACGATGCAGACGGGTGCAGCCGCAGTCCGGGCACTTCTTCAATGGATGGCGCATGCGCGCGCGGAACATCAGCACAGTCCACCAGAGGACGATCCCCGGCAGGATCACACACGCCGCCACAGCCGCGTACAGCATTCCCTCTGACCCGAGTGTAAACTACCCGGAGCGTCCGAGGCCCTCGCCGCCGCGGACGCCCCCGGCTAGATCGAACTACTGCTTCTTGCCTTTGCCCTTCTTCCCGGCCATGGAGCGTTCGGTGGACGGCGGCACCAGGCCCTTGAGGCGCATGTAGGTGACCATGTTCCCGTAGTGCTCCATGTTGTGCATGTTGTTGAAGGCGAGCGCGCCCAGCCGCGAACGCTGGCCCATCAGCGAGATCATCTCCGAGCCCTTGGCGTCCGTCATTCCCTCGAACACGGAGTCGCAGTAGGCCATGGCGGCGGTGATCGCCTTGACCAGATCGGCCTTGGACGAGAGGTTCTTTTCAGCTTGTTGGCCGGGATTGGATTCGCCCTTGGCCGCCGAGCAGAACATGTTGGACGCGTCGGCGACATGGCCCACCAACTGGCCGAAGCTGCGAATATCGTCGGTGGGTTTGAAGGAGTAGTTCTCTTCGGGCATCTTCTCGGCCGCCTGAACGACGTTCATCTTGGTCATCGTCTGGTTGCCTTTGACGTCGTTGGTGAAGGGCTCGGCGGCCATGGCGGCCGAGCCGGCGATCGCGAATATCGTAATGAGTTTCATAGCCGATAGAGTACCGCGTTCCACTCGGCGGCGTTCAGGCAGCGGCCGGATCCATCTGGCACATACCGAAGAGGTTGCCCTCCGGGTCGGTACAGTAGACCAGCCAGCCGACACCGGGGATGGGCATTCGCGGCACAACGATCTTGCCGCCCGCCTCCACCGCCAAGGCGGAGCTCGCGTCCAGGTCCGCCACCTGCATCGTGTTGACCGGCGGCTGTTGCGGATGCCGCCGCTTCATGATGCCGCCGTCGATGCCGGGTGTTCCCGGCGGTCCGGTGGTGGCGAGCCAGTAGGCCTCCGGGCCGAACTGAGTGAACTTCCAGTCGAACACCTTGCCATAGAAGGCCATTGCGGCCTCAGGGTCGTTGACCGGGATTTCGAAGTGCATTGGTCTGTTCATGATGTCAAGCCTTGGTTGGGGTGTGGGTTCCGTACTTCTGGGTGATGAATCCGATGATAGCGCCGGTGACGAATCCCGGCAGCATGATTTCGAGGTAGTAGTGACGTCCGTCGGCGGCGGGGAACGACGCCACCAGCCAAGCCAGCAACAAGCCGGCGATGGCCGCGAACCCGGCGCCGATGGCGGGCGAGTTCACCCTTCTGGCGAGAAAGCCGGCGGCTACGCCGACCATGATCCCCTTGATCGAGGAGCCGATCAGGATGCCGGCGATTTCGTTGCGAACGGCGGGCGTGAACCAGGCCGAAAGTCCGTCCAAAAATCCGAGCGCCGCTCCAGCGGCGACGCCCACGAGAGGTTTTGTCAAAGCGAATCTCCTTCCGCACGACTATTCAGCGGTTCAGCGGAATCCTGTAGCGGCCGGCCGAAGAAAATACAACGCGGCCCGTACCAATACATACGCGGCGAACAAAAGCAGCAAAACGGAGTTGCGGGAACAGAAGCGCCGCGCGCGCTCGGGGATCGACTCGCGGTAGGCCGAGACGGGCAGCCGGTCGAGAAAACGGTCCACGTCTTCCGAGAGCGCGGCGACGCTCGGGTAGCGGCCGCCCGGCGCGGCCGAAGCCGCCTTGGCGGCGATCGCGAGGATTGGCCTGGGTCCGCCGGCTCCGGCGAGGTTGCGCAGCATCACGCCCAGCGCGTGGATGTCCACCGCGGGATCGTTCGAGTCCTCCGTTTGCTCTGGAGCCATGTAGCCGGGTGTGCCCATCACGCCGGCGCCCCAGTCGAGCAGGAACACCTCGCCGAAGCGGCCCACCATGACGTTGCGGGGCTTGATGTCGCGATGCACCACGCCGCGGGAGTGCGCGTATTCCACCGCGTCGCAGATCTTGCGGAAGGCGCGGAGCTTCGGCGCGACGGTGGGCGAAGCGAGGGCGAATTCGTCGAGCCGCGGTCCGTCCACCAGCTTCATCACGTAGTAGGAGCGGCCGTCCGGCAGCGTTCCCGCGTCGTGAACCGGGACGATGGAAGGATGCTCCAGGCGAGCCGCCGTTCGGGCTTCGTCCAGCGGCCCGGCGGACACCTTGAAGGCCACGAAGCGCTCGAGCACATCATCCCACGCGCGGTAGACAACTCCGGTTCCACCGCGGCCGATCTCTTCCTCCACACGGTAGCGGAGTGGCGGGTCGGGCCGGCCGGCGGCATCCTGCAGACGGCGGAGCGTCGAATCGCCGAGACCAGTCACCGAAAAGCATCCTGTGTTTCGGCCGCGCGATCGTAACCGGGCGGCGTCGACCGCTCGACGCGGCTCACCACCAGCGCGCGCAGCCGTTGCCGGCACCAGCGCAGGTAGTTGAGCACGGCGCTCTCCGCGATTCCGTGGCGAGCGGCCAGACCGGCATAGGACGGACGATCCGAACCGGCGAGGTCGTATTCCTGGAAGACCAGGTAGTAGACCGCCTTTCCCTGCTCGTCGCATTCGAGACGCAGCCCGGCCAGGGCGGCCGAGAACAGCGACCGGCGCCACTCCCGCGAAAAAATCTCCTCCGGAGTGGCCGGGCTGGCCGACGCCAGTTCGCGTTCGGCGGCGGCGAAGTCGAACGATTCGTGGATGGCGCCCCCGCCGCGCTTGACCCGGGTTGCCGCGGCATTGGCGTTGGCGACGTAGCCGTCGATGCAGGTGCGGAGATAGGTGCGGAACCGGCCGCGGCCAGGGTCGAACCGCTCCACCAGTCCGCGCTCGACGAGAGAGGCGAAGAAGCCCTGGGTGAGGTCCTTGGCCTCCTCGTTGGACTTGTTCCAGTGAATGCGTACATATTTGTATGCAGGCTTCCAGTACGCTTCGGCGATGGCGTTCAGGTCCGGGGGACCTGCCGCTTCGGTGATCGCTCCCCAGGTGGTCGGGAAGTGGACGGCCGGGCCACCGATTGCGGTATCCGGGTCCCAGGGCATGAGGACATTGTGACACAGCCTGCGGATCCGCCGAGGCCCCGGTACGCTGGGGGGAGTACGCTGAAAAGCACCACCTGGAGTTGGTGGCAGATTTGAAAGACCGATGCTTTTGGTCGTATTTGCGCGAACGGCCCGGGCGGTTCAATCCGTCGACAGATTTTCACAAGAAGCGGTTTTTTCTAGCGTTTTGGCGTGCGCGGATATTGACACGCACTCGAAGTTCCGGTTACCCTGAGTTCTGTCCAAGCGGGCAAGATAACAACTTCGGAGAGGTGTACATGGGTCCTGCCGTGAGCTTCCAGATCGGTGAGAGAGTTGTATACCCCAATCATGGAGTCGGGACGATCGAGAATATCAGCACCAGGTCGTTCGGTCCCCGGACCGAGAGATTCTACCTGCTGAAACTAGCCGCGAACAGCCTGACGGTGATGGTTCCGTTTTCCCATGTCGGAGACGTGGGCCTTCGCAAAGTGACACGGCACAGCGAGATTCAGCGTGTGTTGGACTTCCTGTCCGGCGGGCACTGCCAGACTTGCGCCGACTGGAAGAACCGCTTCAAGGAAAACTCCGAGAAGATGCGAGTGGGCGCGCTGATCGAGATCGCGGAAGTGATGAAGGGGCTCCTCACCCAGCAGAGGGACAAGCCGCTTTCGTTCCGCGAGAAAAAGATGCTCGACCGTGCGCGTCACATGCTGCTGAACGAGGTTTCCTCGTCGCGCGGCGCTTCGCTCGACGAGGCGGCGGGCGTGCTGCGCAAGGCGCTCTCCAAGGCGCAGCTACCGTTCCCCGAACCGCTGTAGCCACGCGGTGACCATCACCGGCATTGAACTGATCCGGTACCCACGAGGGATCACCGTGCACGCCGGCACGGTGGATTGGCTATGGGTTCGGATCCACACTCGTTCCGGCCTGACCGGGCTGGGCGAAACTTATCCGTGCTCGGACGCCGAGGCCGCGGTGATCGAGCGCGAACTGGCGCCCGTGTTGCTGGGCCGTGACGCGTCGCACATCGACCGGCTGTGGGCGGATATGTTCCTCGCCGTGGCGTACCACGGCTGGGCGGGCGCCGAGATGCGGGCGATCAGCGCCCTGGATATCGCGCTTTGGGACTTGGCGGGCAAGGCCGCCGGGCAGCCCATCCACCGGTTGTTAGGCGGCGCCTCGCGGGATGCCATTCCGGTATACAACACCTGCTACGACCGGGTGGACTTCCTCACCGACCCGGTGCGGCTGGCCGCCGAATTGCGATCGATGGGCATCAGCGCCATGAAGATCTGGCCGTTCGACCCGATCGCCCGCCGCACGGGTGGGAATACGATCTCGGCGGCGGAGATGCGCGAGGGGATGGAGCCGCTACGGGCGATCCACGCGGAGTTCGGGACCGAAATGCAGGTGGCGATGGAATTCCACGGCTATTGGAATCTGCCCTGCGCCAGGAAAATCGCGCGAGCCTGCGAGCCCTTCGAACCCATGTGGCTGGAGGAAATGCTGCCCCAGGACAACCTGGCCGCGTATCGGGAACTACAGTCGTCGACGCACTTGCCGCTTACGATCAGCGAGCGGCTGATGACACGCTGGGGGTTCCGGGAACTGCTCGAAAACCGCGCCGCGTCGACAATCATGCCGGACATCTGTTGGTGCGGCGGGATCTCGGAGGCGAAGAAGATCGCCTCGATGGCGGAGACCTACTACTTGCCCGTGGCGCCGCACAACTGTGGAGGGCCGGTGTTGCACTGGGCATCGGCGCATCTGGCGGCCAATCTGACGAACCTGTCCATCCTCGAGACGGTGCGGCGGCACTATCTGGAAGAATACCGGGGGCTGCTGACGACGGATCTGGTGACGGAGGGCGGATTCCTGCCCTTGCCGGGCGGACCAGGGTTGGGCGTGGACTTGTCGGCGGACGCGTTGGCGCGCCCGAACGTGACCAGAAAGCTGCTCGGCTAGCCGCGATTCTCAGGTCATGGCCTTAGTCCTGCCTACCGGCATTCCGCCTACGGCCCTGGAGCTTAAGGCTTTCCACTTCTAGGAATCGCTCCGCACTTCCGTCACCATGGCTGTGAGGGAATCCGTTCGGATCTCATGCGATGCCTAGTGTGCGGCAAGCGATTGCCGCTGTTTCGAAAAGTGGCGGGAGAGTTCTGCTCTCCGGCGCATGAGTTGGAGTATTCTACAGGGCAAAGGCAAGCAGCGCTCGGGAGGTTGGAGAAGGCGGTCGAGCAGGACGCCAAGGCCAACGCTTTGTGGGAAAAGCAGAAGCGGGTCAAGCGGGGCGACTTGGCTCCGGCGGGGCTGCAGTCCTCGGTTCGAATGAAGAGTCCGGCGCCGGTGGTGGCACAGCAGTTCCAACGCCGGGTCCCTTCTCATCTGCCCTATCGGGCGGTGCTGGTGATCCCCGAAGTGCGGGATCTGGCGGCCGTCCGGCGGAAGGCCTGCGAAGTGCCCGAGTCATCGGCGGTGCTGGCTCTGGGCGCGGATTGGCTGCCGTGGAGGAACTGTCCGGTGGTCCGGGCAGAGATCGATCCACCCCAGCCTTCTTCCTGGACGCCTTGGATATGGCGTGGGCGGCTGGACTACAGACCGGAACATGTCGCCTGTCCGATCCACGAGCCGGAGGCGGAAGGGGACCTGGTGGCGTCGCCGGAACCGCATTCCCGTTGCGGAGCGAAGAAGATGCGCCGGTTCTACGCGCAGTCCACGCCGTTCCGCATTGGACGCCGGCCCTACGTGATTCCAACGGCGGGACTCGAGCCAGACCCCGCGGCGTCCACATCCGCCGGCGTTGACGACCCGAGCCCGGCCGGACTGATCGCGCTCTCCCGAATTCCCGGTATCCTGGACCGGCCGGCTTTGCCCTCTCCGGTGGAGTCACGGCCGCTGCGGTTCCCGCTGCGCGTGATCGCTTCGGGCTCGGTTAGGCGCCTCCCGGCGGATCTCCGGACGGCAACCAGGCACATGCGGCTGCCGGCGCCCGCCTATCGGCGCTCGGCGCCGGAATTGTTGCGGGTGGCCCCGGTGAGGATGCAGTCCCTGGCCGCTCCTCGAGTGGCGCGATTGCCGCGGGCTCTCCGGCTTGACGTTGTCCGCTCGGAGCCCGCATCCATGGCGGCCGGCCCGGTCCCGCCGCAAGCGGTCTCGCTGGTGGCTCTCGCGGGACGGCCCATGCCCGGCGCGGAGGTCCCGTGCGCCGTTCACACGGCTGCCCGAGTTCCGAAGGCCCGCTTGCGGTTGGAAGCAGTGAGGCCGGCCCCTTCCCAAGCGCTCGGCGGTCTTGTGGTTGCAAAGCCTCCCGTGGCGTCGAACATGACTGCCGCCTTTGTGCGCGTGGTCCCGATGAGGCGGCAACCGCCCTGCGAAATCGCGCCCGGCAAGGGGACGTCTGGTCCGCGGGCGCTGGTTCTCGCGCTTGCCCGGCCGGCGCCATGGAGCCCCGTGGCTCCCCTGTGGGTGCGTGCGACGCCGTTGCAAGCGCCTCTCGTCGAGGCGCGCAGTCCGATCCACATCCGGCCGGGAGCGGCGTGTTTGACGATCGAGGTTGCCGCGGAGGTGGTGGTTCCCCCACCGCCGCTCGCCGGAAAAGCGGCCATGGAAGCGTCCCCGGTGGCCGGCGTGCCCGGACGACTCGTGTCGTTCGACGAGTATCCCCCGGAGGGAACACCGGCGAAGGCGCCGGTGTCCCGGCTCGAACCCGTACGTGTCGATCCGCCCAAGACCAACGCGCCGGCTCCGAAACCGAGGCCGAGGCCCGCCGCGAGCTTCGTCGAACCCAAGCCTCAGCCGGCGTTCCCGAACAAGGGCGAGACCAAGCGCTACGCTCCCGTGATGATGAAGGCAGCGGCCGGAGCGCCGGCCAAGCCGCTACCACCCCGAAGGCGGGAAGCCGACCCTCCGATGGCTCCGAAGACGTCCCTGGACGGCTGGGTGTCTCGCCGCGGCGTGCTGCGGGTCCGTTCGGTCCCGTCGGAGGCGTACCCCGCCCGGCGGACCACCGCCGCGGGTCCGCTGTTCTACCATCCGCCGGCGCCGCTTCCTGTTTTCGGCCCGTCGCAGCCGCCCCGCGACGGCGACCTAAAGCACTCGGGCCGCTTTGCCGAAAGAAGGAATGGAAGCCGCTTGGATCTCCTTGCGGAGGTCTCGGCTCCGCCTGCTTTTTGGAAAATCGCACTCGAGCGTTGGCGAGACGCTCCCTTGATGGCCAAGTGGGGTGGCGTGTTCATTGCGCTATTGCTGGCAGGCTTCGCGCTGCCGCTCCCGAGTTCCAAGCAACGAACGGCTCCTTCGGAGGAGACCGCGGAAACGATGGAAGCGGATTCGGCTACCGGTACGGCAGCCGGCGCTGCTCGCCCCTTCAAACAAAAGGCGGCGAAAGCGCCTCGAAAGCAGCCGGCGAGAAGCGCGGCCACATCCGATACGCCCCCGCCCGCGGCGAAAGACAAAGGTCTCTCGACGGGAGCGTGGGCAAACTTCAAGAACGGATTCTCGCGACGAGCGGCCGTAAATCTGGCGGACGACTTTCGGGCCGGTCTGGGAGATTGGTCGGGCGACGGGAACTGGTCCAAGGGCTGGGCGTACGATCAGGCCGGGTTTATCCGGCCTGGCGCGTTGGGACTGTTTGTCCCGTCGATAACGCTCTCCGATTATCAGATGGAGTTCCTTGGCCAGATCGACCGCCGGGCGTTGTCCTGGGTGGTGCGGGCGGCCGATCAGCGCAACTACCAGGCTGTCAGGCTGGTGGTAGCCGAGGCCGGACCCGTTCCCAAGGTAGTGCTCGAGCGTTTCGCCATCGTGCGTGGACAAGCCGGACCCGTGAAGCGGGCGGTCATCCCGTTTCCGGTCCGCAACGACACGACGTATCAGGTGGTGACGGCGGTTCGAGACGAGAAGATTACGGTGACGATCAAGGATTCGCTCATCGATTCCTGGTCCGAGCCCCGTCTAAGGCAGGGTGGCGCGGGCTTCTTCGCCGGACGCGGAGAGCAGGCGCGGGTGCGATGGATGAGCGTCACTCATCAAAACGATTTCATAGGCAAGGTATGCGCGATGATCGCGCCGCCGCGGCTGGGCGGAGAGTAGAGCCAAACGGTTTAACGAGGAGCTAGGAGAACATGAGTCCGAAGAAGAAGGTCGCGGAACCCAAGCAATCTGCCGTCGACAAGAGCGCCGCGCATTCGGCGCTCGGACGCGCGGTATCGCTGCACCTGGAAGGCAAACTCAAGGAGGCGCTGCGCGAACTGGACCAGGCGGTGGAACGCGGCGATACCTCCGCGGAAATCCACTCGGCGCGCGGTCACGTGCAGTTCGAATTGGAGCAGTACCAAGAGGCAGCCGCAAGTTACCTGCTGGTGGTGGAGCAGGATCCCCGCAACACGGCGGCGACGTTCAATCTCGCTGTGTGTCTCGAGAAGACGGGCAAGTGGGCGCAGGCGGCGGATGCGTTTCTGAAATCCTGGAACGCCGATTCCAACCGCATCGACGCCTTGACCGGTCTCGCCGTGTGCCAACTCCACATCGAGAAGGGACCTGCCGCGCTCGAGAACTTCGAGAAGGTGCTCGGCACGGACCCCGCCAATGAGACCGCGCTTTTCGGCAAGGCCGTGGCGCTGCAACTGGCCGGCCGCCTCGATCAGGCCGCCGAGGCCTACCGGTCCACGCTCGAGCGCAACCCGCAATCGGAAGACGCGATGACCAACCTCATCAGCGTCGGCATGGCGCGCAAGGAGCACGACATGATCCGCCAGTATTCGGAGAAGCTCCTGCAGATCCGGCCCTACTCGCAGGCCGCGATGGAAGGCTTGGCTACCTGCGCGTTCGCCACGGGCGACTATGAAGCGGCTGCCAGGTTCTGCTCCAAACTGGTCGAGTTCACGCCCGACAGCTTCGAGCGGTGGTTCAATCTGGGCGTGGCGCACCAGCGCACCGCGCGCCTGGAACAGGCCGCCAAGGCGTACCAGGAGGCCCTCAAGTTGAAGGCCGACGCCAAGAACGCCTGGGTCAACGTCGGCGTGGTGCTGCACGAGCTCTCGGAATTCGGCGGAGCGCGCGAGGCCTACGAGAAGGCCCTCAAGCTCCAGCCCGACATCCCGGCCGTGCTCTACAATCTGGCGCTGCTGCACGAGCAGCAGGATTCGACCGTCGAAGCCGAGAAACTGTACGACCGCGTGCTTGCGAGCAACCCGGACTGGGAAGACGCCTGGTTCCGCACTGGCTATCTCCGGCTCCAACGCGGCGACTATCCCGCCGCGGCCGAGGCCTTCGAGCACTGCCTCCGCAAGCGTCCGCAGTGGCCGGAGGCGCAGGTGAATCTGGGCTTGGCCTACTGGAAGACCGGCGACCGCGATTCGGCCGGCTCGACGTTCCAATCCGCGCTCGAATCGGACCCCACCTCCATCGACGCCTTGCGTGGCTTGGCCGCCTTGGCGATCGAACGCGAGGACTTCGAGCAGGCGCTCGACTGCCAGGCCAAGCTGATCGACAAGGGCGAGCGCAGCCCGGAACTGTTCTACAACACCGGCCTCATCCTGCAGAAGAGCGGCCAGTTGGACGATGCAGTCCGGCTCTACAAGGAGGCTCTCACCGAACGGCCGGACTTCGCTGAGGCGCTGCTCAACCTCGGTCACGCCCTCAAGGCACAGGGCCACTCCGACGAAGCTCGCATCTACTGGAGCCAGGCGTTGGCCGCCAAACCCGAGTTGGGTCACGGCTACTTCGACGGCAACTGATCCCGTCCCGCACGCGGCGGCGGAAGGCTCTCGCGCGATCTCAGTAGTAGACGCGCAAGAGCCATTCCGCCGCCGCGGCGGGCTTCGACTGGCCTTCCACTTCCACCACGCAGTTCCATTGGATCTGCGCGCCCCCCTCGATATCTTCCACCGACGCCAACGTGAACCGGCCTCGAATTCGCGAGCCAGCCGGAACCGCCGCCGGAAAGCGCACCCGATTCAGCCCGTAGTTGATCCTGCGGCTGAACTCGCCCTCGAGATGCACCGCCTCCCGGCTGAAGTCGGAAAGCATAGACAGCGTGAGGAATCCATGCGCGATGGTCGTGCCATACGGCGACTCCGCGCGAGCCCTGGCGGGATCGATATGAATCCACTGCTCGTCTTGTGTCAGGGCGGCAAAGCGGTCGATCCGCTCCTGGCTCATCTCGAACCAGCCGCTGACGCCGGTCTCCTGCCCCACCAACCCCTTCAATTCATCGATTCCGCGAACGATCCTCGGCATTCGGTTCGACTTTATCACGGAAGCCCAAACCCGTGAGGATCAGGCCGAGTTCGCGCGTATCGGGCGGTACCCGAAACGTCCCGTCGATCGCGAGGGTGACCCGCGCGACGTCCCCCCGCGTGGAAACCGGTCCGGTGGATCGCAACGTGTAGGCATCGGCCGCGGGATACGCCGATTCCGCCGCCAACACCCCGTCCACCAGTATCGACACGCGGCGTCCGGCGGCGTGCGGCGTCAAACGGAAAGATGCCTCCACCGGCGCCGGCCGCGCGGGAGGCCGCAGCAGAAACGACGCGCGCCCGGATGTCCAACGCCACCCGCCCTCCTCCACCGAATAGACGCCGCCCAGAATATGCCGCGCCGCCTCCGCGGCGTTCATCGGCAAGTAGGACAAATCCGGCTTGGCCTCGCGCACCTGTTGCAGCGTCACCACGTCCGCCGGCTCCGCGCTGAGATCGAAGGCGCGATAACCGCGCTGATTGGTGGAATAGCCCGCCTTCGATCCCACGCCAAACAACCGCAACGGCAATAGCGGCGTCACCTCCGCGCGCGCGACCTCCACCAGCGCACCGCCGCCCGCGTGGGTGACGATCCCCGGTCCCAACCGGCTGACGAGCAGCAGATCGCCGGGCCGCAGGGACTGCCCGTGCTTCAGCGGCATCGATCCCGCCTCCTCGGCGTAGTGACGCAACCCCCATTCGGCGTTGGTCCATAGCCTGCCGCGGCTGGCCTCCCCGCCCCACTCCGCCATCAGGCGCCGGTAAGCCGACCAGTGCCCGGAGTTCGCCGCCGCCAACGCCAAGCCCATTGCCAGATGCGCAAAGCTGGCGAGGATCACCATCCGCCGGGAACCCGGAAGCGCGTTTACCACCAGCACCGCCAGCGGCAAAGCCAGTGGCAGCAAATAGCGCGCGGACCCGGCGAAGAAGATCGCCACCGCACCCGCGAAGAACACCGCCAGCCACCATCTCGCGAAACCGCTCTCGCGGCTCCGCGCGGCGTGGATCAGCACCAGAACACCCACCCCCAGCGGCGCCCAGACCAGCGGATGCCAGTCGACGAACGCCGCCGAGGCCGCCATTGCCACCACCGCGAGCGGCCATCCACGCCGGAACGCCACTACCGTCAGCGACGTCGCGGCCATCCATCCCAGATGGACCACCATCGAAAGCAGGTTCTTCAGCTTGTTCCCCGGATCCTGATACCCGTGCTCGGCCAAGTACCTCCGCAACACCAGAAACGGCGCCGATCCGGTCGTCATCCACTCGAACGCCTGCCAACCCACGAACCCCGCCGCCGGAGCCAACGCCAACGGGTACCACCACCGGAACGGCCTCTTCCAACAATATCCCGCCGCCACCGGAATCAACACGAGCGCCTGATAGGACGTCAGCGACGCCAGGACCATGAAGGCCGCTGACGCCCACGCCAGCCACACGCGGTCGAGTTCCACCGCCTCCACCCACAGCGCCATCGCCCCCAGCCAGAAGCACAGAAAGGGCAAGTCCGATTCGAGCGATGTGCCGTTCACGACGAACGCCGGAGTCGCGACGAAAACCAGCACGGCCGCCGCGGGATCGGAGACGAACCGCCGCGCCAGCAACCAGGCGAACACCGTCGCGCCCAGCGAAAAGATCAGGTAGGCCGCGTGGAACAGCGGCTCGCGCACCGAGCCCACCACCGCCAGGATCGCCCCGAGAATCCAGCCATTGCCGGGGGGATGCGGGTGGCCACGCATGTCGACATCGATACCGGTGGAGCGATGAACGAAGCGGTGCGGGTGCGCCGGATCCACCTGCGCGTGCTGGGCGACGGCCAGGTAGAAGGCGTCGTCGCCCTGGATCGCGTGGTCGAGAAACGGCAGCCGTATGGCGAGAACAAGAGCGAGAAGCGCGAGGAGCGCCTTCACGGCCGCTCCGCTATTGCGAGTCCCGCCGCCAGCGCAGGATGGGTTTGCGCGCAGCGGTCACTTCGTCGACGCGGCTGGTGCGCGTCGTGTGCGGCGCGGTTTTCACCAGTTCGGGATCTTCGTCCACTTCCCGCGCGATCGAAATCAGCGCCTCGCACAGCAGGTCCAGTTCGAGCTTGGGCTCGGTTTCGGTCGGCTCGATCATGAGCGCGCCGTGCACGATCAGCGGGAAGCTGACGGTGTAGGGATGGAAACCGTAGTCGA
>SYLY01000150.1 GCA_005808475.1 Acidobacteriota bacterium
CGGGCAGTTCCGGTCCGGCGGTGCGGCCGTCGGGCCCATCGCGAAGCCGGCCAGGGATCCGGCCGCCGAACCGCGGCCGGGTCCCACGGGAATGCCCCGCGACTTGGCGTGACGGATGAAGTCCCAGACAATGAGGAAGTATCCGGAGAACTTCATCTTCTGAATCATCTGGATCTCGTTGTCCAGCCGCTCGACGTACTTTTCCAGCGGATAGCGCAGCATGCCCCGCGCGGCCTGCGATTCCAGCCGCCCCCGGCGCCGCTCGAAGCCCTGATGGGCCACGTAGGCGAAGTAGCTGTCGATGGTCTGCCCTTCCGGCACCTCGAATTTCGGGAAGGGCTCCTTGACCTTCTCGAGTTTCACCTGGCAGCGTTGCGCGATGTCCCAGGTGCGTGTCAGCGCGTGTTCCACATCTCCGAACAGCGCCATCATCTCTTCCCGCGACTTCAGATAAAACGCGGGCTGGGTGAAGCGCATCCGGTTGGGATCCGACATGGTCTTGCCGGTCTGGATGCAGAGCAGGATCTCGTGGCTGCGGGCGTCGTCGTGGCGCAGGTAGTGCGAGTCGTTGGTGGCGACCAAGGGAATGCCGGTGTCGCCGGACAGCCGGTGGACCCCCGGTAGCAGCACGCGGTCCTGGTCGAGCCCGTGATCCTGGATTTCGAGGAAGAAGTTGCCCTTCCCGAACATGTCCTGGTATTCGTAGGCGAGCCGCTTGGCCTCTTCGTAACGGTTGGCGACGATCGCTTCATTGACGTCGCCGCGCAGGCACGCCGACATCGCGATCAGGCCCTTGGAATGGGCCGCCAGCATGTCCTTGTCGATTCGCGGCTTGTAGTAGAAGCCATCCAAAAAGCCCGAACTCACCAGCCGGTTCAGGTTGCGATACCCCTCTTGCGATTCGCACAAAAGCACCAGATGGTTGTATCGATTCGACTCGTTCTTGATGGTGTGGCTTTGCTGGGTGACGTACACTTCGCAGCCGATCACCGGATGGACGCCGCTGTCCTTCGCCTTGTTATAGAACTCCACCGCGCCGAAGAGATTGCCGTGGTCGGTCATGGCGATGGCGGGCATCTCCGCCTCCGACGCGATCTTCATCATTTCGCCGATCTCGCATGCCCCATCGAGCATCGAGTAATCGGTGTGGCAATGGAGGTGGACGAAGGGCTCGGGCATCCGCTGCCATTGTAGCCGAGGGGCCGGCTACCGAAAGTCAGGCCGCGCTCGCCTCCCGCTCGGTCAGAGGCTCATGCGCGGAAGCCGTCGCGCGGACCGGGATCTGGAACCAGAAGGTTGAGCCGCCCTCCGGCCGGTCCAGGAAGCCGATCTCGCCGTCCATGCGCTCCACGATCCGATGCGCGGTGGCCAAGCCGAGTCCAGCGCCTCCGAACCGGCGCGTGCTGGAGCCATCCCCTTGAGTGAACGGCCGGAAGAGGCGTTCACGCGCCTCTGGAAGCACGCCTAGTCCGGTGTCGGATACCTCGAAGCGGATCCAGCCTTCCCGCGGCGTCGTGGCGCCGATCACGACCTCGCCCGCCTCGGTGAACTTCACGGCATTCTCGACGAGGATATTCAAGACCTGCATCAGCCGGGCCGGATCCGACTCCAGGGTCTTCGGTACAGAGTCCACGATCCGGGTACGGATGGCGATGCTCTTCAGAGCCGCTGGCCCGCGAGCGGCGGCGGCGGCCTGTCCCACCAGCGCCGCCGGGGCGAAGCCGAACCTGTCGAACTCCATCTTCCCGCACTCGATCCGGGAGAAATCGAGAACGGCGTCGATCATCTTGCGGAGGCGCGCGGCGGAAACCTCCACTACCGCGGCGCAGTGCCGCTGCTCGGCGTTGAGCGGATCCTCCCGGAGCAGTTCGGTGTAGCCGACGATCGCATTCAACGGTGTCCGCAGTTCATGGCTGACGGCCGCCAGGAACTCCGACTTCGTGAGATTCGCCGCCTCGGCTCGCCGGCATGCATCGGTGAGCTCGTCCTGCTTGCCCAACAGATCGCTCCGCGCGGCCTCCAATTGTCCCGCCATCCGGTCAATGCTGGCGGCCAAATCGCTTAATTCGTCGTTGCGCTCCAGGCCGGTCCGGTGATCCAATTCGCCTGCGGCGATCAACTGTGTCGCACGCACCAGATCCGCCACCGGAGATGCCAGACCACGCGCCATTCGCAACGCGAATCCGGCTCCGAGGCACAGACACAGCGTCGCAACCACCAGGGTAGCCGTCGCCTGCTTTCCCGCCTCCTCATGGAAAAACCCGATCGTGCGGTCGGCCTGCAGGAAGCCGGCCACTTCACCGTTCGAGCCGCGAATCGGGGCCGCCCCGGATATCCAGACGCCTTCCTCGTCCTCGTACACGCCAGTCGTCTGAGCCGACCCGGACAACGCGGCGATCCCATGCGCCCGTGCCGTCATCCGGCTCCCGGTGAAAAACCGGCCATTGGAGTCGCGGTCGGTCATCACCACGAACTCCAACTCCTCCGCGCGGCCGGGAACTGCCCGGAGGATGTATAGGGGGCTGCCGCTGCTGCGAAGTCCGTTCGCGGCCTTTACGCGCTCGAGTTGTCCCCGGATGTGCTCGAACTCTTCCTCGCCGGCCAGCGAGCCGTCCGGTCTCCTATAGATCAGCGGCAACAGATCGCCATCGATCAGCGGCGCCGCCGAGTTCACGACACCCAGCAGGTTCTCCGCGAGCCGTGTCTCGAGCGCAATCCGCGAGATCCGGTCGGTCAGCAGAGCCGCCAGTCCCATCGAGCAACCTAGCAACAGCAACGTGAACGCGAGCAGACGGGAGCGAAGGCTCACTCTCCACGGGAGCGCCGACATCCGAAATGACGACAGGTTCAATGATCCTACCTGAGAATGGATCGGCGGTCCGCCACCGCGACTCCAGCAGCGCGGCGGCTATCACCAAGCAATATTCCACAATTCGAACGAAATCCGGATGGTCATAGAGGGATATTCCCCAGTTGGGCAGACTCATGCCCCGCACGTAGCTAAGGCTGACCGCCGCCATCGCGACCAGAGGCGTCACCCAAACGCTGGCAACGCCGAAGGGTAGGAGCCAGAGCAGGTACCACGGATTCACCACGGGAGAGAGCAGAAAGACCACGCCAAAGACGGCCAGTGCGTGATCGTGGCGGAAGCCGCTCTTGCGCACTCTTCGACAGATCTCCGCCAAGCACGCGACCACCGCCGCCGCGCAGACCAAGCGAACCATCCTTGGCCCGGTCACAGCCGAGATTAGCCCGAAGACGGACGAATTGAACTCCCACTCCATCGCGAAAGCCGCCAATCCCGCGGCGCCGCCGGGCGAACCTCGCAGCCAGAACGGTCCCCAGACCGCCAAAACAGCGACGATCGCCGCGAACCACCCCCGCCATCCGCTCCGGATCAGGACCAGCGGAAGCAGCACTGCGGCCGTCGCCTTGACACCTGCCGCCGCTACCACCGCGGAGACCGCCCAAACCGGCCGGCTCCTCCGCAAAAAGAACGCCGCCACCGCGAACGCCACGCCCAATGCGTCCGGATGCGCGCTGAACGCGGTTTCCTGAATCGACAGCGGACACCAGACGAAGAGCAGCACTCCCGAAGCCGGTGCGAGCGCCGATAAGAGCGCGGCCGCCGCCGCATCGGCGGCAATGAGAATCAGCTTCCATGGCCACAACTCGCCCGGCGCCGCCAGATAGGACAGCAGGAATCCGTACTGCGCCACCGGGCCGTAAATCGCCGGAACATCGGGATGATTCACCCGGTCGAGGATCGTCTGGAACCGCTCGCCGATGGCTGGATCGGCGAACGACTGAGACGGGCTGGTCCGATAGGGATCTCCCGTCAGCGCGAACTGCCGCCCCTCCCAGAGAATCCTGTAATGATCGTCCTCGAGGACTGGCTCGCCAAACAAACCGGCGGTCCGGAAGAGCATTCCCCAGATGGCCACCCTGGCGAACAACGCTTTCCGCGGAACCAGCCGCGCGAATCGCCACGCGGCGATGGAGCAGCCCCAGGTCACCGCCAGTACGACATACAAAACGGGGAGAGCCACCAGCCCCGGCCGCCGGGACTCGATGGCCAGCCAGACCCAGCAACCGAGCGACGCCAACCCGCAGAGATCGACGCGACTTGTGGCGGACATCGGCTACAGGTGGAACGACACCGACACGCCGGCCACGAGCTTCGATACCGTGTTCCGGCCGGAAATCGCGTGCGCGGCGAAGACCTGGTAGTATCGCTTTCCTTTGCTCAATCCCGCGCCGAACTCCGTGGACCGAACCACTTCCTTCAGCTTGGGGAACGTGAACCCGGGGTCGCCGATATTCATCCCGTTCAACCCGTTGGTGTGGCGATACCCCGCGCTCAGGTTGACCTTCTTGATCCGCTTGTACACCCCAGCCGAGCCGAATCCGTCGTCCGGAACGCCCTTCGATCGCTTCCGGAATCCGGCATCCCCATACACGCCGGCGCCGGTCTCGCCCAGAGCCTTGCCCCACAGCAGCGACACTTCGCCGCCCGGCGCGCCGTCACCCGCCGAGAATGGGTTGTTGGCCCGGTACGTGCCCTTGACGATCGCCGCCGCCCGCACCGTAATGGTGGGAGCGAATCGGGAACTGGCCCGGCTCTCGTCGAGAAAACGCCAGCGGATGCCTGCCGATGTATCGATCAGCCCGGAGTCCTTGTTGCGTCCACCGAACGCGGTGGAGTCCGTTCCCGTGAAACCTGACGTCGCGTCCACCGCGATCGACGAGGTGACGCCGTACTCGACCGTACCTAGAAACGCGCGTTGCGTGACGCGGCTGGGCAAGGGTACGCGCTCCGATCCCACCCAGATCTTGTCGAATCCCTGCCAGACGAAAGTGGTGGTCACCACCGCCTTCTTTTCCCCGGGAAGCCAGGGCGATTGAGCGAGCACCAGCGCCGGAATCGCTTGCACGGCCGCGAGGACCAGAGCACGGATCGTCATTTGATTTTGTACCGGATCGAAAGAAAATGCTCGAGCGCGGCGAGCTGCTCCGGCGTGAGACGGCCGGCGAGCGACGCCAAGTCCACCGAATTCCTGCGCGCGGCCGGAAGACGCTGCTGCAGTTGCCGCAGCCGCTGCTCCTGACGCGGAATCGCCGCCGCCGGCTTCAGCGCGATACTGCCATTGAAGATGGCCTTGCCGAGCTCGTACCGCCGCGAACTCTCGACGATCGAGGCAGGCGGTTGCGCGGGCCGGACCGCATACGCCCCGGATGCGTGGGCCGCGACCACCATCGCCATGCCCAACAACACTCGAATCGTGCACCTCACGACCATCCATCGGCGGCCCGAACGGAAACCTTAGTATCCCGCCGCCTCAGAAGGGGTCTAGACCAAGATGTCCTTGATCACCTGTCCCTGGATCTCGGTGAGCCGTTCCCTGCGTCCCTGATGCAGGAACGTGAGCTGATCCTGGTGCAGACCCATCTGGTTGAGCAGCGTCGCGTGCAGATCCCGGAAGTGAACCGGCTTTTCCACCGCTTTCAAACCGATGGCGTCGGTGGCGCCGTAGGCCATTCCGCCCCGGAACCCGCCTCCCGCGACCCACATCGAAAAGCCGGTGTTGTGGTGATCGCGCCCGGTGCCGCGCTCCGACTCCGGCGACCTGCCGAACTCGCCACCCCACAGCACGATCGTCGAATCGAGCATTCCGCGCCGCTTGAGATCCTGCACCAGCGCGGCCGCCGGCCGGTCGGTGAGCCCCGACATCCGCCAATGGTTTTTCTCGATCTCCGAATGCGCGTCCCATTCCGTCTCGCCGCCGCCGCCGCCCGCCACCACGCACACGAAGCGGACGCCCTTTTCCACCAGCCGCCGCGCCAACAGGCAGCGGCGCCCGTAATCGTCGGTCTGCGCGCCTCCCACGCCGTACATGTCGAGCGTTTGTTGGGGCTCGTTCGACAGGTCGAAAATTTCGGGCGCCTCCATCTGCATTCGAAACGCGGTGTCGTAAGCCGACATGCGCGCCGCGAATTCCTGGTCTTCCCCGGCGATGTTCGCCTCATTCACCGCGCGCAGCAGATCCATGGTCTTGCGCCTGCGGTCTAGGCCGAGACCCGCCGGCATCTCCATGTTCAGAACCGGCCGCTTGCCCGGGCGGAACAGCGCGGGCTGGTAGACCGCCGGCAGGAATCCATGGGTGTACATCGGCTGTCCCGCCTCGGGCGCGCCGTGTGGATCCGGCATCACGACATAGGCGGGCAGGTTGGCGGCTTCCGATCCCAACCCGTAGGCGATCCAGCTTCCCATCGCTGGAAAGCCCGGAATCACGCGGCCCGACATCATCTGATACTGCGCCGCCGAATGCACCACCATGTCGCCGTGCATCGACCGGATCACGCAGATGTCGTCGGCGATCTGTTGCTGGTTCGGCAGCAGGTCCGACACTTCGAGCCCGGATTTGCCGCATTTGACGAACGACCGCTTGGTTCCCAGAATGCGGGACTGTGCGTTCACCGTCTGGTACTTCACTTCGCCGAACTCTTCCGGCCGCTTCTGCCCGTGCAGTTTGTTGAGCAGCGGCTTGGGGTCGAACGTCTCGAGATGCGACGGTCCGCCGGCCTGAAAAAGGAAGATGAACGACTTCGCCTTCGGCTCGTGATGGGGCGCCCGCGGCGCCAGCGGGTTGTACGCCACGGCCGCCGCGGCGCGATCCTGGGCCGCCATCGACCCGAAGGCCAGCGATCCCATCCCGCAGAAGCACTCGGTGAGAAACTCCCGGCGGTTCCGGTTGTAGCGTATGTGTCCCATGTCAGTTCACGTAGAGAAACGGATTCATATTGAAGAGCATCACCGCGAACTCGCGGACGATCTCCGGGTTCTCTGGAGCCTCGTTCAGATAGCGCAGCGCGGCGGCGGACTCGGCGGGTAAGGGCGCGCGCCCCGCCGCCAGACGCCACGCCCAGTCGACGCGCTCGCGGGAGGTCTTCTTCTCGTGGAGCAGCCTTTGGGCGAACGCATCCGCCAGATCGTTCGACAACTTGCCGTTCAGCAGTTCCAGCGCCTGGGGCGCATGCGTCGATTGATCGCGCCCCGCGCAGGAAAGCAGCGTGTCCGGCGAATCGAACACCTGCATGAACGGCAGGATCAGGTTGCGCTTGTAGATCATGTAGATCGCGCGGCGGTCGTGCTCGGACTTGTCGCGGGTGGGCGACCAATACTGGGGCCTCTTCAGATCCTTGATCAGCTCCGGATCGATGACGGTCATCACGCTGCGCCCGCCCATCTTCGGATTCAACCGCCCGGAAATCGCGAGCATCGAATCGCGGATCTCTTCCGCCGCCAGCCGCCGCCGGTTGAACTTCCACAGCAGCCGGTTGGCGGGATCCTTCGCCATCGCCGCCTTCTCGACAGGCGATTTGCTCGCTTGCCGGTACGCGCTCGAAAGCAGAATGTCGCGATGCAGGGGCTTCATCTTCCATCCGCCTTCGACGTACCGGTTGGCGAGCCAATCCAACAGCTCGGGATGGGACGGGCGGGTTCCCATGCGGCCGAAGTCGTTCGGCGTGGAGACGATCCCCGCGCCGAAGTGATACTGCCAGATCCGGTTCACCATCACGCGCGCGGTCAGCGGATGATCGGGCGTGGTGATCCACTCGGCGAGCTTCGATCGCGGCGTTCCGGTTTCGAGCGGCATCTCCGGCTGGCCATCGGGCAACAGCACGCCCAGCGGACGCATGCCGACGGCGGCGCCCTTGTTCCGATAGTCGCCGCGCCCCAACAGATGGATGGCGGTCATCTCCTTGGGCTCGTTCTTCACGGCGTACATCGCGGTCAACGGCAGGGGCATCTTCTCGTCGAGCGCCTCGAGCTTCTCGACGATCTTCCCCTTCTCCTCTTCGCTGGCGCGGCGCATGGAACGGCGCAAGGTCATCATCTCCGTCTCGATCGGCTGGACCTTGGCCTTCCACTCCTTCCGCTCCTCCTCGCTGGCGGTGACGATGTCGTGCGCCTGGGTCTGCGCGAAGAAGCCCTGCATCCGGTAGTAGTCGGACTGGCGGATCGGGTCGAACTTGTGATCGTGGCAACGGGCGCAGCCGAGAGTCACGCCCAGGAAAGCCGCGCCGACTACGTTGGTCATCTCGGTGAGCACTTCGGTGCGCGAACTGGCCACTTCCTGATTTCCGGCGTTCTTGCGAAGCGGCCCCAGGCGGTTGAATCCGCTCGCCACCGCGTAGACCTCGTTCGTCGCGTCGATCTCGTCGCCGGAGATTTGCTCCACCAGGAACCGGTCGTACGGTTTGTCCGAGTTGAAGCTATGAATGACGTAATCCCGGTAGCGGTAGGCGTCGGGCCGGTGCGTATCGTATTCGTATCCGTCGGATTCGGCGAAACGCACCACGTCGAGCCAGTGCCGCGCCCATTGCTCGCCGTATTGCGAAGAGCCGAGCAGGCGCTCCACCAGATTCTCGTAGGCCTTCGGCGACCTGTCCGCCACGAATGCCGCGACCGCCTCCGGCGTGGGCGGCAGCCCATGGAGATCGTAGGTCAACCGCCGGATCAAGGTGACCCGGTCCGCCTGTGGCGCGGGCTGAAGCCCCGCCTTGCGCAGCGATTCGAGCACGAAGTTGTCGACAGGCGTTCGCACCCAAGCCTTGGCCGCGGCGTCGTTCAGCGCGGGAGGCAGCACGGCTTTTCGCGGCTGAAACGCCCAATGACGGCGTTCCGCGGGTCTGTACGTGCCTAGCGGCGCAACATCCACCGAAGCGGCTCCGGCGAGTCCCGCGATCAAGCACAATCCCGGCCAACGAGTACTCATGGGTCTCCCGTCGCGAGTGTATCACACGGTGGAAGCCCGCTATCTGGCGGCTGGTTCCACCCGCGCGATCCGTTCCCCGCTCAAAACTCCATTCGACACAACGTGAACGATCGCGTAGGTTCCGGCGATCTCCGGGGACACGAATTCGATCCTGTCCGGCGCCACCGACCGCAGTTGGGCAGGCGTCCCATTGACGAGCACCAACGTTCCGCCCAGCGACCAGGGCAGCGGTCCGGCGGCGGCGCTTTCCGCGGCCGTGGCCAGGCCCGAGCCCGTCACCGATGCCGGACCGCGAGGCCGAAGAGCCGGGTCCACCAGTTCGAAAGCCGGCCGTCTGGGAGCCGATCCCTGGGTGGAAACGCTTGCCGCGGGTGTGAACGGACCCAGCCGCCCCAGGTAGTCGTAGGCGGCCACTTGAACCGTGTAGCGAGTACCCGGCGTCAATCCGCGCAATGTCAGGCTCGATTGATGCCGGGTCACGGCCTCCTGCATCACGGGTTCGTTCGGCGCCTCGCCGTGCCGAATCAGGTAGCCGGCGGCGTATCCGCCGGATGGTTGCCAACGGACGACCGCCTCGGTTCCGGTTGCGGTCACGGCCAGTCCCGGCACGGGTCCCAACGTTGGCGCCGGGACGCGATCCGCCAGCAGCACGATGCCGTCGGCCGGTGGGATCTCGATCGCGCCGGTCACCGCTTCCCCGGTATTCCACTCCGGCGCCTGCACGCCCCGAATCCGCCGCAATCCGGTGCGGTTCCTCGGACCGCGAATGTCCGCCAGCGAGACGGAGATTGGCTCGGGCGTCGGATTCACCAACGCGACGCCGTTCTCGAAATCGCGCCGCCAAACACCCGGGCCGCCTTCGATCAGCTTCACGTTGTCGATGCTAAGCGCCCCGGGATCGAGCAGCGAGGCCACGCCGGTGAGCGGCACGCCCTCACGCGCCTTGACCACCGCGCGCAACGATCCGATTTGGCCCGGTCCCGCCAGGTCCGGCAGAAACTGCGAGTCGAAGCGGCCGATGGTAAGCGGCTGACCGGGGCGGAAGAAGCCTACCGAAGCCAGTCCCGCGAAGCGGACCGGCTTGTAGTCGAGCACTTTGTAGTCGAGCAGGAACTGGTACACGCGATTCGGCGTGAACTGGAAGTTCTGGTTGGTGGCCACCAGCAGCGAGTTCTCCGAGAGATCGTTCACGCGGATGGTGAGCGACCGCGAACCGGAGACGACCTCGGCCGGATCGGACGTCACCCGCGCGCCTGGCGCGATGATCAGGTTGTCGTTCGCCGGGATGCTTTCGAAATCGAGTTCCGCCACGATGCGGCCGGCGGTCGGGATCTCCTCGGCATCGCCCAGCGGTTGCCCGAGATAGCCGCGGGCCGCGAGGGTCTTGGACGGTCCACCCGCGGCATCCACGGCGTACTCGTCGAACCAGACGGTGGGTGACGTGTTATCGATGAAGTCGTACTCGAAGAACCCATCGCCGAGCAGCGTGCTCGTCAGGCCGAGCCGCATCCGGCGCAGGTCGCGCTTTTCGATTTCCGGCCTTCGATCGGGGACGCCGTTCTCGGTGAGTTCGTCCACCGGGACGCCCAATCCCTGGCCGGTGTACTCGAGAGCGATCACCGATGGCGCGCGAACCGATCGCATCGCCGTTTGGTAGGCGCGGTGGATCGTGTACCATCCGGACGCCTCGTCGGTGATCCAATCGCCCGCCGGGGTGTGATCGTATGGCGACAGCGTCTCGCGCAGCCAGCCGTTCAGGAACTCGAGCATCGGCCGGTTCACGGAAATGTGTCCGGCGTTGCCGAACAGGATGCGGCCCGGTCCCAGGCGGTCGCGCGCGCGGAAGAACAGCTCTTCGAAGCCGGCCTTCCAGTATGCGTCGATTTCGGCGCGTGTGTCGGGGCGGCCATCGCGGTTGATGTCGAACTCGGGGAACTTGCCGGTGCCATCGGCCAGAAGTGGATTCAGGAACCACTCCGGCTGGTCGAACTGGATGCCGTCGAACAGCCCGGACGGGAGAATCGACCAGGACAGATAGTTCACCAGGTGGGTGTTGTAGTTGACTCCGTTCACTTTCGGACAGAACGGCGAATGGTCCATTTGGACATTCTGCGGAAACGGCGGCGAGACGATCTGCGTACCGCTCAGGTCTCTCAGGAACCACTCCGGCGCAAGCGTCCGGTTGTAGAGCGCGATCGTACGCGCCGTGCCCCAGATCGGAACCTGGTCCAGGTACTGCGTCATGAACGTCTGCTGATAGGGCAGGATGCGTAGCTTCGGGTTGATTTTGCGCAGCCGGTAGGCGTATTCGAGCGCCTCCGACGTGTGGTCGCTGATCGGCCCGATCAGCACGTCGGTGAGGGCCGCCTCGAGTTCCATGCGCTCGCGGGGGAACTGCTTCAGGTACCCGAGCGTGTGCGGGCTGGTCAGCATGTAATTCGACAGGCGCGGAAAGCCCGACTCGAGAAGCGGGACCCGCGCCGGATGGATGTCGACGTCCAGCCGGTGGATGCGGATCTCGTCGACGATCAGCACAGCCTCCAGCGATTCGATCCCCACTGTGACGTCTCCCGCCAGGGGCATCCGCATCGCCCGGACGTCGGTTCCCACGGGTACGGGCATGCCGCGCTGGCCCGCGCCGGTCAACGATTCCTTGGTCCCTTCGATCGGACCCGCCACGGGCCGGAAGGCCACGATCGTGAACCCGTGCGAATTGTCCTGGCGCAGGATCCGGTAGTCGTACTCCACCATGTAGGTGCGCCCGGGTTCCAGCCGGAGCGTCTCTGGCGGGAACATCACGAACTCGGCGTCGCCGATCAACTTTACCGAGACGCCGCCGGCCAGAACTTCCGAGGGGTCGCGTGTCAGCGACGCTCCTCCGGACAACCGCCAGTCGTTCGAGGGCTGCTCGAAGCCGGTGCGGTACACCAGCGTCAGCCGGGGCTCGAAGTGATTCCAGCGGTTGGCCTCGCCGAAAACCGGCAGCGAATATGGCGGCGCCGCCGTCTGCGGGAGAAGCACCGGGGCGGCGGCCAGCACGGCCACCGCGGTTACACGCAGTAGTTTCACGACGGCCGGGGAGAGCTACTCGACTTCGCGGGGAGCGTTGTAGCCCGCCTTGGCGACGATCTGGTATTTGATCGGTTTGTTCTTTTCATCCACGATCCGAAGCGGCTGTCCCGTGGCGGGATTGACCAGTTCCACCTTGAGCTTGCGGAACTTGCCGTCCTTCTCCGAGTTGGTCGGCAGGTACGCCAGCGAGTACTGGTTGCGCAGCGACTCGGAGATGGCGCCGAAGATGCCGGGGAACTCGCCGTAGAAGCGCGGGAAGAAGGCTTGGCCGCCCGTTTCCTTGGTGAACGTCCGGAGTTGATTGTCGGCCTGCAGGAAGTCGAGCCGGGCGATCGAGCCCAGCGCTCCCCTGGCGTCGTAATATTCGCGCATGGCCTGCATGAGGCCGATCGCGTAGATGGGCACTCCAGCGGTTTGCAACGCGCGCCGCGTTTTGTCGAACGTCAGCTTGCTGAAGGTGTCCATGCCGGACGAGATCAGCACGATCGCCTTACGCCCTTCGATCTCCTGCATGCGTTCGGCGGTGTCCACCACCGCGTCGAACAGGTTCGCCTCCGAGTACGCGGCGATCCGCAAACGCTGCATCGCCTCTTGCGCCGCGCGTTTGTCGGTGGAGAAATCCGACAGGATTTCCGGCCGTAGATCGTAAGCGACCACGGCGACGAAATCGTCCTTCTTCAACGTCTCGAGGAATCCGTACGACGCAGTGAGGGTTTGATACCAAGTCTCGCTCCAGTAGTTCTGGAACAGGTTGCTGAACTCGATCACCATGCAGACCGTCATCGGCGCCTCGCCCATCGCGAAGTTGTTCAACTGCTGCGGTACGCCGTCCTCGAGCACCCGGAAATTGCCCTTGGGGATGTTCGGTATGAACCGGCCCCTGTTGTCCAGAACGGAGACGTCCACCGTGACCGTGGTCGCGTCGCTGCGGAAGGTGGGGATGCCATCGGGCAGCGCGCCTTCCTTGCCCTTCTTGCTGAACTTCGAGGGCAGCTTGTCCCCTGAGGCGGCAGCGGCTGGCGCGGCGTCCGGATCGGCGCCGGCTTCCTTGGCGGGCTGGCCGCGCTTACGGGGTCTGGCCACGGTCTCCGACGAGCGGGAATTAGGTCCCTGCTGCGCCCAAGCGAGCCAGGCGGCGGTCGCGAACATGGATACGGCGATGAGACGGTTCGAAATCCTCATGGGAGCCCCTTGCCTGAACTATACCATTCGGTCAGACGCGCCGCCGGCCGTTCCAGTTGCCTAGTTGACGAAACGGTCGCCGTCCGATCCCTTTTGTTTCCGCAAATACACCTGGAACCTGCGCTTGGCGCGTTCGCGTCTCCAGTCGCTCCACGATTTCGAGATCGACGCCAACGGATCGGCTCCCGACACCTTTCGCTCGAACGACTTCGACTTCAGATACAGATATCCCCACAGCATGCCGCCGAGATGCGCCATGTGGCTGACTCCGCCGCCGGTGTCGCCGAACGTCATCATGAACGAGATGGCGCCCACGATCGCCACGAAGTACTTCGCCTTCACCGGAAACAATCCGAAGAAGAGGATGTTGGCGTCCGGGAAGAGAACTCCGAACGCGAGCAGCAACCCGTAGATCGCGCCGGAAGCACCGATGGTGCGGCTGTGCATGTCGCCGAACAGCGCGTTGAGCACCACCACCACGATGCCCGCTCCGATGCCGCACAGGAAGTAGTAGCGCAGAAAGCGCCGCGTGCCCCAGGTGTTCTCGAGGTCCTTGCCGAACATCCACAGCGCCAGCATGTTCAGCAGGATGTGGTCGAAATCGACCGGCGAGTGGATGAACAGGTACGTCACCAACTGCCAGATCGCGAACAACTGCGTCACCGCCGCCGGCATCAGCCCCAGCCAGGTGAACCATCCCGCGTGACCGGTCCGGTAGGCGAAAAAATAAGCGATGAAAAGGGCGATATTGCTAATCAACAGCCACTTCACCGCGGAAGGGAAGAACGTCCCTCCGCCCGCGAAATCGATCCGCCGCCCACCGCCCGAACCGTAGTAATCACGGTATGCCATCTGGCTTCAGCATATCATCATGATGGGGACTGCCCCGGATTTACCCGAATGCTCACCATTCAAGACGCCCTGCGCCAAGGCAGCGGCCTGCTGCAACGGGAAGGGGTCGCCGCGGCGCGCCTCACCGCCGAACTGCTGCTTTGCCACGCCTTGGGCAGGGAACGCTCCTATCTATTCGCCCACGGCGGCGACGAACTCACCGAGATGGCGTGGATCCACTACGGGCGGTACCTCCATCGCCGCATGAAGGGCGAGCCGTCCCAATACATCACGCGCAAGCAGGAGTTCTACGGACGGCCGTTTCGCGTGGGTCCGGACGTGCTGATCCCGCGGCCGGAGACCGAACACCTGATCGAAGCCGCGCTCGAAAGGGCCCGTGGCGCCCGGCGAGCGGTGGATATCGGCTGCGGCTCGGGCGCGATCGGGGTGACGTGGACGCTCGAAACCGGCTGCGCCACCTGGGCGTCCGACATCTCGCCCGCCGCCGTCGCCGTGGCCCAAGGCAATGCCGAAAGACTGGCGGCCGGCGTTCGATTCGCCGTCTGCGATCTGGCCGCCGCGTTCGCCCCCCGCTCGTTCGATCTGGTGCTGTCGAATCCGCCCTACGTGCCCGATCGCGAGGGTCCTCTGCTTCAACGCGAGATCCGCGAGCACGAGCCGGCCGTCGCGTTGTTCGGTGGACCCACCGGAGTGGAGATCTACGAGCGGCTCATCGCCGACGCGGCGCGCATCCTCGTTCCGGGCGGGATTCTGGCCATGGAAATCGGCTATCAGGGCGAAACGAGGGTTCGGGCGATGTTGGGCGAAGGCTGGGTCGAACCGGACACGCGCCGCGATCTGGCCGGTTGGCCCCGCGTCGTCTCCGCGCGGTTGGCGCCATAATGTAGCCATGCCGCGCGCCGCCGCCCTACTCGTCTTCGCCTGCCTTACCGCGTTCGCCGAGGACAAGGTCCGGCTGGGATTGTTCACCGCGATGCCCGTCAAGTGGGATCTCGAGGCCAACTGGCGCGCATTCGAACAGACGTTCCTCCGCCACGCGGCGGAGAAGCCGGACGTGGTGGTGACGCCGGAATGTTTCCTCGACGGGTACGCCGCTTCCGCCAAGGACTGGACGCCGGAGAAATTCGCCGCCATCGCGCAGGACGAAGCGACCAGCCCGTATATCGCCAAGGTCCGCGAACTCGCCGAAAAACACAAGATCGCGATTTTGTTCGGATACACCGAGAAGCGCGACGGCAAGTATTACAACGCTTCGCTGCTGATCGACAAGAGCGGCCGCCCGGCAGGCCGCTACTACAAGACTCACCTGCAGGCGCACGATCTGCGCTTTTCGCCGGGCGCGGACCTCCCCGTCTTCGACACGCCGTGGGGCAAGACGGGCGTCCTGATCTGCGCCGACCGGCGGTGGCCGGAGACCGCTCGCGTCCTGAAGCTCCGCGGCGCACGTCTGACGCTGGTTCCCTCCTACGGCATGTGGCACATCGACAACGAATGGTGGATGCGGACCCGCTCCTACGAAAACGAAAACTTCCTGGCCTTCGCGCATCCGAACGTTGCGTTCATCGCCGATCCCAAGGGGCAGATCGTCGCCAAGCTCCAGTCGAACATGCCCGGGATGCTGGTGGCCGACATCGACCTGAGCGAAGCCACCACGCGCAAACACATCGAGGACCGGCGTCCCGAACTCTACAAGGACATCGCGCTGCCTCAGTAGCCGGCTGCCTTGCCCTCGCGCCGCGGATCCACCGCTCCCTGAATCCACCGTTCCTCGAACAGGATGGCCATCATGTCGTTGTTGGAGCCCCGGATCTCCACCGTGTGGCCGCGGCCGCGCAACAGGTCGATGGTATCGGGGGAGAACCCCGGCTCCATATACAGCACGTCGGGCAGCCACTGATGATGGATGCGCGGCGCGGTGACCGCCTGCTGTGCGTTCATCCCGAAGTCGGCCACGTTCACCAGCGTTTGAAGCACGGAGTTCGGGATCGTGGGTCCGCCCGGCGTTCCCAACACCAGATGCGGACGGCCCCCCTTCAGCACGATGGTGGGCGTCATCGACGAAGGCGGCCGCTTTCCCGGCTGGATCGCGTTCGCTGCTTCCTGCACCAGGCCGTAGCGATTCGGCTGGCCGGGCCGCGTGGCGAAATTGTCCATGTTGTTGTTCAACAGGAATCCTAACCCAGGCACGACCACTCCGGAACCGAACTGCCCGTTCAGCGTGATGGTCACCGCCGCGACATTGCCTTCGCCGTCGGCCACCGCAAAGTGGGTGGTGCACGGCTTTTCCAGGGACCGCATCCGGCCGGGTTCGTTTCGCGCCCTGTCGGCGAAAGCGCGCCGCATGACCTTCGCCATCTCGTGGATCGCGGCTGCCGAACCCCAGCCGTGCTTTTCGAACCCAGTGGTCTCGAGCGCGGAAAGCATCTGGAGCAGACTGATTCCCCCCGCGCTCGATCCGGAGGCGGTTGCCACTTCCAGGCCTCGATACTTGGCCTTGTGCGGTTCCAGCAAGTCCACCGAGTACTGCGCCAAGTCGCTCGCGGTGATCAGCCCACCGTTGCGCTCCATCTCGGCCGCCAGTTGGCGCGCGGTTTCGCCGGAATAGAACTCCGCCGCACCGCGTTCGGCCAGCCGCCGGATGGTGTGCGCCAGATCGGGCTGCACGTAGAGCTCGCCGGGAGAGGGAAACACGCCGCCGGACTGGCCCCGTTGGTAGCTCACCACGTGTCCGGCGGAGGCGAGTTTGTAGGCCGGCTGGAGCAGAGTTTCCCACCGCCGGCGTCCGTACCAGGCATGCAGGTTCTCGAAGCCGGCGACGTGGCCGGGCACCGCCGCCGCCAGCCAACCCCGGGTTGACGCAGCCTCCGGCTTGTCGAGGAAGAAATCCCGGTACGCCCTTCGCGGCGCCTGTTCGCGAAAATCGAAGAACGCCATCGACCCGTCCGCCTTGCGCACCAAGGCTTGACCGCCGCCGCCCAATCCGCACATCGCCGAGTGGGTCACGGCCAGCGCGAAGCCCATCGCCACCGCCGCGTCC
>SYLY01000151.1 GCA_005808475.1 Acidobacteriota bacterium
CGCGATCGGCGGACCCACCGCCCGCAGGCTCGCGCTGCCGCTTCCGCCCAACGCCGTGAACGCGTCGATGATGCCAATTACGGTGCCCAGCAACCCCACGAACGGTGAGATGTTGGCCACCGTCGCCAGCCAACTCATGTTGCGGTCCAGCTTCGCCATCTCCTCGTTCACGCCGAGAGTGAGCGCCCGCTCGAGCGCGGGCTGATTCGCCAACTGCCCGCGAGTCTTCACCTGCCGGTCCACTTCCTCGTAACCGAATTCGAAGACCGACACCAGCGGGCACAGCGGATACTGCGACACCTGCTCGGCCATGGGCCGCAATTCGGAAGTTTTCCGGAAGGCCTTCAAGAAGCCCCGATTGTCGGTTTGCGCCTTGCGGATCGCCTTCCACTTGGAGAAAACGATCGTCAGCGACAGTATCGAAGCCGCGACAAGACACACCATGACGGCGATCGGAAGCGGCTTCGCGTGCGAAACCAGCTCCCAGATGCTGACCTGCGCTAGCAAATCGGGAGAGCTCCTTCGGGCAGGGATCTAAATATACATCATACAGCAAGCCGTGCGCTTTCCAACCGGAGAACAGGCATTCTCCCCGTTGTTTTCCCATTGGCGGGACTGGCTAATGCCGATGCGCGGAACATCCGATGTTCGCCTGGGTGCAAACCGTCTACCGGCGCGGGAAGTTCCATGTGGGACTAATCCTGACCGCCATGGCCATCCAGCCATTGGCGGCGCAGCGCTACGTCTTTCGAGAGTACGGGCAGGCGCAGGGGCTGAACAACCTCAGCGTCGAGACGATCTATCAGGATCGCGCCGGATTCTTATGGGCGGGCACGCAGAACGGGTTGTTCCGCTACGACGGCCGGTCGTTCTCCGATTTCGGCACGGGCGCGGGCATGCCGGGAACGTACGTGCAGTCGATCCACGAAAGTCCCGACGGGACGCTTTGGGTCGGCTCCAATCACGGGATGTCGTACCTCCGCGGCGGCCGCTTCGTGCACACCGGACTGCCGCTGCCACCGTGGGGACAGGCGTTCTTCCGGCGGGGGATCGTGTCGTCGCCTTCGGGCGAGGTGTACCTCGCGCATCACGAGGGCCTCGGCATCGGCAAGCGCGACGCCAACGGAGCATGGACGTTCCGAACGGCCGCCTTTCCCGAGAGCGGATGCCGCATCCGCGCGCTGCACGCCGGGCGTTCCGGCCGCCTCTGGGCCTCGTGCGACGACCAGCTCTACGTGCTTGCGAACGGCAAGTTCGAATCACGCCTGGCGGGGGCATGGGATGCCATCGAGTCCGACGCCGCCGGCAATCTGTACCTTCGCGGCGAGAACCGCTTCTCGATTCTCCGGCCCGGCGGGAGCGTGGAGGAAGCGGGCGAGGGGCTCGATCCGGTGCAGGACCGCAAGGCGGAGCTCGTCTTCGACAAAGACGGCGCGCTACTGGCCACCACGTCGAAGGGTCTCGCGATCCGCCGCGGCGGCAAGTGGCACGCGGTGGACCGGGACAAGGGCGTGCCCGTTCACGCACCCACGTCGATCTCCGTCGATCGCGAGGGCTCGGTTTGGATCGGCTCGGCGGGCATGGGGCTGTTCCGCTGGCTCGGGTACGGTGAGTGGGAAAGCTGGACGCGATCGGAAGGTCTGTCGGACGATTCCGTCTGGTCGATCCTGCGCGATTCCCGCGGCCGCGTTTGGGCGGGCGGGGAGTCGGGGCTGCTCGTGTCGCAGCCGGGGCAGCCGCGCACGTTCCTCCCGGCCTCGGTCACCGGCGCCAACACGCACTACTCGCTGGTGGAAAGCTCCGATGGCGCGGTCTGGGCCTGCGACAATCGCGGAGCCGTATTCCGAATCGCGCCGGACGGCGCTTCGTCGCGGAAGTTCGGCAAGGAACACGGGCTCGAGGCCGTGAACGCCCGCAAGCTGCTGCTCGACCGGTCGGGGCGTCTGTGGGTAGCCGGGACCTACGGCATCTGGCGCACGTCCGATCCAGTGGCGGGAGCCGCACCGCCGCGCTTCGAGCGAATGGCGCCAGCCGGCGGCAATGGCCGCGACGGGTACTTCGATGCCGCCGAGGATCGCGCCGGGCGCCTGTGGTTCTCCGGCACGCGGGGACTCTGCCTGTACGAGAAGGGCGCGTGGCGGATCTTCGATCGCAAGTCGGGGTTCAAGCACGACTTCGTGAGCGCGCTCACCGCCGCGCCCGACGGGTCCATTTATACTGCCTACCGCGACCCGGGCGGAATCGTGCGGCTGCGGCCGAGCGAGGGTGGCTGGGAGATCGAGCCGGTGACGCATCGCGACGCGCCCGGGAGCTATATCATCTCGCTAGGCGCCGATTCGTCCGGGCGGATTTGGGCGGGTACCGATCACGGCGTCGCGGTCAGCGATCGCGGCGTCTGGCGTTGGTACCACTCGGGCGATGGTTTGATCTGGGATGACTGCAATAGCCGGGCCCTGCTTTTCGAAAAGGACGGAACGGCGTGGGTCGGCACCAGCCGGGGATTGTCGCGATACCATCCTCGCGCTCATGGTTCGGCTCCGCCCGTCCATGTGGTGCTCACGGCGTCGGTCACCGGCGACCGCGAGTTCCGCGCGGAGTTCGCCGCGCTGTCGTTCCTCAACGAGCGGACGTTGCGGTTCGGCTACCGTCTGACGGGAACATCCGAGTGGGGCCGCCGCTTCGATACCGGGTGGGAAGAGACGGCATCCCCGGTGTTCCGGTATGGAAACCTGCCGGGCGGCAGCTACCAGTTCGAGGTGGCCGCCCGCACCGCCGGGCGCGATCAACCGGTCACGGTCCATCGCTTCCAGGTGGAGGCCAGCCCGTTCACCACGCCCCTGTTCGCCGTGGCGCTGCTCGGCCTCACCGTGTTCTTGGCCGGCGCTGGACACAAGTGGCGAGTCGCCGCTCACGAGCACCGCCGCCGGGAACTCGAGGCGGTGATCGCCGAACGCACCTCCGAGTTGCAGGCCGCCAAGGACCGCGCCGAGGAGGCGAGCAAGCTGAAGAGCGAATTCCTCGCCAACGTCAGCCACGAGATTCGCACGC
>SYLY01000152.1 GCA_005808475.1 Acidobacteriota bacterium
GACCGTGGCGTCCAAGGCGCTGCTCGACCGCAACCCCAGCCCGACGGCGGAACAAATCGCCGACGGCTTGAGCGGAAATCTGTGCCGCTGCGGCACCTACGTGGGCATCCGCAAGGCTGTCGCCGAAGCCGCCCAGGAACTGAAGGGAGGACGGAATGGCTAATTATTCATGGCCCCCGATGGAAAAGCGCCGCGTCATCGGCAAGCGGATCTCCCGCTTGGACGGACCCGAGAAGGCGGCTGGCAAGGCGAAGTACAACAGCGACGTGCGGCCGGATGGACAATTGCACGGAGCGATCCTGCATAGCCCGCACGCGCACTGCCGCATCAAGAGCATCGATACGAGCGCGGCCAAGGCGATCAGCGGCGTGACGAGCGTCCGCGTGGTGGCGGGCCCCGGCTCGGAAATCCAATGGGCGAACGCCGAAATCGCCATGGTGGCGGCGCGTACCGAGGAGATCGCCCGCGACGCCGTCCGCGCGATCAAGGTCGAGTACGAGGTTCTGCCGCACCTGGTTCGCGAGGACCGGCTGGATCGCACGGGCAATCGCGCCAAGCCCTCCGGCGAAGTCGTCACCGGCGATCCCGACGCCGCCCTGAAGCAGTCCGACGTGGTGCACGAAGGCGACTACGGCATCCCCGTGATCACTCACTGCTGCCTGGAACCGCACGGCTCCACCGTGCAGTGGAACGGCGACAAAGTCGAATTCTGGCCTTCCACCCAGGCGATCTCGAACGTCGGCGGCGACCTCGCCAAAGGCATCGAACTCGCGGCGGGCAACGTGCATTCGCACATGGACTACGTGGGCGGCGGTTTCGGCTCCAAGTTCCAGGCCGATGTATGGGGCGTTCAAGCGGCGCGCATGTCGAAGGAAAGCGGCGGCAAGCCCGTCAAGCTGTTCCTCGAACGCGGCCCCGAACTCACCATCGCGGGCGTCCGCCCGTCGGTCTACGCCAAGGTCAAGATCGGCGCATCCAAGGACGGCACACTCACGGTTTGGGATTCGCTCAGTTGGATGACCGGCGGCTACACCGGCGGCGGCCTGAACGGCGACCTGTTCCCGTACGTCTACCGCAACGTTCCCAACCGCCGCATCAATCACACGGCGGTTTCGACCAACTCCGGCGGTTCCCGCGCCTGGCGCGCTCCGAACCATCCGCAGGTCAGCTACGTCACCTGCGCGGCGATGGAGGATCTGGCGGCCAAGATCGGCATGGATCCGCTCGACATGTTCATGAAGAACGCCGACTTCACCGTTCGTCCAGCCGTCTATCGAGCCCAGCTCACCAAGGCCGCCGAGATGATCGAGTGGAAGAAGAACTGGCATCCGCGCGGCGACAAGACCGGCGGGGCCATCAAGCGCGGTCTCGGACTCGCGGTCGGAACCTGGGGCGGCGCGGGCCATCCCTCCGAATGCCGCTCGACGATCTTCGCCGACGGCACCGTGGAACTCTCGCTGGGCAGCCAGGACATCGGCACCGGCACGCGCACCATCATCACGCAGGTGGCGGCGGAAACCTTCGGACTCCCGATGAGCGCGATCAAGCTCAGCATCGGCGATAGCACGCTGCCGGTTTCGGGCGCGTCCGGCGGTTCCACCACGGTGGGCGGCGTGTCCTCCTCGTCCCGCATCGCGGCGATCAACGCGCTCGGCAAGCTGCTGGAAGCGGTGGCGCCCGCCATGGGCGTGGCGGCGGACGAACTCGAGGCGGTGGACGGCAAGATCCAGCAGAAGGGCAAGCCTTCCAACAGCATGACCTGGAAGCAGGCCTGCTCCAAGCTGGGCGTTGGCAAGATCCAGGAGACCGGCCGCAACGACCCGCGCAATCCCCAGGGCCTCAACACCCTCGGCGTGGGCGGCGTTCAGATGGCGGATGTGTCGGTCGACATCGAAACCGGCGTGGTCAAGATCAACAAGGTCGTGGCCGTGCAGGATTGCGGCTTGGTGATCAACCCCAAGACGGCCGAATCGCAGGTCTTCGGCGGCGCGATCATGGGCATCTGCGCCGCGATCATGGAAGAACGAGTGATGGACGAGATGACCGGCCGCTGCTTGAACCAGGACATGGAGTTCTACAAACTGGCGGGCATCGGCGACATCGGCGAGATCCTGGTCCACATGGACATTACGCCGGACAACGACAAACGCGGTGTCATCGGATTGGGCGAACCGGCCACGATTCCGACCATCGCCTGCATCGCCAATGCGTGCGCCAACGCGATCGGCGTCCGGGTTCCCACCCTGCCGCTGACCCCGCGCAACGTGCTCAACGCGCTCGCCGGAAGGAGGATGGCATAACATGAAGGCCTTCGAATACGCAAATCCGACATCGCTCAAGGACGCCCTGGGGCTCCTCGGCTCCTCCTGGAGCGACGCCAATGTGCTCGCCGGCGGCACCGACCAGATCAGCCTGATGAAGGATGGAATCCACGCGCCCAAGCGGGTGGTGAACATCAAGAACATCAAGGAACTGGGCGGCATCAAGAAGGCGGGTTCCAACCTGCGGATCGGCGCCACGGTCACGCTCGACGAACTGGCGGGCAACGCGATGGTTCGCGGGGAGTTCCCTTCCCTGGTGGCGGCGGCCCGCGGCGTGGGCAGCCCGCAGATCATGAACATGGGCACGGTCGGCGGCGATCTGTGCCAGCGGCCGCGCTGCTGGTACTTCCGCAACGGGTTCGGCCTGTTGGCGATGAAGGACGGCAAGAGCCTGGTGGAGAACGGGCAGAACGAGTTCCACGCGATCTTCGGCGGCGGCCCCGCCAAGTTCGTATCCGCCTCGAGCCTGGGCCCGGCGTTCATCGCGTTGGGCGCCAAGGTCGAGATCGCCGGCGCGTCTGGCAAACGCTCGGTGGACGCGGCGAGCTTCTTCAAGTCGCCCGCTTCCAACGACGATCGCGAGATCGATCTCAAACCCAACGAGATCGTGACCGGCGTCCTGGTGCCGATGGCCAAGACCAACGACGCGACGTACGAGGTGCGCGTGAAGGAAGGTCTCGATTGGCCGTACGCCACTGCCTCGGTTTCGCTGAAGATGAAGGGATCGACGGTGGAGTCGGCGCGCGTGGTGCTGGGACACGTCGGACCGACGCCGGTGGTCGCCGAGCAGGCGGGTTCGATGCTGGCCGGTAAGTCGATCGACGAGTCCACCGCGGCGCAGGCCGGCGAAGCCGCCGCGTCCGGCGCGCAGCCGCTCAGCGGGAACGCCTACAAGGTGCAACTGGTCAAGACCGCCGTCAAGCGGGCCTTGCTGGAGGCCGCCAAGCGGGCGTAACCGGCGCGTAAGCAGATAGACGCCCGCGGGGCATCCGGGAAGCGCGAGCAAACCGGGCCGCGCGGGCGTTATCATTTTAGGAGGAGATCCCCATGGAACTGGCCGGCAATACGCGGATGGACGAAGACCGCTGCGACCTTCTGAGATGGAAGGGTCTGTTCATCGAAGCGGAGTGGGACCCTACCGTCCCGCACTCGGGCGACCGCCTGTTCTGGTGCCACAAGACCCAGAACTGCCTCGGGCCCGACGGCAAGGCCGTCGACGAGTACGAGTGCATCGAGACGAGAGGCTGTTACCGGCCTCTGTAAGGCTGACCACGCAATGAGAATTTGTTACTTAGACGCCTTCGCGGGCATCAGCGGAGACATGACCGTGGGCGCCTTGATCGACGCGGGCGCCGGCGCCGGCGACCTGACCGCCGCGCTCGATTCGCTCGGCTCAGGCGCCGCCTTCCGCATCGAGAAGACCAAGCGCAAGGGCATCGCGGCGTCCAAATTCCACGTCGATCACGCCGACACCAAGAAGCACCGCCACCTGCCGCACATCCTGGCGATGATCGACGGATCGGCGATGCCCGCGCGAGCCAAGCAGCGCGCGTCCGCGATCTTCCAGCGGCTGGGCGAGGCCGAGGCGCGCGTGCACGGCATGCCCATCGAAAAGGTGCACTTCCACGAGGTGGGCGCGGTGGATTCGATCGCCGATATCTGCGGCGCGGCCATGGCGCTCGATCTGCTCGGCGTCGACGCCGCCGCTTGCTCGGCGGTGAACGTCGGCAGCGGAACCGTGAACACCCAGCACGGCATTCTGCCCGTGCCTACGCCCGCCACCGCCCTTCTGCTCGAAGGCAAGCCGGTCTATTCGCGCGGCCCCGCCATGGAGCTGACCACACCCACCGGCGCGGCCATCGCCGCGACGCTATCGGCGAACTTCGGCGCGCCGCCGGCGATGACGCTCCGCTCGACTGGATTCGGCGCGGGCGATCGCGACTTCGCCGAACACGCCAATGTACTGCGCGTGCTGATCGGCGATACCGCGGCCGCCGTCGAGTCGACCACGGTGGTGGTGATCGAAGCCAATATCGACGACTCGACGCCCGAGTTCCTTGGCTACGCCATGGAGCGCTTGTTCGAGGCGGGCGCGCTCGACGTGACGCTCGAACCCATATTCATGAAGAAGAACCGGTCCGCCACGCTGCTGCGCGTGATTGCGACCCGGGAGACGCGCGAGACGCTGGCGGCCGCGGTTCTGGCCGAAACGTCCACGCTGGGCGTTCGGATGTACGAGGCCGAACGCCGCGTCCAACCCCGCGAGATCGTGACGGTCGTCACGGGGTACGGTCCGGTGCGGGTCAAGGCCGCCGCCAACGGGACCTTCTCCCCCGAGTTCGAGGATTGCCGCAAACTGGCGATCGAGACCGGCGCGCCGCTAAAGTCGATCTACGCCGCCGCCAGCCACGAGTATCTGAAAAACGCGAAATGAAATATTACCTGACCACTCCGATCTACTACGTCAACGCCGCTCCGCACATCGGCCACACCTATACGACCATGGCCGCCGACCTCGTCGCGCGCTGGAAGCGGATGCAGGGCTACGAAACCG
Source organism: Acidobacteriota bacterium (assembly GCA_005808475.1). Lineage (GTDB taxonomy): Bacteria > Acidobacteriota > Terriglobia > Bryobacterales > Bryobacteraceae > SYLY01. The sequence continues at coordinate 4,876 of SYLY01000152.1, forward strand.
TGTTGACCACCGGGACCGACGAGCACGGGCAGAAGATCGAACGCGCCGCCAAAGCCGTGGGCAAGTCCCCGCAAGAGTACGCCGACACCATATCCGCCGAGTTCAGCCGGCAGTGGACCGGGCTGAACCTCGGCATCGACCGGTTCCGCCGCACGTCCGACCCGCGCCATCACGCCGTGGTGCAGGATCTGTTCCGCCGCTGCAAGGACAACGGTTACGTCTACAAAAGCGCCTATACCGGCCAATACTGCGTCTCGTGCGAGCTCTACGTCAACGAGGCCAAGCCAGGCGATCCCTGCCCCGATTGCGGACGGCCGACCGAGACCGTCACCGAAGAGAACTTCTTCTTCAAGCTCTCCGCGTTTCAGGACCGCCTGCTCGAGCTCTATGACAAGGACCCGCTGTTCATCCAGCCGGAAACCCGCCGCAACGAAGTCATCGCCTTCGTCAAGCAGGGCCTGTCCGATCTTTCGATCTCCCGCACGACCATCAAGTGGGGCATCCCCGTACCGGACGAGGAAAAGCACGTCTTCTATGTCTGGTTCGACGCGCTGTCCACTTACATGAGCGCCGTCGACGGCGAAGGGCTCTGGCCGGCCGACCTGCACCTGATCGGCAAGGAGATCGTGCGCTTCCACGCCATCTACTGGCCCGCGTTCCTCTGGGCCGCCGGACTGCCCATTCCCAAACGCATCTTCGCCCACGGCTGGCTGCTGTTTGAAAACGACAAGATGAGCAAGTCGCGCGGCAACATCGTGCGCGCCACGCCGATCCAGGAAGTGATGGGCGCCGACGCGCTGCGCTATTTCCTGATGCGCGAAGTGCCGTTCGGCCAGGATGGCGGATTCAGTTACGACGCGCTGGTGGGCCGCTATAACTCGGACCTCGCCAACGGCCTCGGCAATCTCGTCAGCCGCGGCCTCAGCATGGTGCAACAGTATCGCCAGGGCATCGTGCCGGCCGCGCCCTCGGTCGCGGAGAACGTCGCCGAAGCGGCCCGCAACGCGATCGCCGCGGTAAAGACTCACTTCGACAACTTCGAGTTCTCCAAGGGACTCGAGGCGGTCTGGGGCATGCTCTCGGTCGTCGACAAGTTCATCGTCGAGCAGGCGCCGTGGAAGCTGGTGAAGAGCCCGGACCCGGCCGATCGGGCCAAGCTCGACACCGCGCTTTACACCACGGTGGAATCGGTGCGCGTGGCGGCGGTGCTGTTGTCGCCCGTGCTCCCCGAATCGTGCGCCAGGATCTGGGCGCAACTCGGCCTGGCGGGCTCTCCCGGCGATGCGGGTATCGCAGCGCTCGACTGGGGCCAGTATCCGGCGGGTCACGCCATCGGAGCGCCGTCCGCCGTGTTTCCCAGGATCGACGCCAAGCCGGCCATCGAGAAGATGCGCGAACTCGAGGAGGCCGAGACCGCGCGCCAGAACGCGCTCGTCGGCAAGAAGCCGGAGCCCGCCGGCATGGCGGAAGGCGTTGCGCCCATCGCCGAAACCATCGACATCGAAGCCTTCACGAAGGTGGACCTTCGTGTAGGCGTGGTGTTGTCGGCCGAGAAAGTGAAAGGCTCCGACAAGCTGCTGCACCTGAAGGTCGACATCGGCGAGAAGCAGCCGCGCACCATCGTGGCCGGTATCGCGATGGCGTACAAGCCGGAGCAGATGACCGGACGCAAGGTAGTGATCGTGGCGAACCTGCAGCCGCGGAAGCTGCGCGGCATCGAGTCGAAAGGGATGATCGTCGCGGCGTCGCTCGAAGGCGGCCAGCCCACGCTCGCCGGCTTCCTCGAGGACGTGCCCGTCGGGGCCCGCCTCAAGTGATCGATTCCCACTGCCACCTCGACGACGAGCGGTTCCACGCCGATCTGCCGGCGGTGATCGATCGCGCGCTCGAGGCGGGCGTGGAAGCGATGATGAGCATCGGCTCGGGCGACGGTCCGCCGGATCTGGAAGCGGCCGTGCGGGTGGCCGACCGCTTCGCGGCCGTGTACGCGACAGTAGGCGTGCATCCTCACGACGCGGCGAAAGTGGACGATTCGACGCTCGGCCGCCTGGAGGAATTGCTGAAGCATCCCAAGGTGCTCGCGCTCGGCGAGATCGGGCTGGACTATCACTACGACCACTCGCCACGCGACCGCCAACGCGCCGTCTTCGCCGAACAGCTCGAACTGGCATCGCGCGCGGGCGTCCCCGTCGCGATCCACACGCGCGAAGCGTGGGCCGACACGTTCGCGATCCTCGAGGCGTATTGGAATCCAATGGCGGGCGGCATCATGCACTGCTTCAGCGGAGGTCCCGCGGAGGCCGCTCGATGCCTGGCGATGGGCTTCCACATCAGCTTCGCGGGCGTGGTCACTTATCCGAAGGCGGTCGATGTCCAGGAGGCGGCCAAGACGGTTCCCGCGAACCGGCTGCTGATCGAGACCGACGCGCCGTATC
>SYLY01000153.1 GCA_005808475.1 Acidobacteriota bacterium
ATGGGGACGTGCTGGTAGCTCTCGCGGCGGCCGTTGCCGGTGGCGCCGGCCTTGGTGAGGCGGCTGGACAGCCTGTCTTGCAGGTACCCGCGAAGGATGCCGTTTTCGATGAGCACCGTGCGTTGCGTCACGTTGCCCTCGTCGTCTACATTCAGCGAGCCGCGGCGGGACTGCATGGTCCCATCGTCGATCACCGTCACCAGCGGCGACGCCACCAGTTGCCCGGCGCGGCCGCTGAACGCGGACACGCCCTTGCGATTGAAGTCGGCCTCGAGCCCGTGTCCCACGGCTTCGTGGAGAAGAATGCCGGGCCAACCGGGTCCCAGCACCACGGTCTGCTCGCCCGCGGGCGCTTCCACGGCGGTCAATTGCACGATCGCCTGGCGAGCGGCCTCGCGAGCGAATGCCTCGGGGCTGCGATCGCCGGTGAAGAAGGAAAGATCCGCGCGACCGCCTCCGCCCGAGTAACCGCGTTGCGGCACGCCGGCGTCTTCCTTGGCGTAGACCGACACGGCCATGCGGCACATCGGCTGCGTGTCGGACGACATCACGCCTTCGCTGGTGGCGAGCATCACGTGCTTAGTCACGTCCACGTAGTGGGCCTGCACCTGGTAGATGCGGGGATCGTAGGCTCGAGCGGCGGCATCGGCGCGCTCGATCAGCTTCACGCGCTCGGACAGCGGAGTCTCCGACGCGGGCGTTCCGATGGCGTAGAGGTCTCGCTTCGGCGATTCGGTGAATCCGGCCGACGACACGCTCGCTGGGCCGTCCGCGATGCAGGCGGCCACGCGGGCGGCGTGCCGGATGCGCTCCGGCGACAGATCGTCGCAGTAGGCATAGCCGGTGCGTTCGCCGGAAATCACGCGGACCCCCACGCCGAGCGTCACGCCCTGCGTGGCGCTCTTGACGATCGACTCGTCCAATCCGAGCGAAGTGCTGGCGACATATTCGAAAAACAGGTCGGCGTAATCGCCTCCCCGGGAGAGAGCGGCGGAAAGATAGCTTTCCAGATCCTTCGCGCCGATCCCGAAACGCTCCCCGAAAAAGGAGCTCGACTCAGGCATATTTCCAGCGTAGCATCGGAGACCCGCCCATCTGGCTTATCATTCGAGAAGCATGTCCCGCCGCCTATTCGCATGCCTGGCTCTCGCCGCTTCCCTTTCCGCCGAGGATATCGCGCTGCCCGGTCTCGAACGCCCCGTGGAGATCCTCCGCGACAAGTGGGGCGTGCCCCACATCTACGCGCAGTCCTCCCACGACCTGTTCTTCGCCCAAGGCTACATCACCGCGCGCGACCGCTTGTTCCAGATCGATCTCTGGCGGCGCGTGGGTGCGGGCCAACTCGCCGAAATCGCCGGACCGCAAGCGATCGGGCGCGACCGTATCGCCCGCCTGGTGCGCTTCCGCGGCGACTGGAACGCCGAATGGACCGCCTATTCGCCCGACGCCCTCGACATCGCGACGGCGTTTACCGCCGGCATCAACGCCTACATTCAGTCGCTGAATGGAACGCGCCCGCTCGAGTTTCGCCTGGCGGGCTACGATCCGGGCAAGTGGACGCCGGAAGACACGGTGGCGCGCATCGCCGGCCTTCTGATGATCCGCAATCCGGCGCGGGAAGTGCAGCGCGCGCAGGACATCGCGCGTTACGGGCTGGACGCGATCCAGAAGTACCAGCCGCCCGATCCGTTCGTAAAGCTGACGATCCCGAACGGGCTGGATATCGCGGGGATCACCACCGGCTTGCTGCGCGATTTCAACGCGGCGATCGGAGGGGTCCAGTTCCCCGAAACCCAGGGCAGCAACAACTGGGTGGTGAGCGGCGAGCGTAGCGTAACGGGCAAGCCTCTGCTCGCCAACGATCCGCACCGCCCGATCCTGATTCCGTCGCTGCGGAAGACGGTGCATCTGGTGGCGCCGGGATGGAACGCGCTCGGCGCGGGCGAGCCGGCGCTGCCAGGAATCGCGCTCGGACACAACGAGGACGTCGCGTTCGGATTCACGATCGTGGGGATCGATCAGGGCGACGTGTACGTGGAGAAGCTGAATCCGGCCAATCCGGACGAGTACCAGTACAAGGGATCGTGGCGCAAGATGGAGGTCGTCGACGACGAGTTGAAGGTCCGCGGCTACGAGCGGCCCCACAACATCCGGCTTCGATACACGTTGCACGGGCCGGTGATCGCGGAGGACCTGGGACGCCATCGCGCCTACGCGCTCAAATGGGTCGGCTCGGAGCCGGGCGCGGCGGGAGCCATGGGCGCGCTCGCGCTCGCCAGGGCGCGGAATTGGGAGGACTTCCGCAAAGCGGCGGGCCAGTACAAGATTCCATCGGAGAATCTGGTCTACGCCGACCGCGCCGGCAACATCGGCTGGATCGCGTCCGGACGCGCCCCGGTCCGCAACAACTGGACTGGCCTGCTTCCGGTCCCCGGCCACACGGGCGAATACGAATGGAGCGGATCCCTGACGATCGACCAGCATCCGCAACTGTTCAATCCGGCCGGCGGCGCGATCTGGACCGCCAACCACAAGATCCTCCCGAAGGACTATCCGCACCGGTTGGGATACGAATTCGCGGCGCCGTTCCGCGCCGGGCGCGTAGGGGAAATGCTGGCGGAGAAGCCGAAGTTCTCCGTCGAGGATTTCCAGCGCATGCAGCAGGACACTCATTCGCATCCGGCTCGAATGTTCGTGAACGCCGTGCTGAAGCCGTGGCTGGCTCACGAAACGCAGGCGCCGAAGCGGGACATCGAAGTGGCGCGGAAGCTGGCGTCCTGGGACTGCGATCTCGGCGTGGATTCGATGGAAGCGATGTTGTTCGAATACTGGCTGGCGAAGCTCCCCGCGTTCGTGTTCGGACAGGGTCCGGGCTCGAAGGCGGATACGGTCTACCTGCTGGATCACCTGGCGAAGAATCGGGAGGGCCGGGCGCTGCGGGAGTCGCTGCGCGCCACGATGGCGGATCTGTCGCGCCAGCACGGGGACGATGCGTCGAAGTGGCAATGGGGCAAGGCGCATACGATTTTGTTCCGGCATCCGTTGGGGGTGCGGCGCTTCCATCGTGGTCCTCACGCGCGCCCGGGCGACGGCAACACGGTGAACTCGACCAGCGGCGGGTTCCAGCGGCAAACCAACGGGGCCAGCTACCGGCAGATCATCGACGTGAGCGACTGGGACAAATCGGTGATGACGAACGTGCCGGGTGAGTCGGGAGATCCGGAGAGCCCGTTCTACGACAGCCTCCTCAACGACTGGCTGACGGGCAAGTACCATCCGATGCCGTATTCGCGGCGGGCGGTGGAGGCGGCGGCGGTGGAGACGATCCGGCTGCGCCCGTGAACCACGGCCTATTCGAACTGGCCGGACCTCTGCGCGACGTCGAGGTCGTGGCCGTTGTCTCGCCGATCAGGGACTTGCCTCGCCTACGTAATCTAAGGCTAGCCGAACTCCACTGGTACGAGGCTCATGGAATCGGCAAGAAGGAGATCAAGATCAAGAGGTTCTTGGACTGACATGCAACCGGAAGCCGCGAGTTATGTTGTCTGCATTCGCAACGATGGCGTTCCCGCTTCGTGGAGATCCGCAAGATCTACGAAGTCGTGCCCGATCGGGACGCCAGCGGCGAGGGAATGCTGCGGGTGATCGACGAGTCGGGCGAGGACTACTTATTCCCCAAGGACTGGTTCGTCGCTGTCCAGCCGAGCGCCGAGTTGCTTTCGGCGCTGCAAATCGCCTGAACCGCGTCGCGATGAGTCCGTCGCGGGAGGACTATACTGATCGGTGATGCGCGTCCCCGGGCTTCTTCTCCTTTCGATTCCGCTCGCGGCGGCCTCCGATTTCGAGGCAACGATCGCGCCGCTGCTTCGCGCCAAGTGCGCTTCCTGTCATTCGGCGAAGACGCGTAGCGGCGGGCTCTCGGTCGAATCGCGCGACGACATCCTGCGCGGCGGCAAATCGGGACCGGCGATCGTTCCCGGCCGTCCGGTGGATAGCTTGGTGCTGACGCTGGCCGCCACGGGCAAGATGCCGATGAGCGGCCCCAAGCTGGCAGGCGCGGAGATCGAGGCGATTCGCAAGTGGATCGAGCGCGAGGATGGCAGGCCGCCGGTGGCCGAACGCGACGTCCACGCGGTGCTGGCGGCGAAGTGCTGGGTTTGCCACGGACGGACGAAGAAGGAAGCGGGGCTCGACCTGCGGACACGGGAATCGCTGCTGCGGGGCGGCAAGTCCGGACCCGCGATCTCAGCGGGCGACGCGGATGGCAGCTTGTTGGTGAAGCGGATCGCCAAGCAGGAGATGCCGCCGCCGAAACTGCAGGAGCAGTTCTCGGTCCGGGGGCTGACCGACGACGAGTTGGCGAAGGTACGGCGATGGATCTCCGATGGCGCGGCCGCCGGGGTGGAACAGGCGGTCGAGGTCGACCCGCGCAACGATCCGGCGGTGCGGGCCAAGGACCGCGAGTTCTGGGCCTTTCAAACACCACGAGCGGCGGCTGGCGGCATCGATGCGATCGCGAAAGAGAAGGCTCCCATCGCGCCCGAAGCAGCGCCGCTGGCCCTTCTTCGCCGCGCGGCGTTCGACCTCACAGGGCTGCCCCCGTCTCCCGAGGAGGTGGCCGCGTTCGAGCGGGATCGCGATCCCCGGCGTTTCGAGAAGCTCATCGGGCGGCTGCTGGAATCGCCTCACTACGGCGAGCGCCAGGCGCAGCACTGGCTCGACGCGGTAGGCTACGCCGATAGCGAAGGCGGCAACAACTCCGATGCGTTGCGCCCGCAAGCCTGGCGTTATCGCGATTCGGCGATCCGCGCGTTCCAGCGCAACATGCCCTTCGACAAGTTTCTCATCGAACAGATCGCCGGCGACGAGACGTTCGATTTCCGCGCCGCGAAACACCTGACGCCCGAACACATGGACACGCTCGCCGCGACCGGGTTCTGGCGCATGGCGCCGGACGGCACCAACTCCACCGAGCAGAACTTCATCCCCGAGCGAATGGACGTGATCGCCGGGCAGTTGGAGGTCTTCGGATCCGCCGTGATGGGCCTGTCGATCGGCTGCGCGCGCTGTCACGATCACAAGTACGATCCCATCCCCACGCGCGACTACTACGGCTTGGTGTCGATCCTGACGCCATCGTTCGATCCCTATGCGTGGTTGCCCGGAACGTTTCCGTGCGGCGGCGTGGGCGCCGACTGCGACGAGAACAACACGCGCTTCCTGATCGCCAAGGCATCGCCGGAGTTCGCCGCGGCCAAGGCGCACAACGAGCCCGTCGAGGCGCGCATCCGGGAACTGAACGCGCAAATCGAAGAGCGCGCCAAGCCGTATCGCGAGCGCTACGCCCGGGAGAAGAAGGTCGAGAAGGCGAAGGCCGCCGCGTTGGCGGCCGAGTACGAGACCTTCAAGAAGGAAAAGGCCGATCTGGACGAACAGATCCGCAAGGAGCGCGAGAAGAAGAAGCCGGTTCCACTGGTCCGCGCTTTGTTCGAACTCGGCCCGGAGCCTCCGCCCACGCGTATCCTGCTGCGCGGCGATGCCGCCAGTCCCGGCGCGCTGGTGAGCCCCGGCGTGCCCTCGGCCGCGGCCGCTTCGATCGCGCCATTCCGTGTGGAGCCGCTGGCGCATTCATCGGGACGGAGGCTGGCCCTGGCGCGTTGGTTGACGCAGCCCGATCATCCACTGACGGCGCGCGTGATGGTGAACCGGATCTGGCAGCAGCACTTCGGAACGGGCATCGTCGCGACGTCCGGCAATTTCGGACGGATGGGTTCGCAGCCTGCGAACCAGAAGCTGCTCGACTGGCTGGCGGTGGAATTCGTGCGGTCGGGCTGGGACGTGAAGCACATGCACCGGCTGATTATGGCGTCCGCGGTCTACCGGCAGCGCGCGGGCGACGGCGGCTTCCCCCTGCGGCGCATCGACGCCGAAAGCATGCGGGACGCGATCCTGAAGATCGCGGGGCGGCTCGACGGGAAGCAGTTCGGCGAACCCGCCGCCGTCAAGGTGATGCCCGACGGCGAAGTGATCGCGCCCAGCCTTCGCCGCTCCATCTACGTGACGCAGCGGCGGACGCAGCCGGTCTCGTTCCTCGACACGTTCGACAAGCCGTTCCTCAATCCGAACTGCGTGCGGCGCAACGAGTCGGTGGTGTCGTCACAGGCGCTGCATCTGATGAACAGCTCGCTCGCCCGGGAGAACTCGCGCTACATGGCGGGCCGCGTGATCGACGAGGCGGGAGAGGACGCGGGCGCTCAGGTGGATCGCGCGTATCTGCTGGCGCTGGGACGCCGGGCGACCGAAGCCGAACGCGGCGCGGGCCGCGAGGCGGTCGAGCGCATGGCGCCCGAATGGGAGAAGAAGTTGAAGGACGAACGGCCGGCCGAGCCGGTCAAGCCGCGGGCGCGATGGCTGGCGCTGGCGGCACTGTGCCACACTCTGATGAACACGGCGGAGTTTCAATATGTCGACTGAGAACCGGGCGTCGCGGCGGGACTTCTTCTCGCGCATGTCGGACGGACTGATGGGAACCGCGCTGGCGGGCCTGTTCGCGGACGACCTGCTCGCCAAACAGGCCTTCCACGATCTGTCACCGAAGAAGACGCACCACGCGCCTCGCGCCAAGTCGGTGATCCAGCTTTTCATGAACGGCGGCCCCAGTCAGGTGGATCTGTTCGACTACAAGCCCGCGCTCGAAAAGCACGCCGGACAGGCGCCCAGCCGCGACCTCGCCGCCGAGGTCCGCGCGGTGAGGCAAACCGGCGGCTTGATGCCTTCGCCGTACAAGTTCTCCAAGCAGGGAAAATCGGGCCTGGAAGTCTCGGAAATGCTCCCGCACCTGGGCAAGGTGGTGGACGAGATCTGCGTGGTGAAGTCGATGTTCACGACGCATCTGGCGCATGAGGCGGCGCTGTTCCTCATGCATGGCGGCCGGATTCTCCCGACGCGTCCGTCGCTGGGAGCGTGGATCACCTACGGACTCGGCTCGGAGAACCGGAACCTGCCGGCCTATGTGGTGCTCGACGATCCCAAGGGATTGCCGGTGAACCTGATCCAGAACTGGCAGGCCGGATGGCTCCCCGCGGTGTATCAAGGCACGCGCGTGCGGTCGGAAGGATCGCCGATCCTCAACCTGCACGCGAAGGAAGAGTATCCGCCGGGAATCGTCGACATGAGCCGAAGCCTGCTGCATCGCATGGACGCCGCGCATCGCGACCGCCATCCCGGCAACGTGGAGCTCGAGGCCCGCATCGCGAACTACGAGCTTGCCGCGCGCATGCAGATGGCGGCCACCGACGCGCTCGACGTGGAGAAGGAGCCGGCCGCCACGCGCGAAGCGTACGGCATGAACGACGAGCGGACCGCTTCCTACGCCAAGCGCTGCCTGATGGCGCGGCGGCTGGTGGAACGCGGCGTGCGGCTGGTGCAGATCTACATCGAGAGCCAGATTTGGGACAACCACGGCAAGATCCGCGCCGGGCTCGAATACGCATGCGGCAAGACGGATCGGCCCGCGGCGGCGCTGGTTCGGGATCTGAAGGAACGCGGACTGCTCGATTCGACGCTGGTGATCTGGGGCGGCGAGTTCGGCAGATTGCCGATCGCCCAGGATCCGGGTCCCAACGCGGGGCGCGATCACGGACCGTCGGGGTTCAGCATCTGGATGGCGGGCGGCGGCGTCAAACCCGGCATCTCCTACGGCGCCACCGACGAGATCGGCTACCGCGCCGCCGAGGATCGCGTCAGCGTGCACGACTTCCACGCGACCGTGCTGCATCAGCTCGGCATGGATCACCGCCGGCTGGTCTTCGAACGGGAAGGACGCGGCGAGCGCATCACCGACGAGTTCCCCTGCCGGGTGCTGCAGGATATTCTCGTCTGAGTACAAGGCGCCGCGCACTCCGGGAGCGCGGTATGCTCGCGTGATGCGCTCCGTTCTTCTGGCGGGATTCGCCGCCGTGGCCGCCGCCGCCGAGTTCCAGCCGCCGGCGGACGTGATCGTGGATCGCGGCATCGAATACACAGGCATGCCGCACGGCAAGCTCGCAATGGATATCGTCCGCCCACGCCAGGACGGCAGGTTTCCCGGAATCGTGATGATCCATGGCGGCGGATTCAGCGGTGGATCGCGCGACAGCTACCTGCCGATGGCGGTGCGGCTGGCGCGACACGGCTATGTCGCAGCCGCGGTCAGCTATCGATTGACGCCGATGTTCCAGTTCCCGGTCCCGCTGCACGACGTGAAGGCGGCGGTGCGATTCCTGCGCGCCAACGCGGCGAAGTATCAGGTGGACGCGGAACACATGGGCGCGATCGGAGTGTCGGCGGGCGCCACATGGTCGCAGTTCCTGGCCGTGACGCGGAACGTGCCTGGGTTCGAGGGCAACGGGGCGAACCGGCAACATTCGAGCAGCGTGGATTGCGCGGTGAGCTACTACGGCCGGTCCGACATGCGGCGGGCGTACGAAGGCAGCGTGAACGCCGCCGAGGCGCTGCCACCCTTGCTGGGCGGAGATCGCGCGCACTCGCTCGACACGCACCTGCGAGCGAGTCCGCTCCATTGGGTAACGCCGGATTCGGCGCCCATTCTGGCGATTCATGGAACACGCGACCGCAATGTGCCGTTCGAGCAGTCGGTGTGGCTGGTGGAGCGGATGCGCGCGGCGGGAGTCGAGTCCGAGCTCGAGACCATCGCCGAAGCGGGCCATGGGTTCCAGGGCGCGGACGAGGCGCGGGCGTTCGATCGCACGCTCGGCTTTTTCAATCGCAAATTAAAGCCCGCCCGCGTCGAGACCAGCGTCCTGTTGGTGAACGATCACGGTCCGGGCGGAGAGATCCTGGCGCTGGCTTGGCCGTCGGGCAGAATCTTGTGGCGGAAGCCGAACGGCCACGCGACGGACGCGGCCGCGCTGCCGGGCGGGCGGGTGCTGTTCATCGAGGATCCGAAAGGCGTCGTGACGGAACTGGACAATCACCAGAAGCCGGTGTGGAGCTACAAGACGAGCGGCGTAGGGCTGGTCAGCGTGCAGCGCCTCGACAGCGGCAACACACTGCTGGTGGACGACGCGGCGGCGCGAGTATTCGAAGTGACGCCGGAAGGCAAGGTCGCCTGGAGCGTCGAAAAGCCCGAGTACAAAGGCATGGCGATGAGGCGGGCGCGCCGGACGCGGACCGGCTCCACGATCGTGGCGGTTCAGAAGGCCGGGCTGCTGGTGGAGCTGGACGCCAAAGGCGCGGAAATCAACAAGTGGAAGTTCCCGAAGCGGATGCCCGCGTACGCATTGCCGCTGGATGATGGCGGCATGATGCTCGGTCTGGCGGGGCCAGGCGAGGTCCGCCGGGTCGACGCTGCCGGGAAGACGGTGATGACGTTCGGGGGCGTGGAGTCGGCCGCCCGAATGGCTTGGACCTCGGGCTTCACGCAAACTCCCGGCGGCGGGCTCATCGTGTCGGATTACCAGGGGGCGCGGATCGTCGAGTTCGACGCGGCGGGGAAGGTGCTCCACGAATTGAAGCACCATCCGTGGTCGGTGACGAGCATCGCTCTGATGCGATAGCGCCGCAAGCCGCGGCATCGAAGCGGTGATATCCTTACGGAACGGAATGCTCGCGGCGTTATTGAGACGTAGGTATCCACTCGTACTGGCCCTGGCAGCGGCGTGCGTGGCGTCCGGACAAACGTTCGTCTCGAAGCACTGCCTCGGTTGCCACGGCCAGCAGACGAAATCCGGCGGGATCGTGCTCGAAGGGCTGGAGCTGGCGCGCGCCGGCGCCAATCCCGCGGTCTGGGAGCGCGTACTGCGGCAGGTCCGCTCCGGCAACATGCCGCCGGCCGGACTGCCCCGCCCCGATCGCGCGGCCACGGACGCCTTCGTCCGCGCCTTGGAATCCACGCTCGACCGCGCGGCAGCCGCGTCGCCCGATCCCGGCGCCACCGCGCCACACAGGCTCAATCGGGCCGAATACGGCAACGCCATTCGCGATCTCCTCGGGCTGGATGTGGATGCGGGCGCATCTCTGCCGGTGGACGAATCCGGCAACGGGTTCGACAACATGGCGGGCGTGCTTTCGATGTCGCCGGCGCTGCTGGAGCGGTACCTGGCCAACGCGCGAAAGCTGAGCCGACTTGCCGTGGGCGACATGTCGCGGCAACCGGAGGAGGTTCGGTACGGCGTGCAGTCGCGAGCGCAGTATCGCGAACCGGACGCCGAGGATTTGCCGCTGGGCGCGCGCGGAGGAATCGTGTTCCGGCACTGGTTCCCGCTCGATGGCGAGTACGAGATTGCGATCCGCATGCTCGGCGGCGGGGAAGAAGGCGCATCGGCGCATCGTTTGAAGTTGCCTGTGACGGCGGGTCCGCACACGGTGGTGGCGGCGTTTCCGGCCCAGTCGGCGCGCGCGGAGATCGCCTCACCCGCGCGGCGCGGCGCGCCCGCCACCAGTTCGCCGGAGCGGACGCCGGTGGAGATGGATTTGCGCATCGACGGTACGGCCGTGAAACGCTTCCAAATCGCCCGGCGCGGCGGCGATCCGCTGACGGGCACGGTCACGGTGACAGGTCCTTTCGCGCCCACCGGCCCCGGCGATACGCCGTCTCGCGCACGCATCTTCGCATGCCGGCCCGTATCGGCCGCGGAAGAGGAACCGTGCGCACGCCGCATCTTGGGCGATCTCGCGCGGCGAGCGTTCCGGCGCCCGGTGACCGATGCCGACGTGAATCCGCTTGCCGGGTTCTTCTCGCGCGAACGCGCTCGCGGCGCGACCTTCGATCTCTCGATCGCGCGCGGAGTGGAGGCTCTGCTGGTCTCGCCGGATTTCCTGTTTCGCGTGGAGACCGATCCGCGGGGCGCCAAACCCGGCCAGCCGTACCGCCTGCGCGACAGCGAACTCGCCTCGCGGCTTTCGTTCTTTCTCTGGAGCAGCATTCCCGACGATCCGCTGGCCGGCGCCAAGCTGTCCGATCCGGGCGTGCGCAAGGCGCAGATCTCCCGGATGCTCGCCGATCCGAAGTCCGATGCGCTCATCCGCGACTTCGGCGGGCAGTGGCTGTTCCTGCGCACGCTCGCCAACGCCAAGCCCGATACGGGCGTGTTCCCCGGGTTCGACGAGAACCTGCGCCGCGCGTTCCAGCGGGAGACGGAGTTGTTCCTCGCCGCGATCGTCCGCGAAGACCGTAGCGTGCTCGAACTGCTGGATGCCGATTACACGTTCGTGAATCAGCGTCTGGCGGCGCACTACGGAATCCGGGGCGTGCAAGGTTTGCACTTTCGAAAGGTAGCGGTGAGAGACGGCGTGCGCGGCGGATTGCTCGGCCAGGGCAGCGTGCTCACCGTCACTTCGTATCCGAACCGCACGTCGGTGGTGCTGCGCGGCAAGTGGGTGCTCGAGAATCTGCTCGGCACGCCGCCCCCTCCTCCTCCGCCCGACGTGCCCGATCTTCCCGCCAAGGGCAAGGACGGCCGCAAGCTCGGCATGCGCGAAGCGATGGAGAAGCACCGGACCAACCAGATCTGCGCATCCTGTCATGCGAGAATGGACCCGATCGGGTTCGCGCTGGAGAACTTCGACGGAGCCGGAGAGTGGCGCGGCGAGGATGCCGGAGCCCCGATCGACGCGAGTGGCAAGCTACCGGGCGGACGCGAGTTCGCGGGTCCGTCAGGTTTGAAGAAATTGTTGGCCGAGGCGCATCGCGACGAGTTCGTCGCCACGGTGGCCTCGAAGCTGCTCACTTACGCGTTGGGCCGGGGCCTGGAGGCCAAGGACCAACCGGAAGTGCGCAAGATCGCGCGGAAGGCGGCGGCGGAAAGCTACCGGATGTCCGCGTTCGTGGAAGCAGTGGTGGAGAGCACGTCATTTCAAATGAGGAGGGCTGGAACCCGATGATCGTCACCCGGAAGGCGCTATCGCGAAGATCCGTTCTACGCGGACTGGGAGTGAGCCTGGCGTTACCCGCGCTCGATTCGATGACCCCGGCATTCGCCGCGCCAGCGGTCCGGCCAGTGCGGCTGGCATTCCTTTACCACCCTGTCGGCATGATCATGGATCGCTGGACTCCGGCGGCCAAGGGTGAGGGCTTCGCCTTCACTCCGACGATGAAGCCGCTCGAGGCGTTTCGCGAGAACATCACCATCCTGACCGGGCTGGCGCAAGTACAGGGACGCGCGCTAGGCGACGGTCCGGGCGATCACGCGCGCGAGGGCGCCACATGGCTGACCGGCGTGCATCCGAAGCGTTCCGAGACCGACATCGGCTGCGGCATATCGGCCGATCAGATGGCCGCGCGCGAACTGGGCAAGTCGACCGAACTCGCCTCGCTCGAGATCGCGCTCGAGGCTCCAGGATTGGCCGGCGCGTGCGATCAGAACTACAGTTGCGCCTACACGAACACCGTGTCGTGGAAGACGCCCACCACTCCGCTGCCGATGGAGCCGAGTCCGCGCGCGGTGTTCGAGAGGCTGTTCGGCGATGGCGCCACTGACCCCGCCTCCCGCTCCCGCCGCCGCGAAGAGCAACGCGGGCTGCTCGACTACGTCGCCGGCGGCATCGACCGCTTGCAGACCAAACTGGGACCGGGCGACCGCAACAAACTCAGCGAATATCTGGACGCGATCCGCGACATCGAGCGCCGCATCCAAAAGGCCGAGCGGAACAGCGCCGAAGCGAAGCTCCCCAAACTGGCCAAGCCGGACGGCACGCCCGATGCGTTCGAGGACCACGCCAAGCTGATGGTGGACCTGCAGGCGATCGCTTACCAGAGCGGCATGACGCGCGTGATCACGTTCATGCTGGGCCGCGCGGGCAGCAACCGGCCTTACCGGTCGATCGGCATCTCCGACGGACATCACTCGCTCACCCATCACATGAACGATCCCGAGAAGATCGACAAGGTGGCCAAGATCGACGCGCATCTGGTGAAGACCTTCGCGTACTATCTCGAGAAGATGAAGTCGACCCCGGATGGCGATGGCAACCTGCTGGACAACCTGATCGTGTGCTACGGGAGCAGCCTGGGCGACGCCAACATCCACACGCACCACGATCTGCCGATCGCGCTGGTGGCCGGAACCCGGCTGTTCGCGGGCAACCGGCATCTGGTCTACCCGGGCGAGACGCCGCTGAACAACCTGTTTCTGAACATGTTCGACAAGGCGGGCGTACCGTGCCCGGGCTTCGGCGACAGCACGGGCCGGCTGGCGGGTTTGGCGTAGCGCCATGCGCGGCGTTTGGCTGCTGGCGGCCGCGATGGCGGCGCAGGCCGCCGAGTCGCGATTGATCGACGCCGTGAAGCGGCGCGACCCGGCGGCGGTGAAGGCGCTGCTGCTCGGCGGCGGGGCGGCGATCGACGCGGCGGATCCGAGCGGCGGCACCGCGCTCGGATGGGCGATCCGCCTGGGCGATCGCGACACGGCGCAACGCTTGCTCGCGGCCGGAGCCAACGCGCGCGCGGTGGACGAGTACGGCGAGTCTCCGCTGACGCTCGCCGCGCAGAACGGCGACGTGGCGATGGTGCGGCATCTGCTGAAAGCGGGCGCGGATCCCAAGGCGGCGCGCGGCAACGGCGAGACGGCGCTGATGATCGCGGCGGGAGCGGGCAGCGCGGAGGCGGTGGAGCTTCTGGCTTCGGCCGGCGCGGACTGCGACGCGGCCGAGAAATCGAAAGGGCAGACCGCGCTCATGTGGGCAGCGGCCGAAGGACACAGCGAGGTGGCGCGGCTGTTGATCGCCAAGGGCGCGAACGTGAAAGCCGCTTCGAACTCCGGCTTCACGGCGCTGACGTTCGCGGCGGCGAGCAACGCCGCGGCGGCCGCCCAAGCTTTGCTGGAAGCGGGAGCGGACCCGAATAAAAAACTGCCCGATGGAACGCCGGCGCTGAGCGTCGCGGTCTCGAATCGCGCCTCACGGGCCGCGATCGCTCTGCTGGATGGCGGCGCGGATGCAAGCTGGGCGGACGCATCCGGCAACACGGCATTGCACGGCGCGGCGCAAGCGGGCGACACGGCACTCGTTCGTAAGCTGGTATCGAAAGGCGCGGCGGTGGACGCCAAGACGGCTTCCGTGGGCGACGCGGGGGCGCGGCTCCCAGGCGGCTTCCGCCGAACGGCGGGCGGACAGACTCCGTTGTTCGCGGCCGCGCGGGCCGGCCAGATCGAGGCGATGCTCGCACTGCTGGAGCTGGGCGCAAATCCGAAGGCAAAGGCGCAGGACGGGGGCGGCTTCCTGATGGCGGCCGTGGGGAGCGCGAAAGTCGCGGCCGTGGAACTGGCGTACCGCCACGACAACGATGTCTCCGTCGTCACCGATTCCGGCGCGACGTTGATGCACGCATCGGTCACTGGCACCGCGAACGGCGCGACTCCGGAAGCGCAGGAGCGCGTTTGCGAGGTGATCCGGTTCCTGGCATCCAAAGGGGCCGCGCTCGACGAGCGGAACAAGACGGGCCGAACGCCCATCGACCTGGCGGACACGCTCCCCATCGACAAAGCGGTGGACCTGCTCACCGAACTGATCGTGAAGAGCGGGTCCAAGCCGAAGTCGCCGTCCAAGCGGTAGCTACAGCTTGATGTAGACGTTGTTCTTCTCGAGCGAGCGGATCATCGCCCACGTGATCGCGAAGAACACGGCTAACGCCGCCGCCACGTACCATTCCGGCGCGTCCTTGGGCGCGAACGGCTTCACCAGATCCGACACCAGTCCGTGCAGAACGTAGCCTGCCAGCGCGTTGGTTCCGAGCGTCCGGAACAGCGCCCACTGTCCGCCGCGGATGTCGTTCCACTGGACGAACAACGCGAACACGGCGAACGACAGGCCTGTCGAAAATGCCAGGTACGAGACGCTCCCGGATTGTTGGCTCATGGTCCAGAGATCGCGCGGATGCCACGGCGCGACGAACGGTGGAGCGGCCACTACGCCGCCGGCGGTGAGACACGAGATCGCGTATCCGAACGCCATCAGCGCCGCGCCTTGGCGAAGATAGGCGCGAATCGCGCCGCCGGGACCGCGATCGACGTATTCCTGATAGGCGATCGAACCGGCAAGAGTGGGGATGGTCCAGGTAAGGAATCCGAGCACGCCGCCATCGATCACGCGATTGGCCAGCAGCCAGTCCTGCCAGAACCAATGCGACAGCGCCAGGTGCAATGCGCCCGAAGCCGCCAGGAAGATCCACTGCGTCCGCCTGGATGCCGCGATCACGGGCAGAACCCACAGGCTGGTGACGCCAATGTGGACCAACGCCTGAAACACGTTGCGCCGGAACGCGGTGGAGAGCACTCCGTCGATGCCGGCGTTTCGCAGGCTCTCCCACGATGGATAGCGCCCGTCGAGCTGATACACCACCGCGCCGATGAGCATCAACCCGAGGCAACGCCACACAGCCGCGCGATACGCCGCGGCGGCGCCGTTCCGCTCCCGGTGCTTCAGGAACGCGAGCCGGAACGCGAAGCCCACCGCGAAGAAGAAATGCGGCATGATCGTGTCGGCGTAGCTGCAATAGGTCTTATGGTGCTTGAAAATCGCCGGCGTCGCCGCGAACGAGCCGATGAAATTCACCAGGAACATCCCGGCCACCGTGTAGCCGCGGAACTGGTCGAGCGACGCAATGCGGCTCATACCGGAGCGGAGACGAGCCGTTCCAGGGCGGCCACCGGATCCACCGATTTCATCAGATGCTCGCCGACCAGGAACGCGCGATACCCGCATCGCATTAGGCGGGTTACGTCCGACGCGTCGTGGATGCCGCTCTCGGCGACCGCCAACACGCCGGCCGGAATCCGGGGCGCCAGCCGTTCGCAGGTTTCGAGGGTGACGCTGAAGTCATGCAGGTTGCGGTTGTTGACGCCGACGATCTTCGCGCCGGATGCCAGAGCCGCCTCCAACTCCGCTTCGCCGTGCGTCTCCACGATCGCCGCCATTCCATACCAGGCCGCCAGTTCGCGAAACCCGCGCAGTTCGCCCGCGCTCAGAATCGCGGCGATCAACAGGATCGCGTCGGCGCCGTGCGCGGCCGCTTCCACCACGTGGTACTCCGAGATCGTGAAATCCTTGCGCAACGCCGGCAGACTGGTTTCGAGGCGGGCGGACTCCAGATCCGCGAGCGTACCTTGGAAGTCCGCGTCGGTGAGCACGGAAAGCGCGGATGCGCCCCCCGCCTGGTACAGCCGGGCGATTCGCCGCGGATCGAAGTCCGGTTGCAGCAGTCCCTTGGAGGGCGAAGCCTTCTTGATTTCGGCGATGATCGCGGGCTTGCGCGCCGCCAAGGCGGCGTGGAAATCGCGCACCGGCGAACGATCTCGCGCGACGTCTTCCAAATCGGCGCGAGTGCGCGTCGCGGCGGCGAGTTCGGACTTCTTACGTTCGACGATGCGCGAAAGAATGGTGGGGATCATTGAATCGAAACCGTCGCCGTGCCCTGGCTATTGCGGCCGCCCGTCAGAATTCGGATGGGAACCGCGTCACCCTGCTGCGTGGCGGCTGGGACGCGCGCGTTGATCTGGATCATTCCCGCGACGATGCCGGGCGCGCCGCCCCTGTAGAGGATCTCCGCCGCGGCGCCTCCGATGAAGACCTGCACCGCCAGTTCGGGCTCGGGCGGCGGCAGGACGGTGATCTTGCCGTCGATGCCGGGCGGATTCGTCTGGCCTTCGCCCGTCGCGTAGATCTGGACGATCGAGCCGCGCCCGGCTGGATTGGCGGGCGTGTTCAGCGTGAAGTCCTCGTTGAGGATCGCGCCCGCGCCGCCGCCCGTGGCGGTCTGCGTGAAGATGCCCGGAGCCGTTGCGGCGACATCGCTGGGGAACGCGGCCGACCGCTTGCCATCGAACTCGATCACCACCTGCGTGCGCGTCTTGCCGGCCACCGAGTACGGCACGATCGCCGAGACCTGGTTGGTGAACGAATAGATCAACGGCGCTGGAACGTCGTCGAACAGCAGCCGCGTGCGCGCCACCTCGGTGGAGAAGAAGCCATCGGAGACCTCGTACAACGCGATCGGATCCGCTCCGAAGCGGTCGCCGAAGACGACGACGATTTCCCCCGGCGCGATCGCGCCGCCGAGAAAGCTGGCCGCGTTGAGGATGCTGGTAATCCGCGGCGATTCCGAAGCCTCCTGCGTAATCGTGAAGACCTGATCCTGCACGTTGATCGTACCGAGGCGCCGTGCGTTCCCCGTGCGGGCATCCACGCGCCAGGCGACCGTGCCGTGGGCGTTCCCGTTGGTGGCGCCGGTCAAGGCGATCCATGTCTGGCTGCGTGTGGCGGTCCAGGAGCAGGTGGCCGTCACATCGATGGAACCCGCGCCACCCGCGGCGGGAACGGTGATCGCGCTCGACGAGATTCGCACGTTGCAGCCCACGCCGTTCTGGGTGACGGTGAACTGGCGTCCGCCGGCGGTGATGATGCCGATTCGCGTATCGGCGCCGGTGTTGGCGTCGAACGCGAACGAGACGGCGGCGTCCCCGGTCCCGGCGGACGTCGACACGCGCAGCCACGCGCTGTTGCTCGACGCGGTCCACGCGCAACGGGTGGTAATGCGGAAGCTGCCTGTTCCGGCGGAGGAGGAAACACGTTCGCCGAGCGCGCTGAGATTGAATTCGCAATTGCCGGCCGCTTGCGTTACGTTGAATCGCGCGTTGCCGACGGTGATGGAGCCCGTGCGTCCGGAGGGCGTGGGGTTGCTGTCGATACGGTAGCCGATGCTTCCGTTGCCGGTGCCACTGGCGCCAAACGAGATCGTCAGCCACGAAGGATCGCTCGATACCGCGGTTCGGGCGCACGTGCCGGCGCTGGCCGTCACGGTGAACTGGCCGGTAGTGTCGGGCGAGGCGGGAGCGTTGACGCTTGCCGGATTCACCGTGAACGTGCACTGAGCCCACACGCAACACGGCAGCGCCAGCAGGACAAGCTTCCTCATGTTCCTCTCCTGTTACCATACAACGCGATGTGCAACCGGGGCGAAAATCGATAGCCGCGCCGCTTGCAGATTTCGGCCACCCACGGGCCGCGCTCGTCCAGGGTTTCGCGCGACGTGCCCTCCGGCATCAGAAGGACCTTCTCCGGCGGCGCCGCGACCACCGCCGCGATGCGCTCGATCTCCTCGAGGTCGGACTCCGCCGCCACGACGAACTTGAGCTGATAGTCGAACTGGGAAGTGAGGCGGCGCAACACGTCCGGGTTGAACCGGAGCCGGTCGTGCGCGGCGGCCCAGCGCCCTCCGTCGATTTCCCGCGGCGTCGAGTTGGCGAGTTTCGGGCTGACGCTCATCAAGTCGCACGCCACATCGGTCCACACCGTGCCCGCGGTCTCGATGGTGATGTGCATCCCCGCGTCCCGCAGCGCGCGCGTCAGGCCGCCGATCTCGGGCGCGATCATCGGCTCGCCGCCGGTGACCACGGCGTGCCGGGCGGGATGGCTTCGTGCGTAGTCCACGATCTCTTGCACGGACATCTCCGCGCCCTGCGGATTCCACGACGTGTAGGGGGTGTCGCACCAGGAACAGCGCAGGTTGCAGCCCGACGTTCGAATGAACACGCTGGGCACGCCCATCAGCAATCCTTCGCCCTGGACGGAATAGAAGAGCTCAGAGATCCACATAGGCGAGCGGATCGGCGGCGCCGGCCTCGGCGAATCCCCGGCGGCGTAGGATACAGGAATCGCAGGCGCCGCAGGCACGCCCATCGGGCGCGGGATCGTAGCAGGAATGGGTGAGCGAAAAATCCACTCCCAGTTCCAACCCGAGCCGCACGATTCCGGACTTGGTCAAGTGCAACAAAGGCGTGTGAATTCTCAGCCGCGACGAGCCTTCCACGCCGGCTCGCGTCGCCAGGTTCGCCATTCGCTCGAACGATTCGATGTACTCGGGGCGGCAGTCCGGATAGCCCTAGTAGTCGACGGCGTTGACACCGAGGAAAACGTCGCTCGCGCCGAGCACCTCCGCCCATGCCAATGCGTAAGAGAGAAAGATCGTGTTGCGCGCCGGAACGTAGGTGACGGGAATGCCCTGCCCCATCGCCGCCTCGTCGCGATGCTTGGGAACGTCGATGTCCGCGGTAAGGGCGCTGCCGCCGATCCACCGCAGGTCGACGCGCGCCACGGCGTGCCGGGCCGCAGCCAGCGATTCCGCCACGCGCGCGGCCGCATCGAGTTCGCGCAGGTGCCGCTGTCCGTAGTCGAAGCTGAGCGCGTGGCAGGAGAATCCATCGCGGCTCGCGCACGCAAGCGTCACCGCCGAGTCGAGCCCGCCACTCAGCAGGCAGACCGCGTTAGGCACGCCGCGAGCCGGGCCGGTCGTCCGGCAACATGCGAGCGAGGAAGAATCCGGCGGCGGGGAACAGCGCCAAAACGAACAGAACGCGGTGCATCGACCACAGGTCGGACGCCCATCCGGTCAACGGCACGAACAGCAAACCCGACATGCCCCACGAGAATCCCATCATCAGCGCCGACACGGTGCTGGTCTGCCCCGGAGCGAGTTCCTGCGCCATCACCACGTTCACCGGAATGGTGAACAGCAGCACCAGGCCGCCGAGAAGCAGCCCCGTCAACGACACCCAACCGGTGGCGGCGAAGAACAGAATCAGCAACGGCACGGATCCGAGGAACGAGAACATAATCACTTTTCGCCCGCCCAGCTTGTCGGCCAAGGTCCCGCCCACCATCCCGCCGATCGCGCCCGAGGCGAGATAGAACGAAAGCACGTAGTTCGATTGATCCACCGAAAAGCCACGCTCGCGGCTCAGGTAGAGCGGCAGCATCTGCGTGAAGGTGACCTGCACGATGGAGCGGATGAACACGCAGAAATAGAGGATCGTCAGCGGACGCCGCACCGCGCGCAAGGGTTCGAGATCGAACCGCACCCGTTGGGCGGGGCGCGGAACTTCCGGCAACGTGGCCCAAAGCAGAGCGCTGCACAGAATGCCGGGAACCGCCGCCCAATGCGTGTGCTCGAATCCGAGCCAGTTGGGGACGAACGAGAAGAAGGTGGGTCCCAGCGCCATGCCGAGCGTCCCGGCGCTGATGAAGTAGGCCATCCATCGAGCGCGCGCTTCGGCGACCCCCATCGTGACGCGCGCCGACGCCTGCGGGTGGAACGCCGCCACTCCGGCGCCGCCGAGGAACACGAGCGGCAGCAGCCAGCCAAACGACGGCGCCAGATTCAGCGACGAAATGAAGATCCCGGCGATAGCCGGCGAGAGCACCGTGAACAGACGCGTGTGGAACCGGTCGGAGAGCAGCCCGTAGAGAGGCTGGCAAACGGACGAGGAGAACACGAGCAGTCCGCCGAGGATTCCGGCCTGCGTCAGCGACAGCCCGAGGGTTTCGGCCAGACGAGGCTGTAGCGCGCTGAGCGCGGCCGAGTACAGGTCGATGAAGAAGTGCCCCAGCGACAGCAGCGCCAGCGCCATCGCTCCGGTTCGAATCGTGGGCATGGCGGCTCGGGGGAGGGCCGCGGCGCCCGAGGTGGAAGACATTCCGGGGATCTTCTTATTCTAAAGCGAAACCGGGGAAGCGCCTCGCGACGCTTCCCCGGCGATTCGTTCCGGCTTGGACGTTACTGTACCGCGATCGTGGAGCCAGCGGGACTGGTGAACGTCCCCACCGACACTTCGATCGGCACGGCCGCCCCGGTTTGCGCGTTCGCGGCAACCACCGCGTTCACCTGAAACACGCCCGAAACCAGCGTCGGAGCCGAACCGGCGTACACCACCTCGGCGTCCTGTCCGCCGATCCGCACGCGGACCGGAAGCAGGGGCCGCCGCAACTGTTGGGCCGTCGTGGGCACCAGGCCGTCCACTCCGACCGGCGCCGTCGCGCCCTCTCCGGTGGCGTAGATAGTGACGATCGAGTTGCGGGGCGCGGGCGTGGAAGCGCCGTTGACCGTGTTGTTCTCGTTCACCACCGCGGCTTGTCCGGCCTGATTCAGCCGGAACATCCCGGGCGCGGCGTCCACTACGCGGAGTTCGATGGCTTGCGATAACACGCCGTTGCTCTCCACCTGCACTCGTGACGTGGCTCTGCCTGCCACCGCGTAGGGCACCACGCAGTTGATCTGCGTGGAGTTGATGAACAGCATCGGAGCCGGCGTTCCATCGAACAACACCCGAACGTTGGCGAGCGTGGTATCGACGTTGCCGTTGGCGGCGATTCGGAGGTTGGTCGCCGGAATCGTGCCGACGTTGCCGATGAACAGCGTGACGATGAGGCCGGGCACGGCGGAGGTCGGCTGGAAGGTCGCGCTATGGACCACCTGCGTCACCACCGGCGCTTGGGGTTGATTCACCGTCAAAGTCACATTGACGATGCGCGGGCTGTTGGAAGCGCTGGTGGAACTGACGATGACCGTCCCCGTGTAGGTGCCGGGCGACAACGCGCCCGGATTGACCGAGACGCTGATTTCGGCGGGGGCGTTGCCGAGCGGCGGGGTCGCCTGGAGCCAGCTATTCTGCGGCTGAGTGGCGACCGTGAAGGGGAATGCATCTCCGCTCGACGTCAACGAAACGGTCTGCGCGGCGACATTGGGTCCGCCTTGCACGAACGTGAAGTTGAGCGTCTCGCGAGTGAGGTTCATGTTCGGCAGAATCCGGTTGACGTTGAGCGTCACCGGAACCGTGATCGGGCGGAAGTTCGGAGCGTTCACCGGGGTGATGGTAACCAACCCGGTGTAGGCGCCTGCTGGCAATTGCGATCCGTTAGCGGTGACGGTCAGATCCTGCGGCGTGATGCCATCGGCGGGGACGACATTGAGCCAGTTGGTTCCGTTGTTCAGAGCGATCGCAACGGTGAAGGCCACTCGTCCTTCCGGATTGAGACGAACCGCCAGAGTCTGGGCGGGTGGAGCGGGAGCCCCGGCATTCTGGTTGAACGTCAACTGAACCGGCGTCACCGTGAAGTCCTGCGCCTGCCCCCCGAGGTTCAAAACGATCGGCACCAGTTGGGGCGAGTTGACCGCGTTCGACGTGACCGCGATGACTCCGGCATAGACTCCAGGCGCCAGCGAGCCCGGGTTGACGCCCACGGAAACGGGTTCCGGCGCCGTGGTTCCCTGCGCGCGTGACACCACCAGCCAGGGATTCTGATCCGCTGTCCCGGTAGTCAGCGTGTACGCCAAGGGGGTGCTTCCCAGAATCCGAAGACTCTGATTGTCTGGCAGCGGACGTCCCACCGTATGACTGAACAAGAGCGGCGTGTTGCTCACCATCAAGACCGGCTGCGACGAAACCAGCAGACGCACCGGAATCACCGTCGGAGTAGTCGATCCGTCCGTCTGCGCGACGCTGATCGATCCGGTATAGACGCCGCCCGGCAGACCGGCTGGATTCACGTTGACCGTAATGTTAGCGGGCGTGGTGGCCGCGCTCAGAGAGGCGGTGAGCCATCCGCCGCCGCTATTCGCCGTGATTCCAATTGCCGCCGCGGCGCCGGTGGACGTCACCTGCAACACGCGGTCGGAGTGCGCCGCGCCGCCCTGTTGAATCGCGAAAGAAAGGTAGTTCTCGCTCACCCGGATCGATGCGCCGGCGGTCACCACCAACTGCACGGGGATGCTGACGGGGCTGTTGGCGAAATTTCCGTTGATCTTGACCGTGCCGTTGTAGGTCCCCGGCGTCAGGCCGCCCGGCTCCGCGCCGACCACCACCGGGGAGGGCGTCCCACCGCGCGGTGGCGCGATCGCCAGCCACTGTCCGCCGTTGGTGGTCTCGGTCGTCACCGTGAAGGGAACGGGAGTCGTCGAGGTCACCATCACCACTTGCCGCGGAGTCGCGGGTCCGCCGTTCTGGAAGCTGAATCGCAATCCAGTGGATGGCGACACGGTCACGATCGGATCCGTGGTCACTCGCAACGTAGCCGGCACCTCCAACGGGCTGTTGGTAGCCGCCGTCGATATGATGCGAAGCTTCGCCGTGTAGTTGCCCGCCGCCAAAGCCGCCACCGCCGCCGTCAACGGAACCTGCGCCGGAGTGGTGAACGTCGCGTTCGGATTGGGCGTACTGAGCCAGTTTCCGCCCGTCTCGGTCACGATCTGGAGCGCAAACGGGATCGATCCGGAGGTGCTCGTCACGAACAGCACCGAGTCCGATGTCCCGCCCGAGCCAGCCTGCAAGTCGAAACTCACCGACGCTTGCGACACCGACAATCGCGACTCCTCCAACACCTGCAGGATCACGTTGATCTGTAGACCGTTGTTGCCCGCCCCAGGCGCGGTCAGGGTGATCACACCGCTATAGGTGCCCACCGGGAGGTTGGCCGCGTTCGCGATGGATACGTTCACGTTCGCCGGAATGCCCGGAGCGCCTGTGGTCCCCGACGCTGGATCGATTCGGAGCCAGTCGCCGCCGCTCGCCGTCACGCCAGTTGCCGAGAAGTTGATCCCGGACTGCGTTCCCGTGACTCCGAGTGGCTGCGCGGCGGGAGCTTGGCCGCCACGCGAGAACTGGAACCGGAGCGTCGTCGACGCCGGCTGCAACAGCGGCAGATCGCTCACCACGAACGTCACCGGGATGGTCAGAGTCGCGCCGCCCTGCGGCGAGATCGACACCGATCCGGTGTAAACGTTCGGAATCAGCGGCGGAGCGATGCTCGGATTTACCAACACGGTGAGACTTGCCGGGGTGGTCGTGTTATTTTGACCCACCAGGAGCCACGCTCCGCCATTCTGCGTCGCCGAACTCACCGTGATCGGCACGTTGGCCGTCGACGTGATATCGACCGTTTGGGTCAGGATGCTGGAGCCGGGAGCCGTCCGCTGATACACGAAGTACAACGACGATCGGGTCGCCGACAGAGTCTGGGCTTGTGCCGACGAAGCGGCCGCGAACGCCACGAGGGCGGCGCAATTCAGGAGTTGCCGGATTGACATTGAGTGGTTCCTCGTCCTTTCATGTAGCACGTAGCGTACCACTCTCGCAACAGGAATAAAAGAAAATGTTTTAACCATTTTTTTCGGCTCCACCCGCCACGGCGCGCGGCTACACTGACACTATGGCCAATCCTTTCAACGCGGACGCCACGGCCGCCGGTTACGCGACATCGCGCCCGCCCGTGCATCCGCGCGTCATGGAACGCGCCGCCGCTCGTCCCGAAGGCCATCGGCGACGGCGGGCGGTCGATATAGGCTGTGGCGCCGGGCTCCGCACCGCCGCGCTCGCGCCCTACGCCCGCCACTGCATCGGGATGGATCCGGCCATCGATCTGCTGTCCGCCGCCGGATCGTTGAACTACGCCAATCTCGACCGCTTCTTCCCGGAAGCCGCCCGCGTCCTACGGGCTGACGGCGCCTTGCTGGTCCACGACTTCACCGCCGGTTGCGCCTTCCGCGACGACGCCAGCCTCTCCGAGTGGTTCCAACCGTTCGTGAATCACTATCCCAGGCCCACGAGCGAAGCCCGCCACCTGGACCCCGGCATCCTGGGCGCGCTCGACTCGGGCTTTCGCGCTTTCGCCGCCGAAACGTTCGGGGCCGGCATAACGCACGATCCGGTCTTCTACACCGGATACATGATGACCGAGGCCAACATCCGCGGCTACTTTTCTCTGATGGTCCCGGTTTGAGCCGTGCAGATCCACCTGCCATTTCTCTCCGAACTTCCATCGGCCACCGCCTTTCTCACCGGACTCCTGACTCCCGCGTTACTCATTTCGGCATCAGGCACATTCATTCTCGGCACGTCGATCCGGCTGGGCCGCGTGGTGGACCGCACGCGTGGCATTGCCGACCTGCTCGAGCACCTGGCGGACCGCACCGTGCCCGAACTCATGGACGCCAAGCGCCGCATGTTGACCGGACAGCTCGCCGTGCAGCGCGAGCGGGCGCGGCTGCTGCAGAGGGCGCTCTTCACTTTCTACATGGCCGCGATGAGCTTCGTCTGCACCAGCGTGATGATCGGCCTGCTGACCATCTTCGGCGGTCCGAGCTGGATCCCCGTGTTACCGGCGCTGGCGGGCGCCTTCGCGTTGTTCTACGCGAGCATCCTCATGATCATCGAGGTGCGGCGGTCGTTGGGCGTCCTCGAGACCGAGCACACCTTCATCAACGAGTTGGTGATCCTGCGTTCGGACACCCCGGCCCCGCCCTCCGATGAACTTCGCTAGGACGCGCCGGGCGTCCTACCCCAGCAACGCGACCCCGATCGCCGCGATCCCGAGAAACGTCCCGAACGGCAGTTCGTAACTCGCCAGATCCTTCTTCTTCCACGCCGCGTAGCCGGCCCCCAGCACGGTCCCCAAGATGCACCCCGCGAAGATCGCCAGTAACACGCGCATGCCGAGGAACGCCCCCATCATCGCGACCATTTTCACGTCCCCGAAGCCCAACCCCTCGCGATGCCGCACCTTACCGTACAGCCACGCGACCCCCCACATCGACCCGCTCGCCACCGCCGCCGCCAGGCCCGCCTCGAACAGCGACAGCATCCGCGGACTCGGTCCCTGGCCCGTGTACAACGTCGCCAGCGCTCCCGCGATCCCGTCCTCCAGCGGAGCTACCCACGCCGCCGCCAAGCCGATCACCAAGCCTCCCTTGGTGAACTCGTCCGGCAGCAGCCGCGTCTCGAGGTCGGAGAAGATCATCCCCACCTGCATCGCCGCGAACAGCATGAACTTGGCCGCCGCCGGCGACATGCCCCACTTCCACGCGCCCACCGCGAACAACAGTCCGGTGACCAGTTCCACCACCGGATAGCGCCAGTAAATCCCCGAACGGCAGTGCCGGCACCTTCCGCCGAGCCACGCATACGACAGCAGCGGCACGTTGTCGAACCAGTCGATCGGATGCCCGCACGCCACGCAGCGCGAGCCCGGCCAAACCACCGAAAGGTCGCGCGGCCAGCGCCAGATGCAGACATTGAGGAAGCTCCCGATCAGCAGCCCGAACAGGAACGCGCACACGGCCTCGATCACGCAAGGCACTCCCGGTAAGCCGCGACTGTCGCCTCGGCCATCCTCTCGATGGTGAACTCGCGCACGATCCGCTTCCGCGCCGTCTGGGCGAGTCTGGCCGCCAATTCCGGCTCCCGCTCGAGCAGCCGCGCCTTCTCCGTGATCGACTCGGGATCGTTTCGCGTCAGCAGTCCGGTGACGCCGTCGATCACCACCTCCGGGATGCCGCCCGTGTCGCTCGCCACCACGGGCACGCCCGCCGACATCGCCAACAGAATCCCCGATCCCAGCCCCTCCGAGCGGCTCAGATACAGGAACAGACGCGATCCGGGAAGATCGCTCAGCAGATCGTCCGATTGGCGCACTGGAAGATCCAATCGGCCGAGCAGGTCGCCGCCTTTAAGTGGATCGCTGAACCGCGGCGTCAGAATGAGACCCGCCGGCGGTTTCGGTTCGAGAAGAGGCACACCATCATAGACGACGGAGATCCGCTTTTCGTCGACTCCCGCCGCCACCAGTTTCGACCCCACGAAGCGCGACACCGCCAGATACCGCGCCACGCGCGAGTACTTCCACCGCGACAAAATGTCGCGCTTGGGATCGAACGCAACCCGCCGCGACACCACCAGTGGAGTCCCCGCCGCGGCGATCGCCAGGGTGTGCGCCTTGGCATCGTGCGCGTGGACGATGTCGGCTCCGGCGGAACATCGGACCACGGCGACCAGGCTGCACTCCTGCGCCTCGAACCCGCGCTCCGCGGCGCGCTCGAGCAGTGGCGATCCGGCTCGCGCCAGCAGCACTGGCTCGTGTCCCATCCGTTCGAGCTCGCCCAACAGATACAGCACCTGCCACTGTCCGCCGCGCATTTGGCGGCCCGTGTCCACGTGCAGGATCCGCACGCTACCGTCCGAACCTCATGAAGCGCACCTTGGCGTATTTGACGAAGTTGTAGAACGCCGCCATGTAGGCGATGCACAATCCTTCCACGCCGTCCAGGAAACCGAGCTTCAGAAAATACGTGCGGAAGAACGTCCACAGCGGGTCGAACACCAGCCTGTGCCATCCCACATACTGTTTCAGGTCGATCATCTGCTCGGCCGCCAGCGTGGTGTAGCGGTCCATCGTGCGGAGATGCTCGGAAAGCGAGTCGCAGGTGAAATGGAGCAGGTTCGAATCGAGGTGTCCCACGCTGCCCTCCACTTTGACCGATTCGTGGACGTAGTCGCCGACCCACTGGGCCTTGCGCCGGTCGAACAGGCGCACCTTGCGGTCGGGATACCAACCCGAGTGGAGGATCCAGCGGCCGAGGTACTGGGCGAGCCGCGGCATCGTATAAGCGTCGTGCCGGGGACCCTCCTTCTTGATCCGCCAGATCTCGGCCTCGAGCGCTTCGCTGAGGCTCTCGTCGGCGTCGATCGACAGAATCCAGTCGTTGGCGGCGCGTTCGGAGGCGGTGTTCTTCTGGCCGGCGTAACCGAGCCACGAAGCTTCCACCACGCGCGCGCCGAGCTTTTCGGCGATCTCGACGGTGCGGTCGGTGGAGCCGCTATCCACCACCACGATCTCGTCGCAGCAACGCAGGCTCTCGATGGCTCGAGCGATGTTGCGCTCCTCGTTCAACGTGATGATGGTGGCCGAGAGCTTCATTCCCAAATGCCGCGGATGGTCATCGGGATCACGCTGAACGACAGGATCAGCATCACCGCGGCGCCCACGCCCAGCAACCTCCTACCGGCGCCCAGCGGCGCGGTGTCATAGACGATGGGATGTTTCAGCGCGAAGAAGAAGAGCAGCACCGACCAGAGCAGCCAGCCCCAATACATCGTGGCGAGGAACAGCGCCACCAGACATGCGATGAAGAAGATCGACAGACGGCGGTGCCAGCTTCCAAAGAACGAGTAGAGGATGTGGCCGCCATCGAGCTGTCCGATGGGCAGCAGATTCAGAGCGGTGGCCAACGCGCCGGCCCAGGCTGCTCGCGCCACCGGGTGGAGATAGATGTCGTCCGAGGCGACGCCGGGGAACAGCGCCGCCTCGAGCAGCCGCTGCAACAACGGCGCGCCGAAGTGGAGTTCGCTCTCGGCGCCAATCCCGGGGATCACCTTGGAATAGGCGACGCCGATCGCCATGGCCGGCGAAAGCACCAGGAATCCCGCGATCGGGCCCGCGATGCCGATATCGAACAGGTGCGCGCGGTAGTAGATCGGCGACCGGATCCGGATGAACGCTCCGAAGGTGCCGATCAGCGTGGGCGCGGGCATGAAGTACGGCAGCGACGCATCGACGTCGTAGTAAACGCACGCCAGATAGTGGCCGAGTTCATGCGCCAGCAAGATCCCGAGAAGCGTCAGCGAAAACGGCAGACCGTCGGCCCAGGCGGCCGGCGAATGCAGCAGCCGCGAGAAGGCCGGAAGATCGTCGTCGCTCAAGGGGGGTGCGTTGCCGGCGAAATTCCACGCCAAGCGGGCGCCCCACGCCGTGGATGTCACCAGCGTGAGTGCAAACAGCAGGGCATGCAGCCAGTAACGCGGTTTCCGCCGCCGGTCCAGGATGGGAACCTCCGTCCGGGCTAAGCTTCCAACGACTGGAGTTCTTTGCCGGGCTTGAACCGCACGGCTTTGCCCGGCGGAATGGCGACCTCCGCGCCCGTACGCGGATTACGGCCGATGCCGGTCTTGCGCGGACGCACCGTGAAGATGCCGAAGCCGCGCAGTTCGATCCGCTCCCCCTGGCCGAGCGCGCGCTTCATCGACTCGAACACCGTTTCCACCGCCATCTCCGCTTTGGTCTTGGTAATCCCGGTGCGGCTTACCACTTCGTTGATGATGTCCAGCTTGATCACTTCAGCTCCTCCACGGACCGCTTTCGCGGCCAACCGCAAACCTCATGATAAGATTGAGCTTATTCTCATGTCAAGGCGGTCCTCGGCCGGACGGCCGGTTGATGCGGCGCGATTTCGCCGCGCATGCTCCAAGTTTGCCACCGGAGTGGCCATCGCGACCGTGGTTTCCAGCGACGGCCAACCTCACGGAATGACCGTCAATTCGTTCACCTCGGTGTCGCTCGAGCCGCCCCTGGTGCTGGTGTGCGTGGACGCCGGCGGCAACATGGCGGGGCTGTTCGCGCAAGCGTCGCACTACGGGGTCAACGTGCTTCGCGAATCGCAGGCGGACCTTTCGAACCGCTTCTCTCAGCGCGGATTCGACCGCTTCGACAGCGTGGCGTGGACACGCGGCGCCGCCGGCGTTCCGATGCTCGACGGCGCGCTGGCGCGGTTCGAGTGCGCGGTGCGTCATCGCGTGGTGGCGGGCGACCATTCGATCCTGATCGCCGAGGTCGTGGCGGCCGAATACGAGGACGGCGCCCCGCTTCTCTACTTCGACAGCGGCTACCGAGCCTTGCCGTAGTCGCAAATCGTCAACGCCTCTCCGTCCCGCGGCGCGGCCGAGGCATGGAATCGGGCGAGCCGGACACTTGCGATTCAGTGGCCGGGCAAATAACATGGCATGGCCGAACCCGATCCCATGCGCGAATTGCTGGCCAACCGGAGGCCGACGTCGAGATCGCGGAGCGGCCTTCGAAGCTCCGGGCGATGGAGGACGGGTTGCGGCCCAAGGAGTCGCACCATTGGCGGGTTCCGCTGCTGCTGATCGGGATATCGGCCTTTTTTTCCGCGAATTCGGCCGACCAGGATCGCGCTGGACGCAACGGTTTCCGCGGTGGACTTTCAGACCGATCGCGAGGCGCTGCTGGCCAGGCGGAATCCGGAAGGGATCGAGGCGTTGGCCGACCCGGCCCGGATCGGTGACGTTGCAGGGGCTGCGCACGCCGGGGGGAGCCTCGGTGGAGTTGGAGCGGCTGTCGGTCACGGCGTTCCGCTTGCGGAGCAAGACCTCGGACTTCGAGTTGAACGTCGACGGCAAGGTGACACTGGACGCCCATGGGGCGGGACCTTCGACCGGCGTCACACGGGCGCCGCGCGCGATTCGAGTGACAGGCGGCGTTGGCGATTCGAGAGTTGACGCTCGAGTCGCGTTCGCGCTGGGGGGACGGACCGGCGGCGGTCTCCCAGGTTGTCTCGAGCGTGCGCGGCGGCAGTCTGATCTTTGAGGAACTGGCGGCGCGGGAGCACAAGCTGAGGGACGGGGAGGAACTGGTGCCGGGCGGCGTGACTGGCAACGCGCGGATGGGCGGGTTCGAGGGCGGCGAGTTCAAGTTACGGTTCGACGGCGACGTTCGCGGGGCTGGTTACTGGGCCCAAACCCGAGGAGGCGGAGAGGGAGGGTTGGAGGCCGGTCCGAAGGGGTACCGGCGGAATCTGATGCCCAGCGTGTTCGATTACTGGCGTTCGCGGCAGCCGGTGTTGATGTTGTGGGGGGCGGCGGGATCGCTGTTGGGACTGGTTCTTACTGCGCTGCGTTGGTTCAAGGTGGATTTGTAGGATCACGGGAGTTCCGGCTCTGCGCTATCAGAAACGGCCGCGCACGCAGAACTCCTCGAACGGACCTTCCGGGGGCTCCGAGCCGAACCGGAGCCGGTCCGAAGCGCCGGTGGCGATGGCTACGGCGTGGACGGCGATCCCGTCGTTGAAGGGGAAACAGCGGACCCACACGGGGCCGCTGGTGCGGCGCACGCGGTCGATGAGCTGCTCGGTGGGTTCGGCGCGCGCGGCAAACTGACCGAACTTGCGGAACCAGAGGTAGCCGCAGTTATGCAGGATGGCGAGTGTGGCGAGTGTCAGCGCAAGACGGCGGTGGTCCAGCGCGGCGAAGGCGGCGCCCACGACGATGGCAAGACCGGCGCTCGCCAGATACAGGTGCCGGCTGGGGACGCGATCCATATAAGTGAGGAAGCTGTAGGGGAGTAGTCCGGCCAGCGCCCACGCGCTGGCGAACAGGACCATCGCGCCGCTCCGGCGGGCGAACACGAGCACGCCGGCGGCAACCAGTCCCCAGATCCACAGAAGGCGCACGAAGCTGTTCAGCATGGTCCATGCGAAGGGCGCGGAGAAGGAGAACGTGCCGTCGGTGTAGTGCTGATTCGCCGCGGCGCCGCTGACGCTGAGCCACGCGTAGACGGCCGATAGGGCGAACGCCGGCGCCAGGACCCAGAAGCGGCGGGCCGGGATTCCCGCGGCGAAAGCGGGGATCAGCAGAAGGGCCGGAGCCACCGCGGCGGATTCCTTGGACAGCAGCGCGAGCGCAAACGCCGCGTACGACGCCACGAGCCACGCCCGGCGCGAGGTCTCGGTCCATTGGGCAAACGCCAGGAAAGAGGCGGCCACGAAGAGGAAGGCCAGCAGGTCCGGCAGAGCGGACGACCACATCACCGCTTCCTGATGCGCTTCATGGATGGCGAAGAACGCGGCGGCCGGCGCGGAGACTCGCCAGCCGATGCGGCGCCACGATCCGGCGGCCAACACCAGCAGTGAGGCGGCGATGTGGAGGGCGAGGCTGGCGGCGTTGTAGGCGAAGGCGGAGACGCCGAACAGGCGGTCGATCCAGGAGACCAGAATCAGACTGGTGGCCCGGCAGCGATAGAGGGGATCGAGGGCAAGCGCCGGCCAGCCGGACATGGAGCCGTACTCGCGCGCGAGGGCGATCTGGAGCCAATCGTCACTGATAAGCGGCAGCCGCAAGGTGGGCGCGTACGCAAGCGCGCAAAGCGCCACCACGAGCGGCAGCCGGTAAGCCGCCGGTATGGTCACGAATCCCGTTACGATCCTGAGATAAGATTATCACGGAGCGGCGGCAAACGTGGAATGGACCGCGGAGACTCCGCCGGCGGATGCGGCCGCCTCCACGGGCTGGCCGTTTCGCGTGCTTGGATCGATGGAAACCCATACGTACGCACGCCCCACCGCGCCCGGCGGGAGCGTGGCGGTGCAGTCGGCTTCGGAGGTGCAGGTCCAGCCGGGGGGTAGAAATACGTTCGAGATGCGTCCGGACGCGGGAGGGGTGAAGACGACGGGGAGGCCGGCCAGAGGTTGCGCGGACCCGTTCCAGACGGAGATCTCGTACGCGATGACGCGATCGGCGATCGGTTGGGAGAAGGCGGTCAAGCCCACGGCCAACGGCGGGGGTGTGAGATGGAAGGCCGCGACCGGCACGTCGTGATCGGAGATGCGCTCGGGACGTGAGGGATCGTTGCGGAGGATCTCGGGGAAATCCGCGTTGAAGTGCGCGTACCGGAGAGAGACGAAGCGGGAGCGGAGGTTGGCGGTGAACAGGAGTTGGTCGAGGGTTTGGATCGAGCCGCCGAAGACGTAGGAGTAGCGCCGCGCGGCGGGCGCGGATTCGGCGGCGTCGACGAGGGCGGGGTCCACCGCGGCGGGGCTCCATGCGGCGACGTGGGCGGCGGGTCCTTGCGTGCCGCGGATGGTGTTGACGACATCGGCATGGCCGTCGCTGAACGGGAAGGCGTTGAAGTCACCCAGGACGACGATATGCTCGGAGGGATCGGCGGACTGGCGCGCCTGGACCAGCGCCGCGAGGTAGTCCGCCTGAGCCTGCCGCTTGGCGCGGATTCGGGGACCGTCCTCGGGATCGGCGAGATTGGTGAGGGAGCGCAGATGGTTGACTAAGGCAGTGACGCCGAGGCCATCGACAGAAGCGCGGAGGACGAGCGGCGGACGGTCATTGAGAATTTCCGGACGGCCGGTACGCGGGTCGATGTAGGTAGCGTTGGAGCCTTCCTGCGTGACGCCTTCAACCCGGACACGGGCGGTCTTGACCAGGAAGCCGACGTCGATGCCGCCAGGATCGTTGCCCTCGACCAGGTGGGCGGAGTATCGGGGGTTCACCCCGGCCGAGTCGGCGTTGACGCGATCGGCGATGGCTTGGAGAGCGGCGATGTTCTCGGCTTCCTGAACGCCGATGATGTCCGGGGAACGGAGAATGTCGCGGATGGCAAGAGATACCTTGCGGAGGCGGCGTTCGAACGCGGCGGGCGTGAGGACGATGTCGCCCACGCCGGGGTCGTCCGCGGTGTCGAAGAATCGCTCCAGGTTGAACGAGGCGACGGTGAACTGTCCGGGTTCGGGCTCCGGGAGTGGCGCCGCGGCTGGTAGTGGCGGCGAGGCGAGCGGAGCTCCAGGATCGGGGATGAGGGTGTAGGCGCGGAAGCCGAAGTCGAGCACGCCAGTCAGATCCGTGAGCACGGCTCCGGCGGCTGGATCGATGCCGCCGGCGACGCGGAGGATTTCGGGGTTGGCGTCCCAGCGAGGGATGCAGCAAGCGGCCGAGTCCGGGAGAGGGTCGTTGGCGTCGAGTCCCGGTTCTCGATAGGGGCGAGCGCCGGAGGCCACCCCGAGGAAGACGCCGTTGGAGGTGGCCGTGGCATCGCGTTCGAGTATGGAGCCTCCAGCGGGGCCGGTCACCAGCAGCGAGTCGACGCGGACGCGCATGGCCTCGAGCCGTTCTTCCGGTGCGCCTTCGATAGGTACGGGCGGCGGGAGAGGGACGGCGCCCAGGCGGGCGGCGATGACGGGCTGCGTGAGCTCGGTGAGCGGCGGGCTGGAGGGATCGGCGGCGGGTCGAAATTCGGTGACGGTCCCTCGCAGCCGGAGGAGGGTTCCGGTTGGCGCGGATTCGAAGTCGAAGGCCGTTCCGGTGAATACGAAGATGCCGTCGGAGGTGGCCGGATCGGCGTCATCGCCTCCCGGGGCCGACTGTAGGAACAAGCCATTCGACTTGCGCGCCGTCACCACGCCTTCGGTCAGCACGACACGGCCGGGGTAGGGCGATTCGGGGCCGGCGCCCTGGATCTGGCCGATTCGGCCGGGGTCGTCGCCCGTGATGACGATCGTGGCGCGCGGCTGGACGAGGAGCGCGCCTTCGATGTTGGAGGCTTCGACGAGGATGGTCTCGTCGGGCTCGAAGTCACGGTCGCCGAGGACAGTGATGTCGAAGTTGACGCGGGTTTGCCCGCTGGGGATCGTGAGGCGGGCGGCGGCGCAGGGCGTGTAGTCGACGCCAGAGGTGGCCGTGCCTCCGGTTACGGCGATATCGAAGGAGACGGGGCGCGCGGACGGAGTGTCGAGCGTCGCCGCGACGGAGGCTATGGTGGATCCGGCGTCGCCTTCCTCCAGGGTGAGCCCGGAGATCGAAAGGCCCACCGGCGCGGAAGGGGTGAGGGTGAAGTCGTCGATGGCGAGGCCGTCGTCGGCTCCCGTGGCGTCGAAGTCGAGCCACCGAATCCAGAGGGTGGAGCCGTAGGGTACGGCGGCGCTGAGAGAAGCACTGCGTTCCGAGCGGGCGGAGACGGCTCCGGTGGCGGGTCCTTGGAGGGGAGCTGTGAAGCTGAGGTCCGGCGATGCGGTCCAGGCGCCGGGTTGATCGAGGGAGGAGGCGTCGACGCGGTACTGGAAGTCGAGCGAGTCGCGGCGGTTCAGGCCACCGAGGCGGAACTGCCTGCCCGTGTAGGCGATGGCGAAGCGGGTGATGGGGCGGCCGGTTCGATTGACGAAGCAGGCTCCGACGGTGGAGACGAGGCTGCCACTGCGCAAGGTTCCGAGAGCGCGGTCCGAAGAACCGGGTGCGCCGTAGGAGTAGGTGTCGCCGGAGTTATTGGATCCGTCGCCGGCGGAGTATGCCGCATCGGCATTGACGCCGGATTCGAGGAAAAGCCAGCCCGGCGGAGTCTGGCCCGAGGAGCCGGCCGCGGCAAGGGTGTCGAAGTCCTGAAGGTAGGCGCGGTCCAGCGATTCGATGGGGAGGCACTGCGCGGAAGCGCTCGCGGCGAGGGCGGCCGCGGTGAGCAGGTGGAGGAGGTGGCGGGACGGCGGTTCCAAGACACCACTGTATCAATGCCGCGGGCTGCTCTAGGGCTTGACCATCGCCTCCCACGCGCCCGAGTCGTGGCCGATACTGATTTTGCCTCCACTTCGCACCAGAGGCAGCCGCAGGAGCTTCGGGTCCCGATCCACGCGCGCCAGCATCTCCGAGTCGCCGGCGCGGAGGTACTGAAGCCCGGCGTCGCGGAACGATTTTCCTTCGCGGTCGAGGAGACCGGCCAGCCCGAAACGGTCGATGAACCGCTTGATCTCGCCGGGCGACATGGGTTTCTGCTTCAGGTCGACGAAGTGGATCGTGGCGCCGCGCTCCTTGAAGAATCGCTCGGCGGCGCGCGTTTCGTTCGAGTTCTTGACCCCAAAGATCTGGACGGTGACCGGCATCCCTCGATTTTGCTACATGTCGCGCAGCCGCCGCGGGGAGATCACGCGAACGTGGCCCCGGCCGGCCTCCACCAAGCCTCGTCTGGCCAGGCGCGAGATTACAGTGCTGGTGGTCTCGCGGGCGGTTCCGGCGATCGCGGCCAGTTCGGTGCGCGAGAGAGGCACCAAGCCGTCGAGATTGCACTGGTCGGCGAGATCGGCGAGCATGTGCGCCATTCGCTGGCCGGCACTCCGATCGGCCATCAGGCGGGCCCGCAACTCGGCCTCTTCCGCGCGGCGGATGGCCTGGACCGCGATCTGGCGCCAGATGCCGCCGTTCTTCCGCAGGCTGGCGGCGGAAAGCACCTTCAAGGCGCACTCGCCGACGCTCATCGCGAAGGAGTCGCTGACGTAGCCTTCCTGCAGCAGGGCTCGCTCGTCGAATACTTCCCCCGGCCTGACCAGACGTACGTCCGGCTTGGAGCCGTCGAGTGTGCGCGTGACCTTCACCAACCCGCTCTCCACGCGAAAGACGGAGTCCAGCGGTTCGCCGGGTCCGAAGACCAACGTGGATGGCGGCAGGACGTATGAAGTCCGGTTCATGTCGGAACCCCCTTGATTTCGCGGGACGTTCCGGCGCCTCGTTACTTCCGAGGCGGTAGAGCCGACGTAAAGGCGCGCCCTTCTCCGAAAATCGCCTCTGCCGAGGTCAGATCTTCCGGCACAACCCGCTGACCAATATGACGTTCAGGGGCAATTTGTTTCAGCCGCGCTGAAAAAATTTCAACGGCCTCCGCGATGAAGTCGGCGTTGGTGGCCAGAATGTCGCGCCACATGCCCCAATCGCTCTCGGAAATCCGCAGCATGTCGCGCAATCCCTGCCCGCAACGTTCGGCGGCGGCAGCGGGCGGAATCGCTCCGTTCAGCGAGGCGGCCAAGGCGCTCGATAGAATCTGCGGCAGGTGCGACGTGTACGCCACCGATCGATCATGGGTCTCGGCGTCGATCCAACGCACCACCGCGCCGATCCGGTCGAGCAGTTCCACGAAAGCGGCTCTGTGGGGCGGATTCGGCGTCCCCTCCACCAGGAACCAGGTTCTGCCGCGAAACAGGCCGGTCTCCGCATGCTCGATGCCGGGATACTGTTTGCCCGCCATCGGATGTCCACCGAGAAAACCGGCGCCGGCCACGTGGCGGCTCGCCGCCTCCATGACCGCCCGCTTGGTACTGCCGATGTCCGTAATGAGAGTGCCCGGGCGCGCCAGCGGGCCGATCGCTTCGATCCGAGCCAGGGACGCCAGCACGGGTCCGCATAAGAGGATGACATCGGCCTCGGCCAGCGCCTGCTCCAGGGACGCCGGACGGATCGCGGCGGCGACGGGCTCCGGGTAGGTCTTGGGATCGCGGCTCACGCCGAGAACCCGGCCGGGAAGCCCGCACGCCTTCAAGTCGAGCGCGAACGACCCGCCCAACATGCCGACTCCGACGATCGCGATGGTTTCCACTACATCGACCGTCCGACGGCGGGAGCGATGATCCGCAACTGGTCCATGAGCCCGGCGAACTGTTCCGGCCTCAGCGACTGCGCGCCGTCGCTGAGCGCACGGTCGGGGTCCGGGTGGACCTCCACCAGCAGCCCATCCGCACCTGCCGCCACCGCTGCCCGCGCCATCGCGGGAACATGGTCGCGCCGCCCGGTCCCATGCGACGGATCGGCGATGATCGGTAAATGAGAGAGCTTCTTCACCACGGGAATGGCGGAGATATCCATCGTGTTCCGTGTGGCGCTCTCGAAAGTGCGGATGCCGCGCTCGCAGAGGATCACTTCGTAGTTCCCACCGGAGAGGATGTATTCGGCGGAGAGCAGCAGTTCCTCGATGGTCGCCGCGATGCCTCGCTTGAGGAGCACTGGCTTTCTGGACTTCCCTAGTTCCCGCAACAGGTTGTAGTTCTGCATGTTGCGAGCGCCAACCTGAAGTAAATCCGAGTATGCGGAGAGCAGCTCGATCTGGGTGGAATCCATCACTTCGCTGACGACGAGTAGTCCGTTGGCATCGGCGGCTTCCCGAAGCAACCGCAACCCCTCTTCGCCCATTCCCTGGAAGCTGTAGGGCGAACTGCGGGGCTTGAAGGCGCCGCCGCGAAGCACCCGGGCTCCCGCCGCGGCCACGGTTTCCGCCGACCGCAGGATCTGGTCCCGGCTCTCCACGCTGCACGGGCCCGCCATCGTCACCACGCGCGATCCGCCGATTTCCACACCGCCGATTCTCACCACAGTCCCACCCGGCCGGAAGTGCCGGCTCGCCAGCTTGTACGGCGAGACGATGCGGCGGCACTCCTTGACGCCTTCCATCACCTCGAGCGCCGCCGGATCCACGGCATCCTCCGGGCCCACGCCGCCGAGAACCGTGTGGACCACGCCCGTCGACCTGTGGACGGTGAAGCCGAGTTCGACCATCCGGCCGATGACGGCCTCCACCTGTGTTGGCGCCGCGCCCTCTTCCATGATCACGATCATCGTTGGCTCCTATTGCCCCGCCATGCGGTCGCGCTGCAAGGTGCGCATCTCGTCCATGAGCCGTTCGTATACGCGGCGTAGGGAGTCGTCGTGAAGCGGCCCGGTGTTGGAAGCCGCCACGTTCGCATAGACCTGGTCTTCCCGCCGTGGTTCGTAAACGCGCATCCCGGCCTTCTGTTTGACGTCACCGATAGTCTCCACCACCTTCGCCCGGCGGTTCAACAGTTCCACGATCTGGCGGTCAAGGACGTCGATTCGGACGCGGCACTCCTCCAGGGCTATGCTGGCTTCTTCAGTGGTCATCTGGCTTATTCCGTTACGGATAGAAGCGGTTTCTTCAAGTCCCGCGCGAATGTCTCCAGGATGGTTTCCAGGCCGGGATCTTGCCCGTTCTGCTCGATCAGCCGAACGATGGCGCTACCCACCACCACCGCGTCGGCGAGCCGGCCCACTTCGGCGCTCTGTTCCGGCCTCGAGATCCCGAAGCCCACGGCCAGGGGCAGCGAGGTCGCCTTCCGCATCCCCTCCACCAGCGGAGCGATGGAGGCGCTGACACTGTCCTGCTCGCCCGTCACTCCGGTGCGCGAGACAAGATAGACGAAACCGGAAGAGTATCGGGAAACCAGTTCCAGGCGGCGTTGGGTGCTGGTGGGCGCCACCAGGAACACGGTATCGAGCCCGGCAGCCTTCAGTGGTCCAATCCAGTCACCGGCCTCTTCGACGGACAGGTCGGTGATGAGGCAGCCGTCGATCCCGGCCGCGGCGGCGTCCCCGGCCAACCGTTCGAATCCATACCGCAGAAGCGGGTTCAAGTAGCTGAACAACACCAAGGGAATCTCGGACCGAGTCCGGATTTCGCGGGCGATCCCGAGGACTCGCGCCAGGTTGGTTCCAGCGGCGATGGCGCGGTCGCTGGCCTTTTGGATGACGGGTCCGTCGGCGACCGGGTCGGAGAACGGAACGCCGAGTTCGATGAAATCGGCTCCACCGCGTTCGAGGGCCCACACCAGGGAAGCGGTGCGGTCCGGCGAGGGATCGCCCGCCGTGAGGTAGGCGACCAACCCGGACTCCCCGCGATCTTTCAGCCGGGCGAAGGTGGCGGCGATGCGGCTCATTGAGGGTCCAGTTCCGGGAAGTTTTCGATGTAGATGCCGATGTCCTTGTCGCCGCGGCCGGAGACATTGACGATGTACACGGCGCCAGGTTCGGAGGGCGCGCGGCGAATCGCCTCGGCCACGGCATGGGCGGATTCGAGCGCGGGGATGATGCCTTCGGTTCGCGCGAGTTGCCTGGCCCCGGCGAGGGCATCGGCGTCCTGACAGGAGACGTATTCGGCGCGTCCCAGGTCGTGCAGCAGCGCATGTTCGGGGCCGACGGAGGCGTAGTCGAGGCCGGCGGATACCGAATGAGTCAGCGCGATCTGGCCGTCGTCGTCCTGCAACAGGTAGCTGCGCGTTCCTTGCAGCACGCCGGGAGATCCGCCGGAGAAGCGCGCCGCGTGGTCGCCGAGCTTGCCGCTTCGGCCGCCCGCTTCGACGCCGGTGAGTTTGACGCCCTCGTCCGCGATGAAGGAATGAAAGATGCCGATCGCATTCGATCCGCCGCCGACGCAGGCGATTACGCGGTCGGGGAGCCGGCCTTCCGCCTTCAGGATCTGGCCGCGCGCTTCTTCGCCGATGCAGCGGTGGAAATCGCGGACCATCGCCGGGTAGGGGTGAGCCCCCAGCGCCGAACCGAGCAGGTAATAGGTGTCGGAGACGTTGGTCACCCAGTCGCGCATGGCTTCGCTGATCGCGTCCTTGAGGGTGCGGCTTCCGGCAGAGACGGCGACGACCTTGGCGCCGAGCAGCCGCATACGGAAGACGTTCAAGCGCTGGCGGCGCATATCCTCTTCGCCCATGTAGACCGTGCAGTCCAGTCCGAACAGGGCGCAGACAGTCGCCGTCGCCACGCCGTGCTGCCCCGCCCCGGTTTCCGCGATGATGCGGCGCTTGTTCATGCGGCGGGCGAGCAGCACCTGACCTAGGCAGTTGTTGATCTTGTGGGCTCCGGTGTGGAGCAGATCCTCACGCTTGAGGTAGATCCTGGCGCCTCCCAGGATCTGGCCGAGCCGCTTGGCGTGGTAGAGGGGTGTAGGCCTACCGGCGTAGTTGGCGAGCAGGTCGCGCAGTTCGGCCTGGAAGCCTTCATCGGAGCGGGCCGCGATCCACGCCTGCTCGAGCTCTTCGAGCGGCGCCATCAGGGTCTCCGGCACGAATCGGCCGCCGTAGGGACCGAAATGGCCGCCGGCGTCGGGTTGGGTGGGTGTCATGAGGAAGCCTTCAGAGCGGCCTTGCAAAAGTCCGCCACCTTACGATGATCCTTCTTTCCGGGCGACGATTCCAAGCGGGAACAGGCGTCGACTCCCCAGGGCCGGGCAACCTCGATGGCGCGTTCGACGTTTGAGGCGTCCAGGCCGCCGGCGAGCACGATCCGCCGGTCGAGGCCGCGGACCAGGTCCCAGTCGAACGTGCGGCCCGAGCCGCCGTGGAGTTCGCCGGCTGGAGCGTCCAACAGAAACGCCTCCGCGGCGCCCGTCAGCAGCGAGGGGCTGAAGTCGCCGCGCACCGCCACCGCGCGCCAGATTCGGGCTTCGCCGGGGGGATCGAACTCGCCGTGCAACTGGACGACGTCCAGATCCACGGCCGCCGCGATCTCGCGGATTCGAGCGGCGGATTCGCCGACGAAGACACCCACCCTGAGAACGCCGGCGGCGTTCGGCGCAATGGCGGCGGCGGTATCGGGCGAGATGTAGCGGGGGCTCTTCGGCCAGAAGTTGAAACCGAGCGCACCCGCGCCGGCATCGATGGCAGCGACGGCGTCGTCGCGCACCGTGATGCCGCAGATTTTGACCAGCATCCGGAGCTTCCATGGTATCAGCCGCGCAACGCGCGTGGGACGCCCGAAAAGGCGTTCCGTGTTTTCGCGAAAAAAGTGAAAACTAGATTTGGCTTGTTTTCTTTGGGTTGGCGGGATCGGGTCGTCCGGAGGCGCCATCGATCCGGCGACTCGCCCGGTCCTGTCTGAGAAATTGGGGCCGGGTGGGGAGGACGCGCTCCTGCGAGACGCGAACCGGGCGGGCGGGCCCGGTGCGCGCTTCGTTCAGTCGAGCCCCTCCCCACCGAGGCTTCGATCTCGACCTGGCAAGGTGGCGGGTTCGCGGGAGTAGGGTACCCGCGGATTCGCGAAGACACACCTGCCGGTTGCGTCTCCTCTTGGGGCGAAGAGGAGCCGCGCTCGCGAGCGGGGCGATGTGTCATGTGGCCGGCCGGCGCATCTTGGCGGAAGCGCCGCCGTCCGGGGCCGGGTGAACCGTGTAGGAAGCGGTTTGCCACATGACGCATCGCCCCGCTCGCCATTACAATCGACTCATGCGATTCTCACTCGCGCTTCTGCTGGCTCCGCTGGCGGCGCAGACGCTGCCGTCCTACACCGCCTATCGCGCGGCCACGCCCCCGAAGATCGATGGCAGGCTGGACGAACCCGCGTGGTTCGCCGCGCCGTCGTTGAAGCTCCGCGAATTTCCGTGGCACACCCAAGGCCGCAAAGAGGCGACCATCGTCAAACTGCTGTGGGACGACGAGAACCTATACATCGCGTTGGTTGCCGAGGATCGCCACATCACGGCCCGGCACACCGAGCGCGACGGCAAGATCCCCGAGGACGATTGTTTCGAACTCA
This sequence comes from Acidobacteriota bacterium, assembly GCA_005808475.1. Lineage (GTDB taxonomy): Bacteria > Acidobacteriota > Terriglobia > Bryobacterales > Bryobacteraceae > SYLY01. The sequence continues at coordinate 41,262 of SYLY01000153.1, forward strand.
TGATCGCGCCGGATCCCGCCAAGCCGGAGGTCTACTTCAATCTCGAATGGAACGTGATCGGCGGACTGGTGGACAACTTCCGGCCGAACGGCCCCAGCCAGCCACGGGCGCCCAAATGGGATGCCGAGGGAGTCCGCGTGGCGGGATCGTACGAGGGCAAGCCGAACGACGACTCCGGCTCGGACAGCCACTGGATCACCGAGACCGCGATCCCGTTTCGCAACTTCAAGGCCTATGCCAAGTCCGCGCCGCCGCGGCCGGGAGAACATTGGAACGCGAACTTCAACCGGCACGGCGGCGCGATGAATCCGCAGTATAGCCAGTGGTCGTCCGGAGGGACTCCCAAGCCGAACTTCCACACGCCGCACCGGTTCGGCCGGCTGGTGTTCGGCGGGGACTCGCGGCCGTTCTGACGCTACCGGAATCTCAGCGGGCACAAAGTCGCGGCGTCCCTGAACGACGTCAAGGCCTGGTTCCGGTCCGGCTACCGCACCCAAGAGGTGCTGGACTTGCTTGCGCGAGATGGAATCAAGCCGCACAAGGTCAAGTTCCGCCAATTGCTGAGCTATGGCAACGATTCGCAGCCCAAGGAGCCAAGTTTGCCTGCAGCCCCACTGAATCGTGCTGTCCGTCCTGAGCATTGGGCTATCGATAACGATGTCGTGTGCCAAGCCAACGTAGGAAGGTAAAGACTTTGCTCAGTGGCGCGCTGACTTAAGGGACCTGTCACCAGATGTTCGAAGAAAAGCTGTGGCCGCTCTGGGGCACTTCGGGCACGCGGCATGGGCTCTCAGCCAGATCGGCGTAGCGGACAAGGAATTGCTCCAGGACCTTGAATGGCTCCTGGTAAACGTTCGCTGAGGCCCAGGCCAATCATTAGTGTGGCAAAACGACGCATCGCCGCGACGTAACGCAGGAGGCAGCGGAGATGAGCCGCCAGCGCGATCTCAAATAGGGATCATCTGGGCCGCTGGATCCAGACGCCGCAGGTCATTCGGATCGCTTGTCACTATGGGGTCTCGCCGCTCCCTGGCGAGGATCACCACCGAAGCGTCGATAATATCGGACGAGCCGGTAGCGCCGCAGAGTTCTCCACAGGATCGGGCAAGCTGCCCATCGAGAGGGACAATCTCTACTTCCTCGCTCCGCAAGAACCGCGCTAAAATAATCTGAACCCGTCCATCGCGCCAAGCTTGTCCCACGACGCCCGCGGGCACTCGAAACGCCCGGCCTTGGGCTAACGCCCGATGGAGCAAAGCGATCATGCGTTTGTCCCCGCGATCCAGGGCGATCAGCGCGCCGGCATCCAAGACTATCCCCGCCGCGGCGCGAGTGCGCGTTCCGCCCATTTGATGTCCTTCGCGGCCGGTTCACCATGTTGTTCGATCAGATCCCGAAGCAGTACCTGGAGCGACTCGCGCTTCTCGTGTTCCGCCAAGGCTCGGGCAATATAACCCGAAACCGAATCGGCTCGTCCGGCCCGGACTTCCCGGTGGACCCTCATCAGTTGATCGGTGGGCAAACTGATGGCGATCTTCGACCTAGTCATACTAGAATCATACCGCGCTCGTCAGTGTGAATGGCAACTTCCATCCCGGCTCCCGGCGAGGCGGCCAGTCCGCATTACGACGGTCCGCGCGAGTCGCTCACCGGCGGCAGTCATCAACGGGCAGTCGCGGCGTTCCAGACGTTTACCACCGCCTGCATTCTGACCATCGTCATCTCCGAAACCTACCGGTGACCGTCCAGCCTCACAACAACTGAAGCCGTTGCGATCACCGCTCCGGCTTTCGAAAGACGAGAATGTGCTGCCACGGCAGTCCGTCGATCAGCTTGTCGAATCGCCAGCCTTCCGCGCCGAGCTCCTTCTTCACCGTGGCGGCGCTCATCTTGTGCTCGGGCCGGATCGGCACCGACGCGTCCTCCTCGCGGAATTCGAGCAGGATCAGCTTGCCATCGGGCTTCAGACAGCGGGCGATGCTCGCCAGCATCTTTTGCGGCTCGGAGAACTCGTGGTAGACGTCGACGAGGAGCATCAGGTCGATCGCGCCATCCGGGAGGTTGGTCTCCGAAACACCGCCGAGGACGGTTTCGACGTTCTTCACACCCTCCTTCCCCGCCCGCGTCCGCAGGAGGCGCAGCATCTCCGGCTGGATGTCGGTGGCCCACACCTTGCCCGACGGTCCTACGATCCGGGCAATCTTCAGGCTGTAGTACCCGACGCCCGCGCCGAGATCGGCCACCACCGAACCGGGCGGAATCGCCAGCAGTTTCAACACGAGGTCCGGATTTTCCTCCGCTTCGCGCTCGCTCCGGACCAGCCAGTTGGCGCCGCCGACGCCCATGACGGGCGCGATCTTGCGGCCGCTGACGGGGTGCGCGGACTGCCAGGCCCGAAGGTCCTGTACCGCAACGGCCCAAAAGGCCACGAAAAAGATTTGCTTGGCTATCGCCGCTCGTCTTAGCATTTTAGTTAGCATGCCACGTATTGATCGGACGCATGGGGCCGCCCTGGCGATTCTCGGAATCGCGATCGCCGCCTCTTCTTGCACCAAAGGCGGTCCTGGACCGGCGAAGGTGCACAAAATGGGTGAGACGGTTCAGGTCGGCGCGCTCGAGTACACGGTGCTCGAGGTGGACTGGCTACCGCAAATGACTTCGGATGGTAACGTCCGGTTGCCTCGCCATCGATTCGCGCAGGTGCGGCTGACCATCCGCAACAGGGCGAGCAAGGAGGTAGGACTTCCCCTGCTGTCGCTCCAGGACGAGAAAGGCGCGGAGTTCCGCGAACTGGACGACATCAAGAACGTCAGCGACTGGCCGGGCATCCTGCGCATGCTCAAACCGGACGACACGTTGACCGGACGGGTCTTCTTCGACGCGCCGATGAAGGAAATGCGGCTTTTCGCCTCCGATGTGTCCGATCCGATGAACGAACGTAACGCGCTCATCGAAATCCCCGTCACACTCGACGTGGCTCCGGCGGTTCCGGCGCCCGCCGGCCGATGAAAAACGTCCTCGCTCTTCTGCTTCCCGCCAGCCTCGCCGCCATTACGATCGGCGAGGCCTCGTTGCACCAGTACGACGACGGTCCGGCGCCGGCCCCGTCGTTCCAGTTCGGTCCGGGAGATCCGGTTTGGGTCAGCTTTCGCCTCGGCGGATACAAGAAGACCGGCGACGAAGTCCCGCGCGTGCACATGACATGGCGCGTGGAGGTCAAGGACTCGGCGGGCGTGCCGGTGGTCGAGAGCAAAGCGGACGACATCAACGTGACGCTGGCGGGCGAGGACAAAAACTGGCAGCCGAAGAAGCGTCACGACTTCCAGTTGCCGCCCATGCTCGATTCAGGCGAGTACACGGTGACGGTCTCGGCGAAGGACGAACTCGCCAACCAGGCGGCCCGGCAGGACCTGAAGTTCAACGTGCGGTCTTCCCTGCGTGTGGAGGCTTCACCCGCCCTGGTCGCCCGCAACTTCCGGTTCCTGCGGGGCGAAGAGGACGCCGTGCCGTTGCAGCCGGCCTCCTACAAGCAAGGATCGGCGCTGTGGGCGCGGTTCGAGATCACCGGCTACAAGTTCGGGCCTCGCAACGCGCTCGACGTGGCGTATGGACTCGAGGTCCTGCGAGCCGACGGGTCGCGTCTCTACGCCGAACCGAACGCGGCCGGGGACAAGGACTCCACGTTCTACCCGAAACGATACGTCCCGGGCTCGCTGAGCCTGAATCTGCAGAACGACATCCCCAAGGGCAACTACACCATCGTGCTGCGGCTCGCCGACAAGCTGGGCAAACAGACGGCGGAATCGCGGCACGAGTTCACGGTGGAATAGCGGACTCCGGTCTGTTTTTTTCCTTGACGAGGGGTGGCGAACGGGAGTACAACTGAGATGTGGACATCAAGGTCCACATATCCACAGTGTTCACGCAGACCACCGAATACGCACTCCGCTCCATCGTATGGCTGGCCCAACATCCCGGCCAGCCCCAGACGCGGCAGCAGATCGCCAACGCGACTCAGACTCCTCCCGACTACCTGGCCAAGGTGATGCGAGGATTGGTGCGAGCGGGGCTGGTCACCGCGGGCCGCGGACTCCATGGCGGATTTCTGCTCGCGCGTCCGCCCGCCGCTGTCAGCCTGCTCGATGTGGTCACCGTGGTGGATCCGATTCAGCGTATCCGGACTTGTCCGCTCGGCTTGGCGCCGCATCGCGACAAGCTGTGTCCGGTACACGCCAAACTCGACGAGGCGCTGGCGCTGATCGAGCGAACTTTCCGCGAAACCACGATCGCCGAACTGCTCGGAGAGTCCGGCGGCCCGCGCCCGTTGCGCGACACCATTTGCGACATCGCGCCGGCCGCCGTCCTCCGTTCCCCTCTCCTGGAGGCTCACGCATGAAACTCGCCGCCTTCCTCGCCGCCGCCATCGCCGTCCGCGCTCAATCCGACATCAGTGGGACGATGGGTCTCGATTTGGAGGACCGGCTGATTCGCTACTCGGCGTCGGACGATCTTCGCGATCCCATCTCGCGGCTCCAGCGCGCGATGGACGCGGGTGAGATCAGGCTAAAGTGGAACGCCAAGCAGGGTTATCTGCCGTCGGTGCTCGAGGCGCTGAAGATCCCGGTCTCGTCGCAGGTGCTGGTGTTTTCGAAGACCAGCTTTCAACTGCAGCGGATCGCGCCGCCGACGCCCCGCGCCCTGTACTTCAACGACGACGCCTATATCGGCTGGGTGGTCGACGGCGATGTTGTGGAGGTTTCGTCGCAGGATCCGCTCAAGGGCAGCATCTTCTACACGCTGGATCAGGCGCCGGGGCGCAAGCCGAAGTTCGTGCGGCGCGACGAGTGTCTGCAGTGCCATGCCTCGCCGCGCACGCTCGGCGTTCCCGGGCACATGGTGCGGTCGGTGTACTCGGGCAACGACGGCTACCCGATCTTCCAGGCCGGCGGCTTCAATACCGATCACCGCAGTCCGATGAAAGAGCGTTGGGGCGGCTGGTATGTGACAGGCACGCACGCCAACGACTACCACATGGGTAATACATTCCTCGCCGAGAAGGACAAGGAAAACCCCGAGAACCTGGACATGAAGCGCGGCGCCAACGTCACCAAGCTCGGCAAGCGGTTCGACTCCTCGCGGTACCTGTCCCCGAACAGCGACATCGTGGCGCTGATGGTGCTCGAGCATCAAGTGCGGATGCACAACCTGATCACCCGCGTTTCCTACGAGGCCCGTGTCGCGCTCGAGCAACAGGCGTCGATGAACAAGGCGCTCGGCCGGCCGGAAGGCGAATGGAGCGATTCCACGCGGCGGCGGATTCAGAACCCCACCGAGGTCCTGCTGCAGTACATGTTATTCCGGGACGAGGCTCCGCTGAAGGGCGAGGTGAAGGGAGTCAACTCGTTCGCGGCCGACTTCGCGCGGACCGGCGCTCGCGATTCGCGCGGACGTTCGTTGCGCGAGTTCGATCTGCAAACACGCCTGTTCAAGTATCCGTGCAGCTTTCTGGTCTACACGACCGCGTTCGACGAACTGCCCGCCGAGGTCAAATCGCATTTGTACAAGCGGCTGGCCGAAGTGCTCGACGGACGGGATCGCGGCAAGGTTTTCGGTCCGATGAGCGACGAGGACCGCCGCGCGGTGCGGGAGATCCTCGTCGATACCAAGCCGGAGATCGCGGCCTACTTTCAGTCGTTGAACATGCCCTCGAACAGGATCGAGCTCAGGTAACGCTCGCCGCTATCGGGCAGGATCGTGACGATGGTCTTGCCTGCCATTCCGGGCTCGCTGGCGACGCGGAGCGCCACCGCCGCCGCCGCGCCGCACGAGATTCCCGACAGGATGCCTTCCTGGGTCGACAGCCGCCGCGCGGCCTCGATCGCCTCTTCGTTGGTGACCGTCTCCACCCGGTCGACCATGGAGAGGTCGAGCGTATCGGGAATGAAGCCCGCGCCGATGCCC
>SYLY01000154.1 GCA_005808475.1 Acidobacteriota bacterium
GCGTCCGCGGCGAAGGCGGCGTCCTGCGGAACAACAAGGGCGAGCGGTTCATGTTCAAGGACAGTCCCGAGAACTACAAATCGTCCACCGCCGACAACGAGGAAGAGGGCTGGCGCTACGTCACCGGCGACAAGAACGCGCGCCGTCCACCGGAACTGCTCACCCGCGATCACGTCGCCCGCTGTATCGTGCGCGAGGTTCGCGAAGGCCGCGGCAGTCCGCACGGCGGGGTGTTCCTCGATATCTCCTGGATCAAGGAGAAGGTGGCCAACGCGTCCGAGCACATCAAGAAGAAGCTGCCGAGCATGTACCACCAGTTCAAGCAGCTCGGCGACATCGACATCACCAAGGAAGCGATGGAGGTCGGCCCAACCACCCACTACGTCATGGGCGGCATCCGGGTGGACGGCGACTCGCAGATGTCGGAAGTACCCGGCCTGTTCGCGGCGGGCGAATGCGCGGCCGGACTGCACGGCGCCAACCGCCTGGGGGGAAATTCGCTCTCCGATCTATTGGTGTTCGGAAAGCGCGCCGGCGAGTTCGCCGCCAAATACGCCAAGGCGAACGGAATGCCGAAGGTGAACAACGCCCAAGTGGAGCAGGCCGCCCGCGCCGCGCTCGATCCGCTCGAGCGGACCGGCAGCGAGGGGCCGTACCAGATCCAGCAAAACCTGCAGGATCAGATGCAGGATCTGGTCGGCATCGTGAGACGCGAAGACGAGATGGAGAAGGCGCTCGGCGTCATCGCCGGTCTTCGCCAAAGAGCCTCCAAGGTGACGGCTTACGGAAATCGCGAGTACAACGCCGGCTGGCACACCGCCATGGATCTGGACAGCCTGTTGACGGTTTCCGAAGCGGTCACGCGCGCCGCCCTCATGCGCAAGGAAAGCCGCGGCGGCCACTTCCGCGACGACTTCCAGGACAAGGACAAGGAGTGGAGCCAGTACAACATCCTGGTTCGTAAGAACGCCGACGGCACGATGCACGTCTCCCGCATCCCGATCGTCCCTCTGACCGCCGAACACAAGCAGATCGTCGAGGAGAACAAGTAGATGGCCAGCGCAACGTTTCGAATCTGGCGCGGCGGCAGGTCCGGCGGCGAGTACAAGGACTACTCGATCGATACCTCTCCCGGCATGGTGGTGCTCGACGCGGTCCACCAAATTCAGGCCGAACAAGCCAACGATCTTTCGGTGCGTTGGAACTGCAAAGCCGGCAAATGCGGATCGTGCTCCGCCGAGATCAACGGCATGCCCAAGTTGATGTGCATGACCCGCCTCAACACGCTCGACCTCGGCCAGCCCGTCACCGTGCAGCCGATGCAGACGTTCCCCTTGATCAAGGATCTGGTCACCGACGTCTCCTGGAATTTCGAGGTCAAGAAGAAGCTCAAGAAGCTGAAGACGCGCAAGCCCGACGCTCCCGATGGAAGTTGGCGCGTCGATCAGCGCGACATCGACCGGCCGCAGGAATTCCGCAAGTGCATCGAATGCTTCCTGTGCCAGGATGTCTGCCACGTGCTGCGCGATCACCAGATGTTCGACGACTTCATCGGACCCCGCTACCTGGTCTATACGGCGGCGCTCGAGATGAATCCGATCGACGCGGACGACCGCGTGGCGGACCTGAAGGAGAAGAACGGAATCGGGCTCTGCAACATTACCAAGTGCTGCACCGTGGTCTGCCCGGAGGAGATCAAGATCACCGACAACGCGATCATCCCGCTCAAGGAACGCGTGGTCGACGAGTACTTCGATCCTCTGCAAAGGCTGTTCAAGATGTTCCGGAGCTAGCCGCCCGGCGAATGGCGTCCCCGCGTCTCGAGACCCGGTTGTGTGGAATCCGCTTGGCCACGCCGGTGCTCGCGGCGTCGGGGACGTTCGCTTATGGGGTGGAGATGGACGGTCTGGTGGACTGGGATTGGGTGGGCGGCATCGTGGTCAAGGGACTGTCGCGCGAACCGATCGACGGCAATCCCCCGCCCCGCCTTTGGGAAACCGAGGGCGGCATGATGAACTCCATCGGACTGCAAAACATCGGCGTCCACGCGTTCGTCAAGGACAAGCTGCCGGCGCTGCGGCGCATCGGCGCGCCAGTGTTCGCCAACGTGTTCGGCTACGCCGCCGAGGACTACCTAGAAGTGGTCCGCGTTCTGGAAAACGCGGAGGGAATCGCCGGCTACGAACTCAACGTATCGTGCCCGAACACCAAGCATGGCGGCATCTTCTTCTCGAGCGATCCGGCGCTGCTCGGCGAGTTGGTGGCGTCGGTGCGCCCTTTGACCCGCCGCCCGCTGATCGTGAAGCTGTCGCCGAACGTGGCGAGCATCGCACCGCTGGCCAAGGCGGCCGAAGCGGCGGGGGCGGACGCGGTGTCCCTGGTGAATACGATCGTCGGACTCGCCATCGACGCGAGGTCGCGAACAACGCGGATCGGCGCCGGCTTCGGCGGACTCAGCGGACCCGCCATCAAGCCGGTGGCGCTGCGCATGGTGTACGAGGCGTCGCGCGCGGTGAAGATCCCGGTGGTGGGATTGGGCGGCGTTGCGAACGGCGTGGACGCGGCCGAGTTTCTGATCGCCGGCGCGGCGGCGGTGCAAGTGGGAACGGCCAGTTTCTTCGATCCGTCGTCGGTGTGCCGCGTGGCGAAGGAGCTCGACCGGTTTCTGGCGGAGGAACGCATCGCGCATGCCGCGGATCTGACGGGAACCTTGAAAATGGGAGAATCGAAAAAATGAAGCAAACCATATCGACGGACCAGGCCCCGAAGGCGATCGGTCCCTATTCGCAGGCGGTGACGCACGGCGGACTGGTGTATCTGAGCGGGCAGATTCCGCTCGATCCCGCCTCCGGAACCATCGTGGAGGGCGATATCGCCGCGCAGACCGGTCGCGTGCTCGAGAACCTGAAGGCAGTGCTGGCGGCGGCCGGATCCAGCCTGGAGAATGTGCTCAAGACCACGGTCTACCTGAAGGATATGGGCGAGTTCGCCAAGATGAACGAGGTTTACGGAAGTTACTTCTCCTCGAACCCGCCCGCGCGGTCCACCGTGGAAGTGGCGCGGCTGCCGCGCGACGCCCGCGTCGAGATCGACGTGGTCGCCATCGCGGGGTAGCGCGCGGCTCCGCTGAAGCCGGCGAGTAAGTTGGCGATTCGACTCGCCCCGCTTGCGGCCCTCATCGGCTCGTTTGCGGCGGTTCGTGGCGCGCGGCTGCGGACCAAAGCCCTTGGGTGCGCGAAAATCCCCACTCCCGTTTCCATGGAATCAACGGCTTGGCGCGGCACTCGGACTGCATACGGAATGTTGGAAAGGAGGCCCCATGGCCACCACCGCCACCCTGCCGGCCAAGCCGGCCACCAACGGAACGATTCCAACCTTGGAAGACGTTCGAGCCCTTTGTTCCGAGGAGGGGCCCTGTCTCTCGATCTATCTCGGCCCAAGAAAGGCTGGGTCCGGCGACGGGTCCGCCAGCGTACGGCTGCGCGCCATCCTCAAAGGCATCGAGCGGACCGCCGAAGAACGTGGGATGAACCCAACCGACGCGGAGACATTCCTCGCCCCACTGCTCGCGCTGGACCGCGATCCGGGTTTTTCCGCCGGACATCACGACGGACTGGGACTGTTCCGGTCGCCGCGCGTCTTCCGGGTATTTCGCTTACCCGATGCCCCGGCCGAGGATTCGGTTTTCGGCGCTTTCTTCGATCCCCTGCCCTTGCTGCGGTCCATCGAATTCGGCCCCCCGTTCTACCTGTTGGCGCTGTCGCGCAAACGTGCGCGGCTGTTCCATGCCGCGCCGGATGGGTTCGAGGAGGTTGCGTTTCCGCCCGGCATCACCGCCGATTTCGAGGAGTTCAAGGGACTGGACCTTCACGAGACAACGTGGCGAAACAAGACTTCGTCCGGCGGAGGCAACTCGCTCACTTTCGGCGCGGGCGCGGACCGGGACAAGGAGTCGAAGCACTTCCGCGACTTCTGTGTCGCGCTGGACCGGGGAGTGAACGCGCTGCCCGGCTCCGATCCGGTGGTCGTGGCGGCGACGGCGACGGAACAGTCCACCTATCGGGAGGCGGCGAGTTCGCCCCGGCTGGTCCGGGAGCAGGTGTTGTTGAGCCCCGATGGCGGCTACTCGACTACTCAGCTATCCGAGAAGGCACGCGCCGTCATGGCCGGCCGCGCTCCAACCGCCGCGCTCCGGGCTCTGGATCACTTCTCCAACGCCGGACCCGCCTTGACCGCCGTGGAAGGGAACGCCATCGTCGGGGCCGCCAGCACGGGGCGCGTCGCGCACCTGTTGATCGCCGAGGGCGCCAAAGTGATGGGCGACTATGACGCCATCGCGGCACGGACCATCTGGAGCGGAACTCTGCCCGCCCGGGACGAGAACCTCGCCGCCGCGGCCGCCTGCGACACCCTGCGCCACGGTGGATCGGTCTGGGTGTTGCCCGCCGATCGAATGCCCGCCGCACGGGCGATGGCGGCCCTGTTGCGGTACTAATCCGCTTTGCGGCGGGCCATTCGCTTGATATCATGCGATATGGCCCGCACGCCTACATGGTACGACCACGTGGACGACGCGCTGGCCGCGTTGCGGGACTTCCCTGCCCCGCATGTGGAACGGCCCGACGTCGAAAGGCTGTTCCGTCTCTCGCGGCGGGACGCCATCCGCTTCCTGCACCGGTTCGGCGCCCACGAGAAAAACGACCGGTTGACGATCGCGGCCAAGTCGCTGGCATCCAAGTTGGAGCAGGTCCGCGTCAGCAGCGGCTATGTTTCCGAACTGCGGCGGCGCGAACGCCTGCGCGCGGGCCGCGTCGAGCTGCAGCGTCAGGCTTCTGCGCGGCGGTTCCTGCTGCCGGTGGAGGCCGATTCGGCGGCGCAAACCGCCGCGGATTTCCCAGCCGGCGTGCGCCTCTACCGCGACACCATCGTGGTGGAGTTCCCCGAAGGCAGCCACGACGAGTTACTGGGCCGTCTTTTCGAGATCGCGCGGATCGCGCGCGACGATCCGGACGGATTTCAGATCGCGGTGGAAGGGGCTCCGCCCTCTCCCCGGCGAGGTGATGTTTGACGGAACTTCCCTTCCCTGTTCGCGCCGGCGAGTTCGAAGGCCCTCTCGATCTACTGTTGGCGCTGACGCGCTCCCATGAGGTCCGGCTCGAGGACATCCCGATCGCCGAGATCACCGGCCAGTACCTGCGGTATCTGAAAGAGGCCGAGGCGGCGGACATCCCGCTGGACGGCGAGTTCGTGTACATGGCGGCGACCTTGATCCAGATCAAGAGCCGCGGCCTGCTGCCGGTGGATCCGGCGCTGCGCCAGCGCGGCCCCGATCCGCGCGCGGAACTGGTGGACCGGCTTCGCGAGCACGCCGTGGCAAAAGAGATCGCGCAAACGCTCCGGTCGCGGATGGAGATGGAGGAGTTCACCTGGTCGAAACCGGGCATGGACCGGTTCCGCGACGCGTTCGAGATCACCGTGGAAGGCAAGGCCGCTGCCGGACCCGCTCGCGCCACGCTGGCGGATTTGATCGATACACTGGGCGCCGCCGTCCAACGCGCCAAGGTCACCACCAAGTTCACCGTGGAGCCCGAGCCGGTGACGGTGGAGGACCGGCTGGCGTGGTTCCGCTCGGAGGTCGCGCTGCCCGGGTGGAGCCGCCAGCGCTTTTGGAACCTGATTACCGGTCAGACGGCCACCAGCGCGGTTTGCCTGTTCCTGGCTCTGCTGGAAATGGCTCGCTTGGGCGAAGTGTCGCTGGAACAGTCGGGCGAGGACGTTTCCGTCGGGCCCGTGTCGTAACAGTGCCACGCGGATGCCGTGGCGGGGGCGTCGCCTCTATCCGCTAAGTCCCATGGTATCAAATAGTTGGAGGAAAGGCAAGGAGCATCACGTCGCGATCCAGCGGGTGAGGAGTTCGTCGAGCAGCTCGCTGAAGTCGCGTTCCTCGTCGGTGAGCCGCTTGCGGACCTGCTTGTAAAGCCCGGAACGGACGTAGGTGGAGATTTGGCGGTAATCGGGGTCGGCGCGCTTGCCGTGTTTGGTTACCTGGGTAGCCGCGGGTTCGGGTAGCTGCGTAGGCGGCACAGGCAGAAGGGGAGGCGGCGGAGGCTCGGGTTCGACGGGTGGGGGCGGGGGAGCCTGCGAGATCTCGCCGGCGGGGAGTCCTTTTTCTTCCAACAGCAACGCGAAGCGGTTCTTGGCCATACGCACCTATCCTTCTACTCGGCTATACGCCTACGCGGCTGCCCGAGTAGCTGCCTCCAGGATCTCCTTGCCCACCCCACAGTAATCCTCCCAGCCCGCGGCGCTCCTCGGGTCGTCCACATCCTTGACCGTGGTCCCCTCGAGAACCGCCCTTTGGAACGCCACCAGCCGCCGCACCTGGGTCTGGAAGCAGGGAACGCCGAGCGACGCCAGCATCTCGCGGGCGTCCTCGCCGTCGCGGCTGGGGCGGGGAGGCACGACGGTCAACAACACGCGATACCGTTCCGCGCCGATCGAGTGCAGCGCCTGGATGGTGAGCCGGAGCGCCTGGAGCGACAGCGGATCCGGCGTGCAGGGAATCACCAGCAGATGGCATCCCCGGGCGAGTTCCTTCAGATCCTCCTCCTCGGGCCGGGCCTTGGTGTCGATCACGATGTGCTCGTACTCGCGGGCGTGCAACGCGGCCTCGCGCTCGGTCACCACGCGGAACGGAAGCCTGCCCCGGCGGCCCCATTCGGTGGATGACCGGTTGGGGTCGCCGTCCACCAGCATCGTGCCGGCCGAGGATTGGAGGTACGCGGCCACATGGACCGCGGTGGTCGTTTTGCCGACGCCGCCTTTGAAACTCGCCACGGTGATCACCATACGGTCCTCCTACCCAACTATCATACTACTCGATTACCCGAGTAGCCGCCTACGCGAACTGATCGCTGTCCGCGTACCCGGCTACGCGCCTACCTACAATGGCAGCGACATCTGCCCCGTCTGGCAGTAGTCGTCGAACCCCGCCACGCCCGCCATCTCCGCGTGATTCTCGAGAACCCGCCGGAACGCGAACTCGCTCATCGCCGGCTCGGGCAAACGCAGGTCGGGCGATTCCCGCTGAATCGCCGCGCGCGCCGCCTTCACCAATCCGTCGATCTCGCCCTCGTCGAAGCGCCCGCGCAGCCAGCGGCTGGTTTCGCGTTCGCGGAACTCCTGGTATTCGATCCGCAGACCGGTCAGACGCAACTCGCGCTCGGCCTCGGAGGCCCGGGACATCTCGTCGCGTTGGGACGCCACGCGCCGCAGTTCGCGCTTGCGGGAGGTCTCGAACCGCGCCGGAACGGGATAGTTGCTTTGGATCAGGTAGACGTAGAAGCCCGGCGGATTGACGATGGGGTCGCGAGTCTGCTGGCGGCGCTCGATTTCGAAGTCGCCGTACTCGAGTTGATCGAGCACCGGCTGATCGTCGGGGATGTCCAGGAGCAGGCGCCGGGAGCGATCCTCGAGAATCCCGCGGGCGGTCATTGCCTCCACGGCGGCCTCGAATCTCGGATCGAGGGCGGGGCGGGGAACTTGCCCGTCCATGAGCCGGGCGCGACGCTCGGTCATGAAGCGCTCGCCGGGCATGAGAACCACCTTGTAATCCGCGCCGTCGGCCGTCTTTTGCACGTCCCAGAACTGCAGGATGCGGAGCTCCTTCATCTCGTCGAGCGACGGCCCGAGGATCTCCTTGATCTTCGACAGGTGCGCGTACCGCCGGATGCTCAACAATTCGCACAGCTCGCTGTACCGCTTTTCGATGCAGACCATCGCATTGCGCCGCGCCGCGTAGAACCAGATCTGGACCAGCGGCACCAGCGCCTTCGAGATATTCAACCGCAGCGCCCGGTAGGCCTCGTAGTCGATCGGCAACACATAGCTCGCGTTCACGTTCTCGAGCTGCCAGTCGCTCAACCAGACGTAATTCTGCTCGGCCCGTTTTCCGTCGGGCATCTCCTGGCCCATGGTGATCGCGCGGGAAAACACCGTGAACGTGTCGCGGGCGTATTTCTTCGACCCGGCCAGATACACGACGCCCTCCGACCGGATGCCGGTCAGCGTCATTCGTTCGAGCCAGTCCGCGATTTCCTTGTAGCCCTGTCCGGACTTTTTCCGTCCGAGAATTCGCAGCATTTGCGCCGACGTGAAGCCGACGGGGTTGTTCACCCTGCCGATTCGGCGGCGGATGTCCTCCACGATTTTCTGAAACGCGTAATACTTGTCCTGATCGGCGGTGGTGGGCAGTCCGAGCTTTGCATTCGGCAGAATGGTCGCGCGCGCCTCGGAGCGCTGGCCGCCCTGGTTGCGCACGAACACCGTGACGGTCTTCTCGGTCACACCCTCCAGCCGCTTGTGAGACGGCGTGAAGAACCCGAACGAATTCAGGTTCTTTTCGACCCGGACGATTTCACCGCGGTCCTTGAGGGAGGGAACGACTTCCACGGCACGCTCGTTGATCATGGGTGGTGGGATTATCCTGCCATATATCTTGCGGTCCAAGCAACACGTGCGCTACCTGTTGGAGTCTGTATTCCTCCGAGGCAACCCCTCTGAAAACCTCTAGCGCCGCCGCGACCGCGTATTTTCAACCGGATAGATCCCATCCGATTCCTTCCGCCATCACCGCATTTTCCTTCGCCCCACACCCGGTTTTTCCGCCCCACATCACTGCCGGCGCCGCCAGGGGTCACCGTTTTTTCCGCCGGATCTCACGAGTTCGCACTTCCGCAAGTATTTTCAACAACATACGGGTGATGTCCGGCGGAAGCGCCCCATTTCCGCCGGCTATCACCGGGTTCGATTTCCGCCCCACATCACTCGCCGGGCCCCAGCCCCGCGCATTTCCGTCGAACATCACCCTGCCGCCGAGTCATCAAACCATTTAGATACAATCACTTGTGCGCCATTTCCGCCCCACGTCACCGGCCGGACGCAAGACGCCGCTCCTGGTGATATCCACCGGGAACGCGCCGCGCGAGTGATTGGTGACGGAATCTTTTCCGCCCCACATCACCGGTGGCGCCGTTTCCGCCCCACATCACTCGTCCCGGTGCACGGTGGAGGGCGAAAACGCCGGGAGACACACGGCGATGTACTCGGCGCCGTCCTCGTGCGGAGACGAATACCGGATCCATTCTCCGGGCCGGGTGTGGACCGCCTGGCCTGCCGGCACGTCGATCGCGCCCCCCTCGTACTCCACTCGCAGCACGCCGCGGAGCACCACGGTGTACTCGTCGAACACGGGCCTCTGGCCGGGCTCCTCCCAACCGCCGGGCGAACGCATGTGAGCGACGGAAACCGCGCCATCGCCCGTATTCACGCGGCCCACGTACTCGTCGATCAGCTTTTCCTTGGTTCCGGCGGCGCGGATTCGCGTCGGTTGTGCGATGAGGTCGGGCATCACCTACGATTTTACGCTGCCACGGCGGCCGCGGGCGGCGCCTCGCCGCGGCCATCGAGCGTCATTACAGCGGTGCGGCGGGCCCACACGTATCCAGCGGCGATCAACGCCAGCGGAACGAACGGCATGTGATAGCGCGCCACCGAGCAGAACGGAAACGCCGTCGCCACGAACAGCAACAACACCCAACCGAGCAACTGCCAGTCCCGGTCGGCGGCGAAACGCGCCCGCGCGCGAACCGTCCCCGCCAAGGCAAGCGCCCACACCGCCACCCACCACACATGCGCGACCGCCTGCAGGATAGAGTACGCCGCCCCTTTGGAATCGTAAGGAATCCGAAGCGACCAGTAGAACCCCGCGCTGTCGTCGCCCAGGAACACAACCTGGCGCTCCACGTTGTTCCGGAGCCACGTCCACGGATTTGCCTTGATGAACTCCTTGGCCCGCCGCCCCGATTCCACCGCCACCGCTCTCTCGTCCCAGTGCAGCTCCTTGACCAGGTCCAACGCGGCGCGCTCGTCGTAATCGGCGCCCACCGTGGGATTGGCCGCCAGGAACAACGCCATCCCTCCGTTTGCCGAAACCGTGGTGGGAATCCCAACGGCGTGATTGCGCGCCGTCCACGGAAGCACCATCGCCGCCATTCCGAGCGCCGCCAGCGCCAGGTGGCCGGCCGCGGTGCTCCTGCGTTCACGTCCGGACAACTTGTAGAGCGCCCAGACGGCGGGCATCAGCAATACCGTCGGGCGAACCAACACCGCCAGTCCGTTGACCACTCCCGCCCAAAACGCGCCGCGCGCGCCCGTTCTCTCCGAACGCATCATGCCGTGCAACGAGAGCAGGCAGAGCAGGGTGAAAAGCGCCTCGTACGCGGCCACGCCTGTCAGGGCGATGCTCGACGGCCAGATCGCGAACAGTGCTACAGCCACCAATGCCGGAACCCGGCCAGCCAAACGAGCCGTCATGCGGTAGAGCACGCCACTGGCGGCGGCGTACAGCACGGTGTTGGTGACCGCTGGAATCAGGGCGTGTTCGCCGAACACCTTCATGCAGGCGGCGAGGAAGAAGGTGTAGCCCGGCGCACGGTAGGCGTACCACTTGCCGCCCGGAGTGTTCCAGGCATACTCACCGGTTGCCAGCAGGTTCCGCGCCAGATCCCAGTACTCCTTGAAGTCGGACACCTGAACCGGAGTGACGAAACAAACCCAGGCCACGCGGAGCGCGACCCCGGCCGCCGTCAACCCGATGGCGATCGTCAACGCCCGCCGCTCCAACAGGGGACGAGTGGCATCCACGCGCGGGAAGCGCACCTTCGGAGCCCACCAACAGATCGCCGCGAACACCGGCGTCCCCAATGCCAGCAGCCACACCGGCCGTTCTCCCAGCACTCGCGCCGGGGCGGACACCAGTACTATCCAGGCCGTCACCAGGAACGCGAGCCACGGCAGCGCGAGAAATCTATCGGAGAACTTCTGGAAATACATCGCCGATGGCAGAATAGTGCTTCGGCGCGCGATCGCAAAGGTACTGGAGCTTCAACCGCGATGCCGCCGGCGATGGGTGGCCGCGGGTACGGGCCCTAGGAAACGGCCTGAGACCCGAGTCCTGGAGCTGCGCCTCAATTCGTACCGGGTGTAGCCGAATCGGGCTCGAACGGGTCCTTAGTAGTGAGAGGGAGTTGATTTGAAAACCGGGATTATCGGGCGGATCTCCCTCGCCGCTCTGGCCGTTCTCTTCATCGGTGCTGGAATTTTCTTCATTCCCCACGCGGGGATCCAGACCGACGAAGCGTTGTTCGCCCATGCGATCTATCCGCAACGATGCTCGGGCGCCGAAGGCTGGATTCGCGTGGCGGGCATCGACCTGCCGCTGATGCTCATGACCTACGTGGGCGCGCTCAAGGGATGGCTCTTCCTGGCGATTTTCTCCATTTGGACGCCGTCGGTGTGGTCGGTCCGATTGCCGCCGCTGCTTTTCGCCGCGGCCGCCATACCCATGTCGGCCCGGGTGGCGGCGATGCTCGCGGGGCCGAGAGCGGGCGTTATCACCGCCGCCTTGCTCGCCACCGACGCCACCTATCTTCTTACCTCGACGCT
This sequence comes from Acidobacteriota bacterium, assembly GCA_005808475.1. Classification (GTDB taxonomy): domain Bacteria; phylum Acidobacteriota; class Terriglobia; order Bryobacterales; family Bryobacteraceae; genus SYLY01. The sequence goes on from SYLY01000154.1 coordinate 11,506, forward strand.
CGACTGGGGCCCGGTCGCGCTGCAGCATTTTCTCCTCGCGTTGGCGGCGTGGCGATTTCTCAGCTTCGCCCGATCGGGCTCGCGCGCCGCGCTGGCGCTATCCGGATTCGCGGTAGGGCTGGCGATGTGGAACAAGGCGATCGCCGCCTGGATGTTGGCCGGCCTTGCGGCGGGGGCGTTGGTGGCCGCGCGCCCGGAACTGGCGCGGTTGGCGTCCTGGCGCAACGCGGCCCTTTTCGCCGCCTCCTTCTCGATAGGCGCGGCGCCGCTCCTCTGGTTCAACGCCACGCACTCGTTCGCCACCGTTCGCGACAACGTCAAGTCCGATCCCGGGGACTTGGCGGGCACGGCGCGTATGCTGCTATTCAACCTGGAGGGATCGGTGATGGAGGGATACGTGTTCACCGAGGCCCAGCCGGATTCCGCGCCTCCTCCCAGAACCAACCTGCTGCCTTGGGCGCTGCTGGCGGCGATCCCGCTGACCCCGCTGGCGGCGCCCGCGGCCCGGCGCGTCTGCCTGTTTCTGGCCGTTGCCATCGCCGTGTCGTGGCTGGTGATGACGCAGGCCGGCGGCGGCGGCGCGGCGCATCATGCGGTGTTACTGTGGCCGCTGCCGCATTTGTGGATCGCCGTCGCCGCGGCGAGCATGCTCGGGCGCCGTCCGGCGGCGATTCGCGTCGCGGTGTGGACGCTGATGGCGGCCGTTTGTTGCACCGGAGCGGCGCAGATCGCGCGGTTCCATCAGATGGCGCGCCAAGGCGTCTCCGCGCCCGGCTGGTCGGACGCGATCCTGCCCTTGAGCGGCGCCCTCGAAAAGTACAGGGGCCGCTGGGTGATCGCCGCCGACTGGGGTCTACTGAGCAATCTATGTCTGCTCACGCCGGGGCCGCTGTTTTCGAGCCTCGACATGGAGCCGAACGACGCCGCCTTCCAACGCGTATTCGCGATTCCGGACGCCGTCATTGTCGCGCCGAGGCCGGAGATCGCCGTGGTTCCGGCGATGCGCGAAGGGCTGATGGCGTACGTGAAGGCGAAGGGCATCGAACTGATCCGCGTGGCCGCCGTGCACGACGCGCGCGGCCGGCTGGTCTTCGAAGTCTTCGCGTTCCGGGCCGGGATGGTACGCTGAAGGTTCCGGTTCGTTCATGGGCAACATTCTTCAGTCACTCCCTTCCGGCGAAAAGGTCGGCATCGCGTTTTCGGGCGGTCTGGACACCAGCGCCGCCATCTATTGGATGCGTCAAAAGGGCGCGATCCCCTACTGCTACACGGCGAATCTCGGGCAGCCGGACGAGCCCGACTACGACGACAGTCCCCGCCGCGCGCGCGAGTATGGGGCCGAGGAAGCGCGTCTGATCGACTGCCGCGCGCAGTTGGTGCGGGAAGGACTGGCCGCGCTCCAATGCGGCGCGTTCCACATCTCCACCGCCGGCATAGCCTACTTCAACACC
>SYLY01000155.1 GCA_005808475.1 Acidobacteriota bacterium
CCGCGCCAGATGATCGATGAGCTTGCGCGTGGACCGGTCGGCCAGCGAGGCGTACATGTCGTCGAACAGATCCTGCGCGGCGATGAACTGGCAACGCAGTCCGTTCTGCAAGGCTTTCAGTAGAATGCCCGAGGCCAGTCCGGTACCGGGACCATGAGCAGTCCGAGTACAGCATACGGTTCTCACACCGGCGTTCCGAAGCCGGTGGAACCACGCGGACGGCATCCGGCATTGACTTCATCCAGGCATTCACCTAGCCTTTGAAGGATGAATCGAACCGGTGTGCTCATTCTTCTCGCGGCTCCCGCCTTGGCCCAGTCGATTTTCGGCTCACTGCAAGGCACGGTTACAGATGCCTCCGGCGGTGTACTGGCGAAGGCTCGCGTGACGGCGGTCAACGTCAACACGGGCATTCGTTCCGCCGTCGACGCCAACGATGCCGGCCTCTACTTCCTCGGCGAACTTCGCCCCGGCGCCTATGACCTCGAGGTGGAGGCGGCGGGATTCCAGCGCTTTGCGCAGCGCGGCATCACTCTGCGCGTCGAGGATCGCCTGCGCGTGGACGTCGCGATGAAGGTGGGCCAGATTACGGAAAGCGTGGAGGTGCGCGCCGAGGCGCAACTGATCCAGACCGAGAGCAATACGCTGGGCCGCGTGGTGGATGAGAACACCATCAAGCAACTGCCTTTGCGGGGGCGGAACGCTTTCGAACTGGTGCTGCTGACGCCGGGCGCGCAGCAGCGGGGCGATGACGAACTGCCGCGCCTGAGCGGTGGACGGGCGCGCACCGGCGAGTTTGTGCTGGACGGCGGCTCAATCACGACGCCGCGGCGCGGGCAGCTTTTCACGCAGCCGAATCTGGACGCCATTCAGGAGTTCAAGGTGCAGACCAACGGCCTGTCCGCGGAGTTCGGCCGCACGGTGGGGGGCGTGGTGAACGCCACGCTCAAGTCCGGCACGAACAAGATCTCCGGTAATCTGTTCGAGTTCCACCGCAACAACTCGATCAACGCGCGCAACTTCTACTCGCCGCGCAATGCGAAGCTGATTCAGAATCAGTTCGGCGGCATGATCGGCGGACCGATCCTCCGCAATCGTCTGTTCGCGTTCGGCGACTTCGAGAGTTTTCGCCAAGCCGAAGAGCGGCTGTTCAATCTCAACGTGCCGACGGTGGCCCAGAAGGCGGGCAACTTCTCCGAAAGGACGGTGGCCATCTTCGATCCGGCCACCACGCGGCCGAATCCCGCCGGCCCGGGTTCCATTCGCGATGCCTTCCCCGGCTTCGTGGTGCCCGCGGCGCGTTTCGATGCGCCGGGCCCGAAAGTTGCCGCACTCTACCCCAATCCGAACCGGCCGGGCTTTGTTCAGAACTTCCAACAACTGCTGCCGCAGGGCACCGACAACAACAAGTTCGACGTTCGCCTGGATTGGCGCGCCTCCGGCCGGGACATGGTGTTCGGCCGCTACTCCTGGGATCATCAGTTTGGCGGGAACGCCCGCGCCTTTCCCGCCGCGGGCGGTGGCAACAACGGCAACTTCAATCGCTACCTGACGGCCGCGCTGGGCTGGACTCGCACGGTGGCGCCGACGGTAATCAACGACACGCGCCTCAGCGCTTTCCGGGGCATTCAGGAGCGGCTGCTCAGCCTGGGCGCGGGTGACGCGCTGGGGATCCCGAATCTCAACCTGGTGGGGCTGCCGAGTTTCTCCCTGCCCGGCCTTACGGGTCTGGGCGACGCACAGGCGTTCAACCCCGTGGAGAATCAGTATCAGTTGCAGAACATCACTACCGTGGTGCGCGGACGCCACGTGCTGAAGGCGGGCGCGGACTACCGCTCATTTCCCATCAACGATCTGCAACTGCAATTCACTGGCGAGTATACGTTCGCCGCCAATCAGACGGCCGATCCGCGGTCGCCGGGCGTCACGGGCAATCCGCTGGCCAGCCTGCTGCTAGGTCAAGCGGATACGTTTAATAACTCCACGCTACGCGGCCGTTTCTATTACCGGTCGGCTTACCTTGGCGCGTTCTTTCAGGATGATTTCAAGATCACGCCTGCGCTTACACTGAACTTCGGTTTGCGTTACGACGTGGAGCAGCAGCCACGGGAGATCCGCCAGCAGGGGTCGAACTTCGATCTGAAGCAAGGCCGCCCGGTGACCATGACCGAACTCGGCCGGAACTTCATCCAGTTCACCGACAAGCTGAACTTCGCGCCGCGCTTCGGCTTTGCGTGGCGTCCGTTCGGACTCGCCAAGACGGTTATCCGCTCCCACTATGGCATCTTCCACATTCCGCTCACCGGGCGCGCCACGTCCGCCTTCGCGCGCTTCCCCGCCGACCAACGGCTGGGCCTGCAGAGCGATGGCCTGAACGCGGCCGTACTCCTCTCGCGTACGCCGCCCATCGTGCCGAGTAGGGATGGCAAGGGCTTTGCGATCGATTACAAAATCGAAGACGCCAGGCTCGGCTCCTTCCAGCAATGGAATTTCGACATTCAACACGAATGGAGAGGGCTATTGCTGGAGGCGAGCTACGTGGGTAGCGCGGGCCGCCATCTGCTGCAGAACATCGACAAAAACGCGATCCGCATCGAGGATGTGCAGCGCGCCGGGCGTGGCACGCAGGCGATGCGGCCCTATCCCGACTACGGTGTTATCAACTGCCACTGCGAGAATCAGAACTCCAGCTACAACGCTTTGCAACTGGGCTTGGAGCGCCGCTATGCGAATGGGCTCTTTGCGTCGTTCTCCTACACGTTCTCGAAGTTTCTCGACTACAACGAGGACAACTTCTCGTCGCAGTTCGCGATGGATCCGTACAATCTGCGATTGGAACGGGGTTTGAGCCAGTCGCACTATCCGCATCGGGCGGCGATGGCCTTGGTCCAAGATCTGCCGTTCGGCAAGGGGCGCCGGTGGCGGCAGAACGGCGCGATGGCGTGGCTGGCGGGGGGATGGCAGATTTCCAGTATCGTGTCGCTGCAGAGTGGAGACCAGGTCTGGATCAGCCAGGCGGCCAACACTTCGGAGATGTTCAGCCGCCAGTTCCGGCCGAATCTCGTGGCGAATCCAAGGCTGGGAGCGGGTGAGCGCGCGCTCGACCGCTGGTTCAACACGGCGTCTTTTCAGGCGCCGCCAGCGCGCACCCTGGGCAATAGCAACAAGTTTCCGGGTATCGAAGGGCCGGGCCTGGCGAACGTGGACGTCTCGCTGATCCGCTTCATTCCGCTGCCGTTTCGGGAGAACATGAAGATCGAGTTGCGGGGCGACTTCTTCAATGTACTCAACCATACGAACTTCAATGCGCCCGGTGGCACGTTAGGCACGCCGCAGTTTGGCCGGGTGACTAGCGCGCGCCTGCCGCGCACCATCCAAGTGGGCGGCAAATTCTGGTTTTGATGCGCCAACCCGTATCGCATTGACACCCGTGGACCGGGCGCATACTATTGGCGAATGCCGCGCCTCCTGGTATTGGCAGCCATGGGCTGTCCACTGTTTGCCCAATCGATTACCGGAACTATCGCGGGGTCGGTGATCGATCCCTCCGGCGCCGCCGTCGCCGATATCCCGGCGCACCTCGTCCACACCGGTACGAAGTCGGTCCGCGAAGGCCGCAGCGACGCGACCGGTGGCTTCCTGTTCGGGAGCATGCCGCCGGGCGAATACATCCTGCGGATCTCGGCCACCGGCTTCAAGCAGCTCGAGCGCCGCGGCATCCGCCTCACCGCCTCCGAAGTGCTGACGCTGGGAGCGCTCTCCCTCGAACTCGGCCAGACCACCGATCAGATCGTAGTGAGCGAACAGGCGGTGGCCGTGCAGACCGGCAGCGCCGAGCGATCCGCCGGACTCACCGGAGCGCAGGTGGAGAACATCGCCATTCGCGGCCGGAACGTGATGAACCTGCTTCGGCTCCTGCCCGGCGTCGTCGACCGTAGCGAACCCGACGCCATTTCCCGCAATTGGAACGTCAACGTCAACGGGCTGCGCGCCTCCACCAACTCCGTGATGGTCGACGGCATGACGGTGAACGCCATCGGCAATAACAACGTCAACACGGTGAGCATCAGTCTCGACGCGGTGGCCGAGGTGAAGGTGCTGCTCGGCAACTATCAGGCGGAATACGGCCGGCTGGCCGGCGCGAACGTCCAGATCGTCACCAAATCCGGCGCGCGCGATTTCCACGGACTCGCGTCCTACTTCAAGAGGCACGAGCAGTTCAACGCCAATAACTTCTTCAATAACCGCCTGGGGAGTCCGCGCCCCATTTACCGGTTCAACACCTGGAATTACACCGTCTCCGGACCGGTGGTCGTTCCGGGCGGCTGGAACCGCGGCCGGGACAAGCTTTTCTTTTTCTGGTCGCAGGAGTTCTGGCCGCTTCGCGTCAACCAGCCGATCACGCAACTCACGGTGCCGGGCGCCGGGGAGCGGCGCGGGGACTTCTCGCAGTCGCTCGACGTCAACAACCGCGTCATCGCGATCCGGGATCCCACGGGCCGCCAGCCGTATCCGGGCAACGTGATTCCGGCGAGCCAGATCGACGCATCGGGACGCGCCCTGGTGGGAATCTTCCCCGCGCCTAACTTCTTCGACCGCGATATCTCGGCGGGCCGCTACAACTACGTGTTCCAGGCCCAGAACCGCACGCCGCTACGCACCCATACCGGCAAGATCGACTACAACCCGAATTCCCGCAACACGATCGCCGGCACGGTTACTCTCGCGTCCGACATCAATCGAGGCTCGCTCGGACTGCCCGGCGGCGGACGCGCCAACTGGGGGCAGATGGAGCAGACCACCAGCCGTCCGGGCCGCATCTACGTGGGCCGTTACACACGGATCTTCAGCCCCACGCTGATCAACGAGTTGAACGCCGGGTTCGGACAGCGCCCCGAGATCGATGGCACATCGGAAGACGAGGTGAAGCGGAACCAGCGCGCCACCGTGGGCTTCACCCCTCCGCAGTTCAATAACGTCACGAACCCACTCGGAGTAATTCCCAACGCCAACTTCGGCGGCATCACGCAACCGGCGAATCTGCTGATTCAGGGCCGCTTTCCGCATACCGCTTCCCACGACACGGTGTCCGTCACGAATAACATCACCAAGTCGATGCGCGCGCACACATTCAAGGTAGGCGGCTACGCGGACCGTATCTGGCGCGGATCCTTCAATCCCCTGCCCTTCAACGGCACGTTCGACTTCGGCCTGAACGCCAACAACCCGCTCGACACCGGCCATCCCTATGCCAACGCGATGACCGGCGTCTTCGCCTCCTACACCGAAACCACGGCGCGCCCCTACACTCGCTACCGGGTCAGCAATATCGAGTGGTTCGCGCAGGATAACTGGAAGGTAAACCGCCGGCTCACGCTCGACTTCGGCATTCGTTTCCACTATGTTCCGCCCTACGAGATCGCCGATAACCTGATCAGTTCGTTCGCAGAGGCGCGCCACGACCCAACCCGCGCCGTTCAGTTGATCCGGCCCGGCACGGTAGGGGGCCGCCGCGTGGGCGTGCATCCGGCCACCGGCGCGGTGTTGCCGGTCACCGCGATCGGGGCCATCGCGGACGGAACTGGCGACCGCCTGAACGGAATGATCGTGCGGGAGCCGGGCGCCATCCTGAAGAATCGCGGCGTGATGTTCGGGCCGCGATTCGGCTTCGCGTTCGACCCGTTCGGTGACGGGAAGACCGCAATCCGCTCGGGCTTCGGACTTTTCTACAACCGCGATCCCGCCGGATTCCTGGTATCCGCGCTGACCCAGACGCCGATCGCCGAATCGCCGGTCGTGTTCTTCGGCACGCTCTCGTCCTTGCGCGGCTCCGGGGCGCTCTCGTTCCCGCAGGACATCACCGCCATCGACCCGGTTGGCAAGGTCCCGTCCGTGATGAATATGAGCTTCGCCGTGCAACGCAACGTTGGTTTCGACACGGTGGTGGACTTGGCGTACGTGGGCTCGCTCGGCAGGAACCTGGAGTGGACGCGCAACCTGAACAACATCCCGTTCGGAGCGAACTTTCTCGCCCGCAACGCCGATCCCACGATAGCGGCGCGCACGCCGCTGCCGCCGAACTTCCTGCGGCCTTACCCGGGCTTCGGCAATATCACGCATGTCGAGTTCGCCAGTTCATCCAGTTACCATTCGATGCAATTCAGCGCGAACCGGCGGTTTCAGCGGGGCGTGCAGTTCGGGTTGGCATGGACGTGGTCCCGGGCGATGGATTACAACAGCGCCGACGGTGACGCGGTTAGTAATCTTGTGAGCCGCCGGGTGTGGAACTACGGACCGGCGGCTTTCGACCGCTCGCAGGTGGTCCGCGTGAACTGGCTCTACGACGTGCCGAACGCCCGCGCGCCGTTCGCGGCGGCCCGCGCCATCCTGCACGGTTGGCAGCTTTCCGGTATCCATGGGTTCACCACGGGATCGCCCCTGGCGGTGGGTTTCTCAACCACACCGGTGGTGGATGTTACCGGCTCACCGACGGACGGCGCCCGCGTGGTGCTGACAGGCAATCCGAATCTGCCGGAGGCGGAGCGGACCTTCTCGAGGAATCTGCGAACGGAGGTGGTTCGAATGCCCGAGACGGGTTCGATCGGACAGTCCGAGCGATTCCCGATTCGCGGTCCGCGGAACCAGAACTGGGACCTGACCCTGTTCAAGAATTTCCGGATTCGCGAGAGGATGCGTGTGCAATTCCGTTGGGAGCTCTATAACGCGATCAATAGCACGCAGTTCAGCGCCATCGACTCGGCGGCCCGGTTCGACACGCGGGATCCGGCGCGGCCGCAGGTCAACGCGCGCTTCGGCGAGTTCACCGCGGCGAGCAGCCCGCGCACGATGCAGTTCGCGCTCCGATTCTATTTCTGACGGCAGGGTAAGGGGACGTCTCCGGGCGCCGGTTCCCAAGGGTCTCCTGCCAGCTACAACCATTTCGCGAGGAACGCGTAGCAGGACTCGCGGGTGGCGGGAGGGAAATCGTGGCCGGCGTCCGGATACTCCACCATCAGACGGTCCGCGGCTCGAAACACGTCCCGATAGACCGGCAGCGCGGCGGTGACGCAATCCCGCACGCCGGAGACCTCGAAATCGGGCGCGTCGCGCAAGGGCGCGTTGACGAACACCGGACGCGGCGCCATGGCCGCCAGCACCTCGGTGAAGTCGAATGGCAGACGGGCCGGATCCTTGCCGTACACCGACGCGATTCGCGGCATGTAGTAACGCGACGCCCACGCCGCGATGTCGCCACCGGCGTGCTTGGCGAACACGTTGAAGCCGCAACTGGACACGATGACACGCACCCGCTCGTCGAAGGCCGCCAGGAACAAGGCGTTGTGCCCCCCGAGCGAATGGCCGATCGCGCCGATGCGGCCAGGGTCGACATAGGACAGCGACCGCAGCGCATCGACGGCGCGGCGGTGGTTGACGATCCCCTTCATGGTGCAGCTCGCGTAGCCGAGTGCGTAGGGATCCGCGGCGTACTCTTGCGTGTGGAGAAGCGGATAATCGACCACCAGGCAAACGAAGCCGCGCTCGGCGAGTTCATGCGCCCAAAGTTGATTCGGCCTGGCCGTGACGATTCCCGCGGGAATGTCCTTTCCGGGTTTCGAACTACCAGGCAGGCAGACCATCGCCGGACGCCGCGCCCCCACGCCATGCGGAGCGAGCAGAAACGCCGGCACGCGATCGCCAGGCTCGGCGGCGAAGGTCACGCGATGCCGGGTGTAGTGCTGGAGCTTGATCTCTTCCTTGTATTGAATATCGATGGGCGCGGCCGTCGCGGGAGGCAGCGGGCCCATGACGTCCGCCATGTGAGAGCGGAGATGCTCCACGCGGCGCGCCCAGCCGGCCGGCGTGCGCACGCGGCGTTTTCGTCCGCGGGCGTCGAGCCAGTACGACAGATCGGCGTGTTCGGCGTAGCGAGGCGGAGGCTCGGCGGCGAGCGCGAAGGCGCTGAGCAGAAAGGCTCGCCGGTCCGGCATGTCGCCCCAAGTTTAGCAGCCAGCGGTGCAAGTAACGTGGCCGGGGGCAACATGACGCCGGGGGATTGGCCGATTGTTCCGTCGAGGCAGAACAACTACAAAACTTGCTGTGACGCAGCATTGACCGGAGAGCCTCCGCGCGGTGTGTGTCAACGGAGAGGAGAAAATCGGCTTAGAACAGGAACTTCAACCCCAACTGGATCACGCGGGCATCGGCCGCCGATTCGATTCGTCCGAATCGGGCGGGATTGTTCTGCGTGGCGAAAGGCGATCCGAAGTTGGGGCGGTTGAACGCATTGAATAACTCGGTGCGAAACTCGGTGGCGTACCGCTCCTTCACGCGAAACTGCTTCAGGATCGCGGCGTCCAGCGTCACCAGACCTGGGCCGGCGAAGTGGTTCCGGGGCGCGTTGCCGAATGTCCCCACCGCGTTGGCTGTGTAAGCCGCCGGACTGAAGTATTGCGCGATCCGGTCGTTCCTGGAACGTCCGGATGGAAGCGACGGAGTTCCGGCCAGATCCGCGTAGTCGCGGGAGATCCCGCTGAATGCGTTGTCGCGTCCGGAGAACACCGAGAACGGCCGGCCCGACTGGGCGGTGAAGATGCCGTTGAGCGACCAGCCACCAGCCGCGTGGCGCAGCATCGCGGATTGGCCCGCCAGACGTGGCAACGCCCACACGGTGGAGACCACCGTGCGATGCCGCACATCGAAGTCGGAGAGGCCGCGATTCCATCGGCGCGAGAGCGGGTTCGACAGGGAGCTGGATTGGCCGGGCGTCGGGTCGGACGAGTAGTCGTCGATCGACTTCGAGAAGGTGTAGTTGGCCTCGAACGAAAGATCGGAGAAGCGCCGCTCCACCGACATCTGCAGCGCGTGGTAGGCGGAACTGGCGCCTGGAATCGCGCTGAGCACTTGGCCGAAGTCGCCGAGGGGGCGGCGGTCCTGAATGTTGCGCGTGGTTGCGCCGGGCCCGAATCGCGCGAAGTTGATGTCGTTGGAATAGGGCAGGCTCCGGCCCATGTTGGCGACATAGCTGGCGCGCGCCAGCAGGTTGTGCTGGAATTCGCGCTCGACGGTCAGATTCAGAGTCTGGAAGTAGGACGGACGGAATTTCGGATCGAAGCTGCCCACCAGGCCGAGCGGTAACACGAAGTTCGACGAGGCGGCCGGATTGAAGGGCGCGAACGACGCGGGGAATGGGTTCGGCGAGTTCTCGTAGGGGTCGTTGAACTTGACCGCGAACCGGTTGATCTGCGGGCTGAACGGGGCGCCGTTGACGAAGCCGTTGTAGAGCACGGTGAACAAGGGCGTCCAAAACAGACCCGCGCCGCCGCGAACCACGGTCTTGTGGAGGGGCGTGCGCCAGGCGAATCCGAAGCGGGGCGCGAAGGACCGGTAGTAGCTGTCGAAGCCTCCCTCCGGGCATCCGGGGTCGCCCGCGCTGAGGTATCCGGGGGGCGCCTTGGGGAACCGCGTGGATTGCGCGGCGGGCCGCACGCACTGCACGCGCCCGATCGAATCGGTAAACGGCAGCACCGGGTCCCAGCGCACGCCGAGGTTGAAAGTCAGGTTGGGCCGAACGCGCCAATCGTCCTGCAGAAAGATGCCGTAGCGGTAACCCTTCATGTCCTTGTATTCGCCGCCGCCCTGCTGGAAGTTGAACACCTCGCCGAGCATGTAGTCGGCCATGGAGTTCGAGGTGGCGCTGCCGTCGAAGGTGAACAGTCCCATGGTGCGAAAGTGATTGCGTATGACGTTGGAGGACCGGATGAACTCGGCTCCGATCTTGAGTTCATGCTTGCCGCGGATCCAGGTTACGGTGTCGGCCGCGTGATGATCGCCGTCCTCGATCTCGTAGGGCCACGACGGCGCGATGTTCACGAAGCCGTTGACGTTCATCACGAATCCGGCCGGGTTGTTGACGGCGATGTTACGGACGCCCGCCTTCTGGAAGTCGACGGGGTAGCGGAAGTCGCCCCAGTTGGAGAATCGCGACCGGTAACGCCATGCGAAGGTGGCGCTGTTGATGAGCGACGGCGAGAACGTGGTGATGGCGTTGCCGGACACGTGCCAGTATGGCTGATTCTCCTGGCGGTTGAACGGAGTCGCGATGTCGTTCGGATCGCCGAAGAGTGGCCGCGCCAGTTCCTGGCGGAAGAACTTTCCAGAGAAGCGGTGTTTGCTCAGGTTGTAGTCGGCGCGGACCGTATGTTCGCCGGTATCGGTGATGTTCGGCGCGCCGGTGAATCGTTCGCCGCTGGCGGCGGCGGGTACGGCGACGTACTTCAGGAAGTTCACGGTCACCGGACTGAAACGGGACAACGGAATGAGGCTGCCCGGGAACGGTTGGCGGTTGGACGGATCGGTGAGCGTGCGAACGGCGGAGAAGTCGCCGGCGCGCTGGGCGGCGGTGGGGAGGAACTGGCGGCCCAACTGAGGATCGCTGCGGAGGCGGGTGCCTTGATACGAGTACAGGAAGAACAGTTTGTCCTTGCGCACCGGTCCGCCGATGGTGCCGCCGAATTGATTCCGCTTCAGCGTGTCGCGGCGGGGCGCGAAGAAGTTGCGCGAGTTGAGCACGGCGTTGCGCACGAAGGAGAAGCCCGCTCCGTGAAACTCGTTGGTTCCGCTTCGAGTGACCACGTTGATCACGGCGCCCGTGGCATTGGCGTACTCCGCGCTGAAGTTGCTGCGCTGGACGGAGAATTCCTGCACGGCGTCGGGATTCGGGAAGGTGCCGCTCCAGTTCCGGTAGGTCGACGTGTTGTAGCCGCCATCGAGCAGGAAGTACACGCCATTGGCTCGCGATCCGTTGACCGCGAACGCCACGCCTTCGCCGCCCGCCGAGCTGTCGGCGGTTTGGATCGCGCCCGCCTGAAGCGAGACGAGCTGCGTCATGTTGCGGCCGTTGAGCGGCAGGTTGACGATCCGCTTCTGGTCGACCACGCCGCGCAGCGCTCCCGTCTGCGCTTCCAACAACGGCGCGGCCCCGGTGACGGTTACGGATTCCGTCGTCTGTCCGACCTGCAATTGGACGTCGAGCGTGATACGGTCGTTGACCGTCAGCGTGATTCCATCGCGAACATAGCGCTGGAATCCGGCCTTTTGCACTTCCAGCCGGTAAGCGCCAACGGGAAGGTACGGCAGGGAAAACGAACCGTCCACCGCGGATTCGCGCGTGACGGCCAGGTTGGTGCGCGTGTTCCGCGCGGTAACGGCGGCGCCGGGCACGAAGGCATCCGAGGAGTCCTTGATCGAACCGACGATGGAGGCCGCCGGCTGCGCCCAGAGCGCCGCGGAGACGAGCAGGACACCGAGAAATAATTTCATGCCGGCATCATATCGCAACGGAGGCCTGATGCAGCTCTCTGGGAGACCTCACCATGGAGACTATTTCGACTCTTTCGGCGGTGGGGCGTCAGGCCTTCCTCAGGATCTCGCGCAGCCGTCCGAGCACGATCTCATGCTCGCCGGGCTGCATCATCCAGACAGAGATCTTCAACCTCCGTTCTCCAAAGCCGGACACCGCGATCCGGGGATCGCCTTCCATGAGTCTCCGCGTCACCTCTCCGGCTTTGAGAGGACAGGCGGCTTCCGTCCAACTCACCAGCACGTGCGGCACGTGATTGGCGACCGGCGGAACATAGCGTTCGGTGGCGATTCCGCCGATGTCCGCCAAGCCTTCGCGGATACGGGCGACTCGCCCTTCCAGCTCCTCCATCTCCTTACCCTCGGCGGCGGCAAGGTACCGTTCGAGCGCCACCACCAAGCCGGCCATTTCCTCTTTGCCCACTTTCATACCGCGTCCGATCCCGGCGTATGGATTGAATCCGGGGATCGCCGCGGCAATCAGATCCTTGCGTCCCATCAGGATCCCGGAACATTGCGGACCGCGAATGGCCTTGCCGCCCGAGAACGCCACCAGGTCGAAGCCCTCCTTCTGATACTGGAAGAGCCGTTCCTTGGGCGTTGCATCCGACGCGGCGTCGTTGAACGTTGGCACGCCGCGCCGTTTGCCTGCCTCAATCCATTCATGGCGGGAGATCTTGCCCTCGGGCTCCATTTCGTTATAGAAGAACATCATCGCGGTGCGCTCGTTGATGGCGCGTTCCAGTTCTTCCTTGGTCTCCACCCAGACGATTTTGGCTCCCGTGAGCGTCATCTGCTGTTCGTAGCCGCCGCGGTGGCTCTTCTGCTGGACGATCTCGTTCTTCATCCCGGTGGTGTCCGGGAGGCGGCGGAGATTCTCGCGGTCACCCCGGGCCACGCAGGCCACCGTGCCCATGGTGATGGCCGAGGCGCATCCGCCGGTGATCATGGCGGCCTCCGCTCCGAGCAATTCCGCGATCCGGGCTCCGGCCTTCGCCTGCAGTTCGGTCAGCGGCACGAAGCAGCGCGCCGCCTCTTCCATCGCGTGGGTGACGTCCGGATGCATCAGCGATCCGCCCAGGTGGGTCACCACGCCGACGCCGTTGATGACCGGGCGAATGCCGAGCCGGGAGTACACGTCCGGGCCCGGCGCGGGTGCGGCCGAAGCGTGTGGCGTTCCGGCCGCCGCCGCCGTTGCCGCCGCCAGGAATCCGCGGCGGCTTGCTTCGATTTCCATGATGCCTCCTCGTTGGGAACCGCGGTCAACGCGCGGTCTTCATCTCCTGCAACATGATCCGAACGGCTTCCGCCGAGATCATGTGGCGCGGAGCCGTTTCGTCGATGACGAGCCGGAACTCGCCGAGCTTACCCACGGCTTCGCGCACGTTACGTTCATAGGCCCGGTTGGCGTCCTCATACGATTCGCCCACCTTTCGCGCGTCGTGCTGGGCTTCACCGAAACAGCAGTCGTCGCGGCGGTTGAGGATCTGCACCTGCTTCCGGCCGGGCCCGATGGCGCCGAGCGCATAGAGATCGGGATAGCCCGCGATGCGGTAGAACTCGTCCAGGTATTGCTCGAGGTCGCCGACCGAACCGCCGATGCGAAGGTACAGGGGAATCGAACCCGCGACGGGATAACTGGTGCGGATGGAGGGATCGATCGCGGCGTAGAGGGTGGTGGTCCAGCCGCCGCCGGAAAGACCCGCCATGTGGATCTGTCGATACCGCGCTCTCAATTCGTTCAAGCTAATGGCCACGGGCTCGAGGAAGAACTTCAATCCGCTGCCTCCGCCGGTGGGGAGATCGAACATTTTGGCGTGAGGGACGGCGCCGCAGTCGCCTGGGCGCATGTGCGGCATATAGGCGGTGAGCACTCCGTATCCTTGGTCCAGCATCTGGTCCACCGCATGGGCAAGTCCGTAGCTCTTTTCGGCGTGGAGATCGTCGAAAGTGCAGCCATGCCCATGCTGCAGCACGACCAGCGATCCGTTGGCGCGGACTGGCGCGAAGTGGTGGGTGGTGTTCTCCTGGCCGGCCTCCATTCGGATGGACATGGTTTCCACCGACTTCACGTTCTTCAATCCGGCGATCGGGCTGGCGGCGTTCCGCTGGATGGAGGCCGGGCGCTGGTTTCGAGGAAAGCCCGCCGCGCCCCAGATGTAGCGGACGATCTGGCCGCGCTTACTGGCGGCGGCCTCGAGCGAGGTGACGGTGATCGCACGGTCGTCAGTAAGGACCGGCGGCGGCAGGTTAAGAACCCGTGCGATGCGCGGGGCGAGTCCATCGGCCATCCATTGGAAACCGAGATCGTTCGGGTGGGCTCCATCGACCAGTCCGTCGAGTTGGTTGGGGCCGAGCAAAGTGAGGCCGTCCACCAGGGTGAGCAGCTTGTCCCCGGCGGCGATTTTCGCCGTCACCACGTCGCGAATGTGGAGACGCATTTCCGCGGTGCGCGCGTCCTCTCGCGCTTTCGCTAAGGGCGTGATGGCGACGATCGGAGTGGAAGGATGCTTGCTTCGCACGGCCGCCAGGAAGGGTTCATAGACTTCCTTCAGCGATTCCACGGTCGGGTTGTTGCCGGCGAAATCGAGGACGAACGCCGAGGCATCGATCTCCGCCGTCATACCGGCGACAACGGGCTCCCCCTTGCCGTTTCCGGAAAAGCCGAGATTGACGAAATCCAGGTTGAGGCGGCGCGACAGAATCGCCTGATAGCTCATGCCCGGCCGGCTGGCGCATCCGCCCTGGGTGATCGATGTGCCATAGAAAACGACCGGCTTCGAGGCGGCGAAGCGGCGCGCCGGCGAGATTTCCGCATCCGCGTCAAGCTGCACGCCGAGCACGTCCACGGGCTTGTAGAGTGGCAGGTAAAGCAGCACGTCGCGTGTGACGCGTGGCAGGCCCTCGAAGAAGACGTGCTCCACGGTCTTGCCGGAAGCGGCATCCTTGGGCGCGGTGGCGGTGGACCGATAGACTCCGTCGAGGTAGAGGTCGACTCCGGTCTGCCCGAAAGCGTGCATGTTCGCCATGTTCGGAGGCGATGGATATTCCAAGCGAATCGCGAGCCGCGTGGAGTTCGTGCGCAAGCGAATGCGGCCTCCGCTCGGCGATAGACCCAAGTTCCAGACGGCCGGCGGCAGCGCGTCCTTCAGGCGCAACGGCAGCCGGATCGTCCGCCCCTGGTTTTCCCGAAACCACGCCAGACCGCGAACATCCAGCTTCGGATCCCGCACGGGGATCCAATCGGCGGCCGGCGCGAAAAGAAGAAACGAGACGATGCCGAGAGCCATGCCGATTAGTGTATCCTCCCACCGCGCGGCGATATCATGTCAGTTCCCGGGAGAGTCACAATGAGAACCAGTCCGATACTTGCGGCGGCGCTGTTGGCCGCCGGCGCCGCCGCCCAGGATTTCCGCGTCCTCGATCCTTCGGCCGATCCGCATCCCGAAGGGATGCTCACCACCTATCTGAAGGGCATCGCGCGGAAACAACTGGCGTCGCGGCGGGACGATGTAGCCGCGATTCGCGACAAGGCCGGGTACGAGAAGCGAAAGGCGCGGAACAAGGCGGCGGCGCTGAAGATCGTGGGCGGGCTGGACGATCCGCGCAATCCTCTCAACGCACGCACGACAGGAACGCTCGATCGCGACGGATACCGCGTGGAGAAGGTGATTTACGAGAGCCGTCCGCGCTTCTTCGTCACCGCCAATCTCTACGTGCCAAAGACGGGCCGCGCGCCTTTTCCGGCGGTTCTGCAGCCCGTCGGGCATAGCACCAGCGCGAAGAACCGCGCCTTCTATCAGCGCATCGCGATTGCGCTGGTGAAGACTGGATTCGTGGTGCTCACCTACGATCCGATCGGGCAGGGCGAACGCCGCATCTTCTGGGACGCGGCTCTCGGCGATTCGAAAGTCAATGGGACCACGGGAGAGCATTCGATGGTCGGCTGGCAGAGCGTGTTGGGCGGCGAGAGCGCCGCCCGCTTCCGCATCTGGGATGGCATGCGGAGCATCGACTATCTGATCTCGCGGCCCGAGGTCGACCGCGCGCGCATCGGCGTGACGGGCTGTTCGGGCGGCGGAACGCTGACCACCTACATCGCGGCGCTCGACGACCGTGTGGCCGCGGCCGCGCCCGCCTGCTACATCAGCGATTGGGAGGATCAGCTCGAGGGAACCGGTCCGCAGGACGCCGAGCAGCAATTTCCCGATCAACTTCTCGAAGGCCTCAACCACGCGGATTGGATCGGGATGGCTGCGCCGAAGCCTTACCTGATCGTTTCCACGGATCAGGACTTCTTTCCGCTCGAGGGCGCGCGCAAGACGTTCGCCGAGATCCAACGCGTGTGGACTCTTTACGACGCCCGGGCGAAAGCGGGCTGGTTCCACGAACCCGGCGGACACGGAGTTCCCGACGCGAGCAGAGAGGCCATCTGCGCGTGGATGCACAAGTGGTTGGGCGCGGCCGGTCCGGTGCATCGCGGCGAGATCGCGACCGAGTACGAGGAAGACCTGAACGCAACGCCCACCGGGCAAGTGGCCACGTCCCTCGGCGGCGAAACCGCGAGCACATGGAATACCCGCCGCTTCGCCAATCGCGTTCCCCCGCGGCGGGAGCCGCCGCCGAAGGGGTTGCGCGAGGAGGTGGCGGCGAGGATCCGGCGCCAACCTTCCACCGTGGCTCTGGACATCCGGAGATCGAATCCGATCGAAGGGGAGGGCATGCGCGTCGAGCCGTTCACCTATCGAAGCGCGGAGGGTCTGACCATTCCGGCTCTACTGTGCGGTGCGTCCGGCAAGCCCGCGCTATTCCTCGACTCGCGCGGCAAGGCGAACGCGATCCGTTCGGGCGACGTGCCGAGGTTGGTGAAGATGGGCTATCGCGTGTTGGCGATCGACGTGTCGGGCGTGGGGGAGGTCGAGTTCCGCCGGCACGAAGGGACGCCGTGGGGATTCCCGCAGGTCGCGTGGCTGGCGTTGATGGTGGGCAGGCCGCTCGTGGGTATCCGCGTCAACGACATCGCTCGAGGCGTGGATGCGATGCTGGCGATGGGCGTCGACATCTCACCGGGCGTGGAAGCTTTCTCGGTAGGACGGCTGGGAACCGCGCTGCTGCATGCCGCCGCGTTGGACCCGCGAATCGCGGCCGTTACGATCGAGCAGAACCTCGCGTCGTACCGGCTCGCCGGTGCGAGTCCGATCCATCGCGATTTGGAGGATTCGATCGTCCCCGGAGTTTTGGGTAAGTACGATCTTCCCGATCTGGCCGCCGCGATCGCGCCGCGGCCCGTGACCGTGGTGAACGCCGTCTGGCCCACCGGCCGGTTGCTGTTGCGGAAAGAGGTGGAAGCCGAATACGAGTTCACCTCGCGTGCGTTTCGAGCGGCGGGCGCGCCGGGCGCCTTCCGGGTGGCGTTGCGGCGGGAGGGAGAGCCGCTCCTTGCGCGTTAGAATGGGCACGCAATGAAACGCAGAGGATTTCTCGAGGGCGTAGCGCTGGCTCCCGCCGCGCAAGCCGCCGCTCAGCAGCCGGCCCCGACGCGCGGACTGGGCAAGGTCACGATCAAGCAGGTCTCCCGATTCTTACGAGCGCCGGGGGCCGCTATCAGTGGGTGATCGTGAAGGTGGTGACGAGCGAACCCGGCCTCTACGGCATCGGCTCGGCGAGCAACGTGCACCAAGCCTTCACCGTCGCCGCCGCGATCGAGCGACACCGTTCTCAACAACGCAGTCAGCGGCCTGGACATGACGCTGTGGGACATCAAGGGCAAACGCGCCGGACTGCCCGTTCACAGCCTGCTGGGCGGCAAGGCGCGGGACGCGGTCCCTTGCTACGGCCACGCCGACGGACGGTCTTTCGATGAGGTGGCCGACAACGTCAAGGACTTCATGGATCGAGGCGAGGCTACCGGCATGTTCGCGCGCAAATGGGCGGCTACGGCGGCCGCGGGATGATCGCGCCGGGCCAGTGACGCAGGCGGGTCCGGCGTTCGACGAAGAGACCTACGTGGAGGCGATCCCGAAGCTGTTCGAACACATCCGCGTGAAGCACGGCAAGGAAGTGAAGCTGATTCACGACGTCCACGAGCACCTGTCGCCCACAATGGCGGTGGAGCTGGCGCGGCGCATGGAACCGTACCGCATGTTCTACGTCGAGGACATCCTGCCGCCCGAACTGGTGCAGTGGTTCCGCAACATCAAGCAGGTCACGTCGACGCCGCTCGCCATCGAATCTCCACGATTCGGCGGCATCAGGCCCGCGCGAAAAGTCGCGGCGCTTTGCGAGACTTTCGGCGTTCGCACCGCGTGGCACGAAGACGGCGACAACGATCCGGTGAACTTCGCGGCAGCCTGCCAGATCGATTTGGCGTCGTCCGCGTTCGGCATTCAGGAGGACAACCGCTGGCCGGAACTGGTGCACGAGATGCTTCCGGGCACGCCGAAACTGCCCGACGGCTACGCCTACGTGAACGAAGCGCCGGGGTCGGCATCGATATCAACGAGACGATGGCGCGCAAGTATCCGATGGAACCGCCGCCGGGCCGCGAGGACGGCTTCACGGCAGTCCGGCCATGAGGATCGCGGCGGGACTGGCTCTCGCCGCCGCGCTGCACGGGGCGGAGATCGCGCGATGGGATGCATCCGCGCGGGAGCGGCGTCACGCTGGAGCGCGCGCCGGACTCGCCCTGGGGGATCGAAGGCGGCAACCCGGCTCGCGCCCTCGACGGACTACTTCAAGCGCTCGGCCTATCTGTTGCGATTCGACGAGGCGCCGTCGAATCGATACGTGATTCTCAAGTTCCTGGACCGGGGCCTGGGACTCATAGCGATGCCGCCGGGCGTGCCCGAGTTCCGTCAATGGGGACCGGCTCGCGTGAACTCCGGCCGCTTGCGGCGCGCGGTGTTTCACTATGGCGCGGACGCGCCGGCGCGAATTCGCGTGGAAGGACTGGATCACCTCGGCGCGGTGATTGTGGAGACGGACCGCGGCTCGAGTAACCGGCTACTTGCGCGCTCGCGAGGCCAGGCGCCGGACGAACACGGCGTGCCCGGGGGATCGGACACCGCGCTCCACGGCGTCGCGCACCGATCGGTTGCGATCCCACAACGAGGCGGGATCGAGCCAGAGGCCGGGGAACACTTTCGATCGAAGGAGGCCGTCCGGATCCGGCGGAAGTTCGCGGTACTTGCCGCGGAAGAGCTGGCGCCACACGATGCGCCGGGGTTTCAGCAGAACCGTCAGGTATTCACGCACGCCAGCGCGACGGTAAAGGTCGAGCTTGACGCCGAGGTCGCGTGAGGAACTCGAACCGCTGACCTCGACGACGAGTTCCGGCGCGCCACGCGAGTAGTCACCCGCGTCCTTCGACTGTCCGCCGGCCTCGGGCAGGATCCGAAGGTGGAGGTCCGGCTGAGGGATATCGTCGCGGTCCATCAGCCAAGTGGTTTCGATGCCGAATTCGGTTCCCCGCGTGGTTTCGGAGTACGTGAAGAGCCAACCGGTCATCAGGCCATGGAGGCTGCCATGAGTTCTGCCTACAGGTGACGGCATTAGGACGACTCCGCCGATGAGTTCCGCTTGCTTCAGGTCCGGCATGGTCTCCCAGCGCCGAAGGAATTCGGCGCCATCGAGGCGGTCGCCTTCACGCAACGGCGGAGTCCGTGACACGGCTACCGAACCGCCACCATCGCCGGCGCGCTCGATTGGCCCGCCGCTTCCACCACAACCGGAACCGCGTCGCCGGACACTCCAGAGGGAACGGTCACCGTGACGTGATACACGCCGACCAGCGACGGAGCGAGAATCGCCGAGACGACCGAGGCCTCGGCTCCGCCGATCGTCACCTTCAAAGGCGCGGTGGTGCGTGCGCCCTCAGGGGCGGCCTCTCCGGCCGGAACGACGGGATCCGTGGCGCCAAGGCCCGCGCAGACGATCAGGAGAGGCTCGCCCACGCGCGCGGCGGACAGAAACGGATAGATCGCCGGCTGCGCCGCCGCCACGTTGATCGGAACGGGGCGTGTGTACGCCGTGCCGCGGCGCACCAGAATCTGATGCGTCGTGTTCACCGCGAGATCTCCGGGGAGGATGGCGGCGATGCGATCGGCGGAAGCCGCGCTCAGCGGAATCCTGCGGCCCGCCACCACCACCTCGGAGCCGGCGAGTTGCACGGGCCAAGGCGCGGTGGAGGCTTCGCTCAGACTGCCGGTAAGCCGCTCGCCGTTGATCGCGATGAGTCCGCCCGCGGCCAAAGGCGAGAAGGGCGCAGGAGCGGCGGCGCTCACCACGCCTTCGGGCGCCAACGACGGAGGATCCTGCGAAGCGCGGAGATCGGCTTGCACCTCGCGCAGGCCGCGCAGCTTCGGGTCCGGCTGCTCGGCCTCGATCCGGACGGTAATCTTCGGGTTGGACGCGTTGCGCGACTGCCAGGTGCCATGCCAGCGGCCGTCCTTCAAGGGTTGCAGGGCGACGGGTGGATCGCCATTCGAGAACGAGACCGTCACCGAGCCCGTGTCCATCGGAGTTCCGCAGTCGTCCTTCACTTCCACGGCGATGCCCGCGGGCCAGCCCGCCGGGGCCGTTTGCGATTGTCCGAGCGAAACAAGCGTGGGCGCCAATGTTTTGGCGGCGCAACCGGCCGCGGCGCGCTCGCCGGGTTTGGCCGAGGCCGACAGGAACGGATCGGTGGTGAACTCGACCGGAAGCTGGCGCAAGATGCCGTCGGAAAACTGCATGAAGATTCCGGGTTTCCTTCCGGCGACGGCCGGATTGGGCGCGGGCTGCACCAGCACGCGCAACGGCTGGTTCGGCTCCACCACGGCGTCGCGCGGAAGCAGCTCCACGTGGACTCCGAGCGAGCGGTAGCTCACCGGACGCGGCGTCAGGTTGTATACGAAGAACTCCTTGGCTCCGGGCACGCCGCCCTCGCTCGCTTCGAACCGCAGCGCGTGGGGTTGCAGGGCCGCTCCTGGATTTTCGCCGGGAGGCAACACCTCGAGGTTCACGGTGAGGACATGCGGCGAGTTGGCCGCGGAGTCCGAATCGATGCGCACCTGGCCGTAGTAGCGGCCCGGCGGCAAGTCCACGTGCGCGACGCTCACTCGATACACCGGAGCGGGCGTACCCGCCACGGCGGATCCGTCGCGGGCGGAAACCCGAAGCCAGTCGCCGCCGGTGAGAGTCGACGCCGAGATCTGGAAGCTCATCTCGCCCGTGCCGAGGTTGATCACGCCGAACTCTTGCGGCGGCGGGCTTCCGCCGGTTTGCACCGCCGTGAACGACAGGCCCGATTGAGAAAGCCGTATCGCCTGGTCGCGGTCGCTGACCAGCAGGGTGACGGGAATCTCCTTCGACTGCCGGTCCGCGAAGATGCCCACGGTTCCGCCATACGTGCCGGGCGCGAGGCCCGTCGAATCCGCCGCCACGTTGATCTGGACCGGATCGCTTGGCCTGGCGGCGCCTTGCGCGGGTCGAGCGCGAAGCCAGTCTCCGTTGGACCGCACGCGCACGGAAAATGGCAGGGGACCGCTCCCGGCGTTGGAAACCACAAGGGCCTCGGTTCGCGTCGAGGCTTGGCGGGGATAGGTGAACGTAATCGATGGTTGGTCCGTTTGCAGCAAGGGTGGCAGCGCGGGGCCGACCTCGAACCTGACCGCCACCGAGATGGATGTGGGCGACGCGTTGGGAAAGTCGAGCCGGATCGTGCCCTCATACACGCCGGGTGACAACAACTCGGGATCGGCTCCGATTTCGAGGGATCGCGGCGAGACGCCGCGAAGATCGTCCGCCGAGAGCCAACGCCGGCCGCCGTCGTCGATGGTGACGGTGAACGGAACGTTCGGGATCGAGCACGAGATCGCGATGGTTTGGGTGGGCGGCGGCGCGCCACGCGATCCGGCGGCAAACGTCAGGGACCGCGGCGCCGCGGCTGCCGCGGGAGGGCGGGCCAGGATCTGGCGGACTCGATCGCCCCCGCCCTCCGAGATGAAGATGTTTCCCGCCGCGTCCGCCGCGATGCCCGCGGGGATGGCCAACGCCGCCGAGGTCGAAACGACTCCGTCGCCCTCCGACGAGCACTGCGCGACAAAACCCGCGACGACAGTCACCACGCCGGCGGTGTTGATGCGGCGCACCGAGCAGCCGGCCGTGAACAACAGCGAATCTCCGGCCGCGGCGATCGCCACGCCGCCGGCTTCGAGTAGGATGGGCAACGTCCGGATCGCTCCGCTCGGAGCAACGGCGCGAATACGGCTCTGGCGCCCGTTGGCGACGGGTCCGGTGGTCGATATGTAGACCGTGCCCGCGCGATCCACGGCGAGATCGAACACGTCCTCGAGTTGGGCCGCGGCCGCTTGTCCACCATCGCCGGAAGCGCCCACGGTTCCCGTGCCGGCGAACGCGCGAATCGTCCCGGAGGGATCGACGCGCCGGACGCGGTTGCCGTCGCCGATGAACACGCTGCCATCGAGTCCCACGGCGACGCTCGACGGATCGCGTAAGGCTGCCGCGACCGCCGGACCGCCGTCACCCGCGTTTCCCGGGGCGCCGTTACCCGCGAACGGAACCACGCGCCCATCGGCTCCCATCCGGCGGACGCGGAACGTGCGTTGATCCGTCATGTAGACCACACCGCGTTCGTCGACGGCGATGGATCGGACTTGCGTGAAGGGCGCGACGGCCGAAGGCGGAGAATCCGGAGCGAGGTTGGACGAGCCGATTCCCGCGACCGTGGAGATTGCACCGGTAGCGGAAACGCGGCGGTAGCGCCGATTGCCCACGTCCGCCAAGTACACGTTGCCCGCCGTGTCCGCCGCCAGTTTGCCGGGGTTCGATAGCAGCGCCGCCGTCGCGGGGCCGCCGTCGCCTTGAAAGCGATACGTTCCGCTGCCGAGCACGGTCGCGATCCGGCTGTCGCGCCCGATGCGCCGTACACGCCGGTTGGCCGAGTCGGAGAGGAAGACTTCGCCCGCGCGATTCACGGCGATCCCCGCGATCACGGTCACCGCGGCTGCCGCCGCCGGTCCGCCGTCGCCGGAAAAGCCGATGGGCCTGTCGTCGATCAGCGATGTCGAAGAGTTCGCGCCCGGGACCAGCCGTCGCAGCCAGCGGCCGCCGTACAGCACTTCCCCGGACGGTTCCACCGCCACTGAGATCAATTCGCCGGCATCAATGTTGGCGGGCCCGGCGACGGTGCGGATAATCCCCGCGCGATCGATGATGCGCAAGCGGCGATTGCCGGAATCCGCGATATAGAGGTTGCCCTGAGCGTCCACCGCGGCTCCGGCCGGCGACTGGAGTTGCGCGTTGATGGCGGGACCTCCGTCGCCCGAAAAGCCACCGTCTCCGTTGCCGCAGACCGTCGAGATCGCGCCTCCGGATAACCGGCGGATTCGATGTTGAAACGGCTCGATCAAATAGACCGACGACCCCGCCGGGTCCACCGCTATCTTCAACACGCTCGATAGCGATCCCGCCACCACGCCCTCGCCAAGCACCGTTCGCACGAGTCCGTCCGGCGAGATCCGGCGGACGGTTCCCGCCGCGAGCACATAAACGTTTCCCGCCGCATCGGTGGCGAGATCGCGCAGGCCGGCGAGCGTGGCTCGTTCGGCGGGGATGTTCTCTCCGATGTTCACGCCGAACGCGGGGATGCCGGTGCCGGCGATCACGCCGGCGCGATCTCCGCGGAGCCGCAGCACCAAGGCCGCGTCGGCGTCGGCAACCACCAGATCGCCGCGCGCGTCAAAACCGAGGCCCGCCGGCAACCCGAGCGGAGCCTCCACCGCCAACGGCGCGTCCGGCGGAAACAGCACGTCGGTTCCGGCGATGGTGGTGATCACTCCCTGCGCCCAAAGCGCGGGAGCCAGCAGGATGGCGAAGCCTCGCATCTTATCGCCGCCGCCCATACGGATTCCGGATGCCGAACAGATCGGCCGTGATGAGATTCGCCTTCGATTTGCCGCCCTTCCACAGATCCCACTTCGGATCGGCGTAACGGGCGAAGAACTCGTGCAACCGGGCGCGCAGGCTCTCTTGCGTCTGGCGGTGTTCCGGCCGGCCGTACAGGTTCAGCCGCTCGCCGGGATCGCTCTTCAAGTGGTACAGTTCGTTCGGGCTTTCGTGAATCCGCTCGATGTATTTCCATTCCGCGGCGCGGATGGAGCGGACATTCTCGAATTCGAAGAACACGGTGTCGTCCCAACTCATCGTCCGGCCCTTTAGCGCCGGCGAGAAGTCGCGGCCGGGCAGCCTCGGCGGCGACGGCAACTCAGACTCTAGTCCCAGGTACGACGCCAAGCTCGGAAAGACGTCGTAGGTGCTCACCAGGCTGTCGAGACGGCGGCCGCCGGGAATGCCCTTGGGATGGCGCGCCACGAACGGAATCCAGGTGGTCCAGTCAAACGCGGTGAGCGGACGGGTGTGATCGCCCATGCCCCAGAAACCCGAGTGTCCGCCGGCCAGCCCCTGGTCGCCGATGAAGATCACGAAGGTGTCGTCGTCGAGTCCGTTGCGCTTCAGTGTGTCGAACACGCGCCCCACTCCGTCGTCGATGCCGCTCACCTCCGCCGCGTACTTGCGCCGGACCTGCGCGTCGTTCATCCACGACGCGTAGTGGTGATTCCAGGGATGTGGATTGTCCCGCGGCATGGAGGGAAGTTCGTGTTGGGAGTAGTACGCGGCGTGGGCGTTGCGCACCGGCTCCTTCATCGCCCCACCCAGTCCATACGGGCCGTTGTAGGCAAGCATCAGGAAGAATGGCTTTTCGCGATTCGCCTCGATGAACTTCACCGCGTGGTCCGTCCAGAACTCAGTCAGGTACTTCGGCTCCCTGCGAACGCGATGGTTCTCGACGACCTCCTGGTCGTAGAACCCCTCGCTCGAGCCGTGAGGTTTGGTCACCCAGTAGGAGAACCCCTCCTGCGGATTCAAGTTGTCCCCGAGATGCCATTTTCCCGACAAGCCCGCGACGTAGCCTTTCGACGCCAGCATCTTGGGAATGGTGGCGAACTCCTTGATCGCGTTGTAGGCGTTGGGTCCGATCTGCGGGTCGCCGGCTCCGAAGTAGGTGTGCACGCCGTGTTGCGAGGGCATCAGGCCGGTGAGCAGACTGGCGCGCGTGGGCGAGCACACGGCGTTGTTGGCATGCGCGCGGGTGAACAACACGCCCTCCGACGCCATGCGGTCGATGTGTGGCGTTCGAATGTCCTTGTTGCCGTAGCAGCCGAGAGTCCACGCGCCGTGGTTGTCGGTGAGGATCAGCACCACGTTCGGCTTGCGCCCCTGCGCGTGGGCGCGCCCAGTCATCGCGGCGGCCGCCGCGGGCAGGAACGTGCGTCTGGTCATGAGAGCATTTTATCCGGCCATGGATTTCCAGGCTCGTTGCGCGGCGATCCTCCCGTTGCGCCGCGTGCTTTTCGTCTTGGGCAGCACCAGCACCGCCGCTTCCGCGGTTCCGATCCGGGCGAGTCCCACCACGGCCGCGCATTGCAGATGCTCCTCGTTGCGGTCGAGCAGGGTCCGGTAGATCGCCAGCGCCTGCGCGGGGGCGGACTTGACCAGACGTTCGGCGTGACGCACGCCGGCGGCCGGGAACGCAGGAGAGGAGCCGGCGGCGGCGTACGCCGTTGTCAGCGCGCGGTCGGATGCTTCGCCGGGAATCCGTTCGAGGCAATAGATGGCTTCTTCGCGGAGCGCGGCATCGACGAGCCATCGAGCGATCGCGGGCCGGCCGCTGCCGCCGCGGCGGTTTCGATGAACTCGCGGCGCGCCGGTTTGTTGGGGTCGCTGATGGTTTTGGCCTGACCCGAGCATACTGCCGCGCGCCGCTGGATTCAACCGGGCCGTGCCCCGTCAGCGTACCTTGATCAGGTGGCCTCCCAACGGAATCGACAACGTGGTGACGCCGAGATCCGCGATCGACAACGCCTTGGCGTGGAACGTGAAGCTGGTGACCCGGTAGGCGCCGCCGATATCGAAGGCCGCATCCTTGAACGTGACCTCCGTCGACTCCACCAGATCGGCCGTCCCGGTGACCAGCGTATGCGAGCCAGGGACTACCGTGGCCTGCGTGCGGCGCGCCTTGAATACCGCGATCCGGGAGCCCTGCGAGAACGTTTCCGGCTGGCTGAAGTCACGGTTGGTGGGCGATGGATTGTAATAGACGCGGTAGAGCCCCTCGTTGCCGGCGGGCTGGAATCCGATGTGGATCATATCCGCGTTCGGAGTCAGAATGGGCCGCAGCCGGTCGGCGCGCAGGGTGAAATGAGCGGTTCGTTCGGAGGGCGGCCCCGAGAACAGATCGGAACCGATCCCATCGACGAAGAGGAAGTACACGATCACCTCGGCGATTCCGTCGAGTCCGATGTTGACGCGGCCGGAGACCTGCGCGGCGATCGCGCCGGCTTCCGCCGTGGGGCCTTCCGCGGCGGCTCGCCGCGAGACCAGAAACGGAGCGGCCAGCGCCGCCTTCAAGAAAGTTCTTTTGTTCATCTCAGTAATCTCCTCAGAGCTGTTCCCAGAGTAGAGCGAAGCGGCCGCGCGGATGCCGGCGCGTTGTGAAAATCGCGTAAAAGACGCGGGCGTGATAGCGTACACTCATGACGGTTCGAATTGCCCGCGGCGCGTTGGCGCTCCATGCGATGTTGCTTTGCGGCGCCGATCTGGCCGGTCCCGATTGGGTTCGCGAAACGGCGGGAGCGGCGTGGCAACCGCGCGACTCGCAAGGCGAGACCGTTTTCCGTAACCGCCTGTGGATCTTCGGCGGATGGTTCCAGTCGTTCGAAGCGCCGCCGCGCGATGTTTGGAGTTCGGCGGATGGGCGCGAGTGGAAGGCCGTGTCGAAGTCCGCTCCGTGGCTGCACAGCGATCTGCCGATGAGCATCACGTTCCGCGGCCGCATGTGGATGATGGGCGGCTGGTACAACGGGCGCTTGCCCGGCCATTCGGCGAGCAGCGCCGTGTGGTCGTCCAAGGACGGCGCGAAGTGGAAACAAGAGACCGCGGCCGCCGGGTGGACTCCGCGCATCGCCGCGGCGCTGGTCGAGTTCAAGGGGCGGATGTGGATGCTGGGCGGAACGGATGACTACTATTTCGGCAACGATGCCAGCCTGCGCAACGACGTGTGGTCCAGCGCGGACGGACGGACATGGACGCTCGCGACCAAGAGCGCGGGTTGGGCGCCGCGCGCCTATCATCAGGCGGTGGTGCACAACGGCCGGATCTGGGTGTTCGGCGGCGGCAACTACGTTCCGGAGTACAAGGCGTTCAACGACGTGTGGTCGTCGGAGGATGGAGTGAATTGGACCCGCGTGGCCGAGTCCGCGCCGTGGAATCCGAGGCTTTGGTTTTCGGCGGCGGTCTACCGGGGCCGGATGTGGGTGCTGGGCGGATGGTCGCGTGTGCCGGAAGCCAACTGGGGCGATGTCTGGTTCTCGAACGACGGGAAGGAGTGGACGCGTCTGGTGTCGAAGACCATCTGGAAGGAACGGCACGAGCACTCGGTCTTTGTGTTCCGCGACAAGTTATGGATCGCCGGCGGGCACGCCAAGCCGCTCAGCAACGAGGTGTGGTCGCTGCGGCTGCCGAAGGGGTTCTTCGAATCCCGGTGACCGCGCCCGCCGGCGCAGCGCTCAGAACTTGTAGTTGACCTCCATGTATCCGAAGTTGCCGTTCTTGCCGCGCGGATAGATGGATCTGGCGGCCGCCAGTCCCTGCGCGTGGCCGAAATATCCGGTCAGCGTCACCAGCGGCGACATGCGGTATTCCACGCTCATGTCATAGAGGTTCGCCAAGGATTTGGCTCCGTTGGCGGCGCGGCCCGCGTAGCCGAAGGTCCAGGGCTGGAACACGCCGCCGCCGGAGTACCAAAGGTCGTTGCGATTCGACAAGCCGAGCGAATGGAACTCGTTCGAGATCGTCACCTTGGCGTGTGGACGGAGAATCATCGCGCCCATGATGTCGCGGTTGTTCATCATGTTGAAGAATGGAAAGCGGGCGAACGGCCGGGGCGTGGGCAGCACCTGAAAGAACGTGCCGTGCTTGCCGTCGGCCGCGTTGCCGTCGCCCGAGCCATCGTAGAAGCCGCCGCGGAACCACGGTTTCAGCGCTTTCGCCACCTTCGGCTGAATGCCCGCCTCCACCGCGAACGCGTGCGCGCGGTGCGTCTGCGCGCCCCAGCTTCCCGTCTGCGCGGCGCCCCAGAACAACAGGTCGATCACCGCTCTCGCGGTATCGAAGGCATGGACGGTGTGTCCGCCGAATGTCGAGATATCGATATCGGAGGCGTCGGCGCGCCGGGCCGCGACGGCGCGGCTATCGGTCTTGAGCACCCCGCGCCAGTCGCGATATTGGAGGAAGAACACGCGCGTGTCGGCGGCGTGAGACTTCGATCCCCAGTCCTTGGTGAACGAGGTGTATCCGAACGCGGCTTTGTTCCATCCCGCGCCGTCGGTCTGAAAGACTCCGCGCGCAGGCGTTGCGGCCAGCAGCGTGAAGTTGGTTGTGGGCTTGGCGTACGCGTAATGCGCGCCGTCGAAGCTCCGGCCCACGTGCGCCCATCCGAAATGGCCGAGCAGGCGCATGTTGATGCGATCCCGCTTCAGGGCCATGAGGGTCGCGTTCTTGGGGACGATCTCCGATCCGTCCATGAACTCGAACCGGCCCACGCGCACGCTATTCGCCGCGTTACCGCCCAGGTTCTTGAATCGCAGAAAGGCCTGCTTGGGGAAGATGCCCACCGAGTTCCGGTTTCCGTCATTGGCGGCGAAGTATGCCGCGCCGATTCCCAACTGCCCTTGAGCGCCCGGCCCCACGGCGGTGCGCGGCAAGCCGAACAGCATCGGCACGGCGATCTCCGCCTGCCAGTCGACATGTTCGAGGCTCTGCGTGAAACTCAGGCGCGCGATGTTGCCCGAGTATGAGTAGCCGGGGTCGCCGGAGTTCGGCTGGAACCAGTCCCAGACCTCGGTCCGCGACCGGATGCTGCCTTGGACCGTCACCGGTCCGATCTTGCGGGGCTTGGGACCCGGGGGCGGCAGCGCGGGCTTGGCGACGGCCGGTTTGTCCTGCGCGAGGAGCGCGAACGCGGACATGGTGGCCGCGAGTAGACGCAATGACATTCTCGATCTCCTGAAGTGGATTCGTTTGGGCGCACTACGCCCGCGGTGGTTGATGCCGGCTTCGGGGCCGCCCGCCGTTAGCCGGCCACGAGGGCGCCGCGCTTGCGCGCCAACGCCGCTCGAGCCTGCTCGGCCGAGGCCCGCACGAGGGGACCCATCTTGGGGTGCGCGGGCACGATATCGGGGCTCAGGCCTTCGGCGGCCAGCGCCTGGTTCATTACCGGGCCCACGGAGGCGACGACCAGGCCCTCCGCGAGCGAAGTTCTTACTTCCCGTTCCAGTCCCATCTCCGCCGCGACGCGGAGCAGATGAGTCAACTGAACGGAGGTTGTGAAAATCACGACCTCGGCGTCGAGAGACGCGATTCGCCGAACCGCTTCCCGCAAGGGCGCGACATCCGAAGGCAGGTCCCAGCGATATACAGCCAGAGTGTCGACGGATGCGCCCCGTTGGATCAAGGCCAGCTCGAGTTCCCGGTTCGGCTTTCCGTATTCCAGTATCGTGACGCGGCGTTCGGGCCGCGCCGCGATGAGTGGAACCATCTCGCGCCACGTGTTGGGCTCAGGGACAACGACCTGCGCCTTCAGGCCCATTTCGTGAAGAACCGCAACCGGCTTGGGGCCGCGCGCGACCAGCGCGGTGAGCCGCAACGCTTCCGCCAGCCGGTCCGGCGAATAGCGCGGCGCGAGGGCGTCCCGGAGGTAAGCCAAGCCGGTTCCGGTGGTCAATACGACCATGTCGAAGGCGCCTGCCATCAGGCGATCCGCCCAGGCAAGTATCTCAGGACTCTCCTCGACCGGTTTCTCCCGCACCGAGGGCGCGACGAACGCGGCGCCGCCATAGCGGGGAATGAGCGCTTCCATCTCCCTGGCTCGTCTGGATTCGAGCGATAGCACGCGCAGGCCCTCGAAGGTCATGCCTCCCTCAGGCCGCTTCCTCGAGCGCCGCGGCGGTCATGTCCACCATCACGATGCCGTTCTCCACGCGCGCCGGAAACGAGCGCACGCAGGCGTGTGCATCCGCCGGCTTGGCGACCTCGCCCGAGTCGACGCAAACGCGCCAATTGTGCAACGGGCACGTCACGGTCACCGATCCCCCCAGGCTGCTCACGATTCCGTCGGCGAGCGGTCCGCCGCGGTGCGGACACCGGTTCTCCACCGCGGCGAACCGTCCACCCAGATTGAACAGCGCAATCGCTACTCCGTTCAGCCGCACCTCCCGGCCCTCGCGCGGCGCAACGTTCGCAACCTCCGTCACGCGCACCCATCCGTTATCGCGTCCCATCGATTCGCGCTCCTTCCATCGGCTGGATTTCAACGAACTGCCCGGGCCGGGGATCGTGGCGTTCGAGCCACGCGTCATAAGACCTATCCTTGGACCTCCGCAGGCGCTCGAGCAACCCGTGGCGCGCTTCCTCCGGCGCGTACACCGTGTCGCGCCGCACTTTCTCGATGCCGAGCCGCTCCACAAAGTCGTAGGTCCGCTCGAGGTAATTGGCGTTCTCCCGGTAGTACTGGAAGAACAATTCGGCCGCCTCCAGCGCGCCGGGCGTCGTCTCCACCGTGATCAACAGATCGGCCTTGCGAACGCCCTTGCCGGCGGCGCCGCCCACCACCACCTGCCAGCTTCCGTCCTGGCCCACCAACCCGATGTCCTTCACCGTCGCCTCGGCGCAGTTGCGCGGACAGCCGACCACGGCGAGCTTGGTTTTGTGGGGCGTGTAGAGGTTCTCGAGACGGCGCTCGAGCTCGATGCCCGTGGAGATGGAGTTCTGCACGCCGAACCGGCAGAAGTCCGATCCCACGCAGGTCTTCACCATGCGCAAACCCTTCGCGTACGCCTGTCCGGACGGCATGTCGAGGTCCGCCCACATCTTCGGCAGATCCTCTTTCTTCACGCCGAGCAGATCGATCCGCTGGCTGCCGGTCACCTTCACCATGCCGACCTTATACTTGTCGGCGACATCGGCGATGCGCCTCAGTTCGGCCGGAGTGGTCACGCCACCGCGCATTCGCGGAACCACGGAGAACGTGCCGTCCTTCTGAATGTTGGCATGCACGCGATCGTTAATGAAGCGGGCGGAGCGGTCTTCTTCGTGACCGCCGCAGTGGACCACGTCCACCAGGTACGCCAGCGCCGGCTTGCAGACTTCGCAGCCGATGCCGTTGCCGTAGATCTCGAGCACTTCGGTCACCGACTTCAATTTTTGCGAGCGGATGATGTCGCGCAGTTTGTCCTGCGGGAACTTCACGCAGTCGCACAGGACCTTGACCTTGTCCTCCTCGAATTCCGGCGCCACGGCGCGCAGAAGCGACTTGCAGAGTTCGCCGCAGCTTCCGCATCCGGTCGAAGCGCGCGTGCGGTCCTTCAACTGGGCGAACGTGTTCACGCCCGTCTCGTGGACCGCGCGGATGATGTCGCCCTTGCTGACGCCCATGCACCCGCACACGGTTTCACTCTCGGGCATTTGCGCGACATCCACGCCCGCGTCGGCGGCGGGCGGCGGTGTCAGCAGATGCCGCCGGTCCTTGGTGAGGTCCTTGCCGGTGCGAAGCCAGTCCATGTAGCGGCGGTCGTCGGATGCGTCTCCAACGAGGATCACGCCTTGCAGGCGGCCGCCGCGAAGCACCAGCTTCTTATAGACGCCAAGCGCCGGGTCCTCGTATCGGATCGCCTCCGTTCCCGGCTTGGTGTCATCGGGGTCGCCGGCGGAGAACACGTCGACGCCCATGATCTTGAGCTTGGCGGCGGTGGCGGCGCCTTCGAAGCTGGAGTCGTTGCCGCCCGCGATCGCCGCCGCCAGCACCTTTCCCTGTTCCAACAGAGGCGCCACCAGCCCGAAGATCTGGCCGCGATGCTCGGTGCATTCACCCACGGCGAACACGCGCGGATCGGAGGTCCGCATGCGGTCGTCGACGACGATACCGCGGTTGACGTCGAGCCCCGCCGCCTTGGCAAGCCACGCGTTCGGCCGGATGCCGGCCGCGATCACCACCAGGTTCGCATCGATCTCTTCGCCGTCGCGGAAACGGACGCCCTCGACGTGTCCGTTGCCGAGAAGCGCCTCGGTGTTCCGCCCGGTGAGCACTCGCACACCGAGCGATTCCATCTTGCGCGCCAGATACGCGCCGCCAGCCGGGTCGAGCTGCCTCTCCATCAGATGACCCGCCAGATGCACCACCGAGACGTCGCAGCCGCGCACTTGCAATCCGCGCGCCGCCTCGAGGCCCAGAAGACCTCCCCCGATCACCACCGCCTTGATGCCGGGGCCGGCGAGTTCCACCAGTTGCCGCGTATCGTCGAGCGTGCGGAACACGAACACGCCGGACTTGTTCACGCCGTCCACCGGAGGAACGAATGCGCTCGATCCGGTGGCGATGATCAGCTTGTCGTAGGCCGCGAACGAACCGTCCGAGCCCGCCACCACGCGGGCCTGACGGTCGATCGATTCCACGCGGACGCCGAGGCGCGCCCGGATCGAGTTCTTCTTGTACCAGTCGATGTCGTTGAGTACGATGTCGTCGAAGTCCTTCTCGCCGGCCAGCACCGACGACAGCATGATCCGGTTGTAGTTGACGTGGGTTTCGTCGCCGAAGATCGTGATATCGAACGGGCGGCCGTGCTTGAGAACCTGCTCCACGCAGGCGACTCCGGCCATTCCGTTGCCGACGACCACCAGCCTCTCGGTCATGCGGCCTCCTTCGCGAACTGATTACCGCTGTGTTCCAGGAACCGGATCACTTCGCCGCGCAGACGGAAGTACTCGGGATCTTCCATCGCCATCCGGCGTTCGCGCGGCCGCGGCAGATCGATGGCGAGATCGAGCCCGACGCGCGCTTCGGGACCGTCGGTCATGAGCACGATCCGGTCGGAGAGATAGATCGCTTCGTCGATGTCGTGCGTCACGAGGATTACGGTCTTGCGGTCCCGCTCCCACAGTTCCAGCACCAGGTCCTGCAGTTCGAAGCGAGTCATCGAGTCGAGCATTCCGAACGGCTCGTCAAGCAGCAGGAAGCGCGGTTCGAGCGACAACGCCCGCGCGATGGCGACGCGTTGCTGCGTTCCCTGCGACAGCTCCGCGGGCA
The DNA here is from genome assembly GCA_005808475.1 of Acidobacteriota bacterium. Classification (GTDB taxonomy): domain Bacteria; phylum Acidobacteriota; class Terriglobia; order Bryobacterales; family Bryobacteraceae; genus SYLY01. The sequence goes on from SYLY01000155.1 coordinate 32,558, forward strand.
TGGACCGCGCGAACTCGCCGACGCCCACCAGCGACAGGTACCTCATCGCGGCCGCGCGATGTTGCGCGGAGGGCAACTCCGGATGTGCCTGACGCGCGGCGAGGATCACGTTGTCGATCGCATTGAACCAAGGCAGCAGGCAGGGCGACTGAAATACGACGCCACGCTCGAGTCCGGGAGCGGTAATCTCGCGGCCATCGATCACGACGCCGCCGAAGGTAGCGCTCTGCAGTCCGGCGACGATCGACAGCACGGTGGACTTGCCGCAGCCGGAATGGCCGTGCAGCGACACGAACTCGCCGGGCCGGATGCGAACGTGAAAATCCTTCACCGCGACATGTTTGCCCTCTGGTGTTTCAAACACTTTCGTGAGGGACGTGATTTCCAGTGGACGTTCGCTAATCATGACCTCGCCTCAACCGGGATTTCCCGCGCGGCTGGGACCGAAGTCCCACGCACCGCCGCCGGGGGCCGCGCCGTCGCGGTCAGGAACTCGGCGAGGCGCGCGCGGATGAGAACCGCCGCCTTGTCGTGCAGCAGGAGGTTCGCGGCGCGGGGCTTGGGAAGTCCGACCGGAACCGCGGGACTCAGCGACGCGGCGGGACCGCGGCCGAGCGCCACGATCCGGTCCGACAGCAGGATCGCCTCGTCGATGTTGTTGGTGATCATCAGCGTGGTGACGGGCCGCGACGCTTCCGAGCACATCCGCGCCAGTTCCTGCTGCAACGTCGAGCGCGTCAAAGCGTCCAGCGCGCCGAACGGTTCGTCGAGGAACATCACTTTCGGCTCGACGGCGAACGCTCTCGCGATCGCGACGCGTTGCCGCATGCCGCCGGACAACTGCCCCGGCCGTTTCGACATCGCGGTTCCCAAGCCGACCATCCGCAGGTAGCGGTCCGCGTGCGCCGTATGCCAGGCCGCGCCCTTTCCGGGGAACGCCGGCTCCACCGCCAGCCGCACGTTTTCGAGCGCCGAGAGCCACGGCAGCAGCGAGTAGTTCTGAAACACGATCGCCGCTTCACGGGAGAACTCGGTGACCGGCTTGCCGTCCACGGAGACCGAGCCTTTGCCGGCCGGCATCAGTCCAGGCGCGATCTTCATGAGGGTCGTCTTGCCGGACGCCGAAGCGCCGGCGATCGAGACGAACTCGCCTTCCTCCACCGCGAGGCTGACGCCGGAAAGCACGCAACGTTCGCCGAAGGTTTTCGCCACGCCGGCGATTTCGATGAGAGCCATCGGTTCCTCCTAGGCGGCGCGAAGCCGCGCCTCAGCCATGCCCATCAGCCGGTCGAGCGCGAAGCCGACCACGCCGATGGTGAGAATGCACAACAGGATGTGCGAGTAGATGAGGCTGTTGTATTCCTGCCACAGGAACCCGCCGACGCCGGGAGTTCCGGTGAGCATCTCCGCCGCCACGATCACCAGCCACGCCAAGCCGAGGCTCAGCCGGTATCCGCTGAACATGAACGGCAGCGTGGCCGGCAGCCACACCTTGGTGAAGCGCTTCCACGGCGAGAGACGAAGCACCTTGGCGACGTTGAGGTAATCCTGCGGAATCGAGCGCACGCCTTGCATCGTATTGATCACTGTCGGCCACATCGAACACAGCGCGATGGTGAAGAGCGCCGCGGGCTCGGACTGCCGGAACAGGATCAGCCCCAACGGCAGCCAGGCCAGCGGCGAGATGGGCCGCAGCACCTGAATCGTGGGGTCGAACATCTTGTGGAACAGCGGCGACGCGCCCAGCAGAAAGCCGAGCGGCGTCCCGATCAGGACCGCCAGAAAGAAGCCCTTCGCGACACGGAACAAGCTGTACGCCGCCATTCGAAGGATGCCCTGATCCATCTCGCCGCGTTTGTCCCACGGATGCAGGATGTAGAGCTTGCTTTCCTCCCATGTCTTCAAGGGCGACGGCAGATCGGGCGCGACGGTGGCGCTGAGCAGCGCCCACAGCAGCGCCATGCAAACGATTCCGGTGAACGCGAGCGCGGTGTTCTCTAGGGTTTTTAACATGTCGGTCCTTTTCTCGATCAAGCGGCGAGGCTGTGCACGGGGAACGCTTTGGCGTAGCGTTCGGGATCGGCGGGGTCGAAGACGCCGTCCATCAACTTCACGGGCTGCATGTCCTTCGCCGCCGTTTTGACGTTCAGTTCCTTCATCGCCTCGAGATGGATGTCGGGGCGCATCACGCGATTGACCACCTGCGCATATCCCGGCGCGGCCTTCACCATTACCCATCGCCGGAATTGGCTCAGCCACCAGTGGCCGAAAGTCTTGGACGGGTAGTTGCAGCCCCGCGCGGAGAAGATCATATAGTTCGGATCCTGTTCCTTGACTCCGTTGCCGTAGTCGTACTTGCCTTGCAGCCGGTCGAGGATCACTTCCTTCGGGCAGTTGATATAGGAAGGCCGCGAGATGGTCTCCGCCACGGCCGGCCTGTTCGCCATGTTGTCGATGTGTTCGCTCGCCAGATGCAGCGCCTTGAGCACGGCTTTTACGGTCTTGGGGGTCCGCGCCGCGAACTCCTCGGTGAACGCGCAGACCTTTTCGGGATGATCCGGCCAGATCTTTTGCGATGTGGTGACGGTGAAGCCGATGCCATCGGAGACGG
>SYLY01000156.1 GCA_005808475.1 Acidobacteriota bacterium
GTTTCCGAAAGCGATCCGCCGAAGACGGTGAAGTCCTGCGCGAACACGAAGGCGAGGCGGCCATGGATATAGCCGTAGCCCGTCACGAAGCCGTCGCCGTCGATCACCTGATCCTGCATGCCGAAATCGTGGCAGCGATGGCGGACCAGCTTGTCCATCTCCTCGAACGTGCCCTCGTCGTGCAGCAGTTCGATACGCTCGCGCGCCGACATCTTGCCTTCGGCGTGCTGCCGTTCGACGCGAGCCGCGCCCCCACCCGCTTCGGCGGCGGCGTGCCGCCGGCGGACCTCGTTCATTCGATCGAGACTCATTGCGAATACCCCGTTCTGGCGCGGACCTCGGCCTTCGGATAGCGGGCGCGAGCTTGTTTGGAAAGCTCCACGCGGATGTGGCGCATCCCCCCTGGCTTGCCTTCCGGCGGCCGGTAGTGCAGACTGTAACGCGTCCGGATCCGCTCGATCATCTCGCGAAACGTTTCATCGGCCTTTTCGGCGCGCAGCACTTCCCCGCCCGACTCCTTCGCCAGAGCGAACACGTTGGCCGGCGTGAAGTCGGGATTGCGGCCCGCGGCGACGGTGGGCGGTTTCGCCTTGGGAGTCACGATCGCGTTCAACACCGCGTCGGCCCCATACAGAGCCGATATGGCGGCCTCGTCGGGAACCTGATAGTTGAGGTCCGCGTTGTCGGTGAGAATCACGATCGCGCGCCGCCCGGGCTTGCCTTCGGCCTTCGTCTTCAGATGCGTGGCCGCGTCGATAATGGCGGAGTTGATCGCCGATCCCGCGGCCAGCGCCTTGTCGCGAGCCGCGCGTCCGATCGCGGCGGTGGCATCCGGACGCGAATCGGTGAAGTCGAGCTCGACGCGCGTCTTGCGGCCGAACAGGACCACCGACACTCGATCTTCCGGCCGCAGACGCCCGAGCGCATCGCGGCTCACGCGGGCCATGTCGGCGACGTACTTGGTCATGCTGCCGCTCACGTCCAGCAGCAGGACCAGCCACAGCGGCTCGGCCTCGCGGCCGAAATATTCGATCACGGCGGGTTCGCGTTCGTCCACGATGGTGAAGTCGGACTTGTCGAGATCGGCGATGGCGCGCTTGCCGTCCACCACTTGGGCGTCCACGCGCACCATGGAAACGCCGCCGCGAAACACCGGCGTTTCCTCCACGGCGGGCGCGGGTTGCGGAGCGGGCTGCTGTTGGGCCGCCGCCACGCAGGCCAATAATAGAAGGAAGCCCGATCTCATGAGGAACATTATCGCCGGTACCGCCGGGCACATCGATCATGGCAAGTCCGCGCTGGTTCGCGCACTGACCGGAATCGAGCCGGATCGATGGGAAGAGGAGCGGCGGCGCGGCATCTCGATCGACCTCGGCTTCGCTCACCTGCAACTCGACAAGGATCTGCGGATCGGGTTCATCGACGTCCCCGGCCACGAGCGCTTCGTCAAGAACATGCTCGCCGGCGCGGGCGGCGTCGACCTCGTGCTGATGGTGATTGGCGCGGACGAATCGATCAAGCCCCAGACGCGCGAGCACTTCGACATCTGCCGGTTGCTCGGCATCAAGCACGGGATCGTCGTGTTGACCAAGTCCGATCTGGTGGACCCCGACATCCTCGAACTGGTCAAGCTCGAGGCGGAGGAGTTCGTGGCGGGCTCATTCCTCGAGGGCGCGCCGGTGGTGGCGGTGAGTTCGAAGACGGGAGCGGGCTTGGACGGCCTCCGCGCCGCGCTTGCGGACCTCGCGCGGCGCATCTCGGAAAAGAGCGCCGATGGTCCGTTCCGATTGCCGGTGGACCGGTCGTTCACCATGAAGGGATTCGGCGCCGTGGTGACGGGGACGCTCGTCTCCGGCCGGGTGTCGCTCGAGCAGGACGTGGAGGTGCAGCCCGGCGGCAAACGGCCGCGCGTTCGCGGGGTCCAGGTGCATTCGGCCGCCGCGCGTGAGGCTCGCGCGGGACAGCGGACGGCGCTGAACCTCGCCGGCGTGGACGCATCCGAATTGGGCCGCGGCATGACGCTGGTGGAACCGGGAACGTTCGAGGCGGCTCGCCTGTTCGACTGCGAGATCGAGTTGCTGCCCTCGGCCAAGCCGCTGAAGCATCGCGCGCCGGTGCATTTCCACGCGTGGACCGCCGAGACGGAAGCGCAAGTGAGACTGCTCGATCGCGAAGTGCTGCAACCTGGCGGATCGGCTCCGGCGCGCCTGGTGCTTCGCGAACCGGTGCTGCTGCTCCCGGGCGACCGCTTCATTGTCCGCATGTTCTCGCCCGTGGTGACCATCGGCGGCGGAACGGTGGTGGACATCGCTCCTCCCGCTCGCATCAAGCGAGTGGACGCGGCCAAGCGCATCGCGGCCCTGGCGAAGGCCACGCCGGCGGTTCGCGTGGAAACCTTCGCGCGCGAATCGAAGTTCGGATGCGGACGCCGCGCGCTCGCGGCGCGAACGGGGCTGGCCGCGGCTGCCCTGGACGCGGCGCTGAAAAGCGAGCGGCTGCAGGTGCTGCCCGGGCCGGAGCCGTGGGTGGTGGACCGCGCGTGGTTCACCGGACGGCAGCAGAGCCTGCACGAGATCTGCGCCGCGTTCCACCGCAAGAATCCACTGCTGCCGGGCGTCGCCCGCGAGGAAGTGCGCACGCGCGAATTCGGTGGAGCTCCCGCGTTCCTGCTGGACGAGATGCTGCGGCAATCGAAGACGGTCACCGCGGAGGGCGAGTTCCTGCGGCTACGCTCCCATCAGCTCCACCTGAAGCAGGACGAGGAAGAGGCGGTGGCGCGCATCGAGAAGGCGTTCGAGGAAGCAGGGCTGGCCGTGCCCGCGACCGCCGAGGTCCTGGCCAAGTGCGGCGTGGAAGCGGCGCGGTCGCGATCGCTGTTGCAGATTTTGTTCCGCCAGCGGAAGCTGGTGCGGATCAACGACGATCTGATTTATCATGCGTCCGCCGTGGACACGCTGAAGCGCCTGCTGGCGTCGCGCAAGGGCGAGCGGTTCTCGGTTCCCGCGTTCAAGGACTGGACCGGCGTGAGCCGCAAATACGCGATCCCGCTGCTCGAGTTCCTGGATCGCGAACGCATCACACGGCGCGACGGCGACGAAAGAATCGTCGTGTGAGGCGGGGGAAACGGCCGGACGGACGCGACACACCGCACGAATGGAAGGCGCGGCGATGATTCCGGTCCGGATTCCGGCTCCGCTCGCTGGCGTCGATTCGCATCCCGACATGGAGCTGGCGGCGGCGGTCCTGCGCAAGGATCGAAAAGCGACCGCGGAGTTCGTGGCGCGCTATTCGGGGCCCGTCCACGCCTTCGTAAGGTCGCGCCTGCTGCCTCGCGCCGATCTGGTGGAGGATCTGGTGCAGGAGGTGTTCGTGGCGGCGTGGCAGTACTTGCCCGGCTACCGGGGCGGATCCGCGCTGGGCTCGTGGATTCTCGGCATCGCGCGCCACAAAGTGGAGGACCACTACCGGCGCCGGCTGCGCGAGTGGGACCAGTGGGAGGAGGGAGACGACGCGGTGGACGACGCCGCGCCGCCGGTCGACGAACAACTGGACCGCCGCAAGCTCTCGGAGAAGGCGAGGTCGGTGCTGGCCGGAATGCCGGAACACTATTCGGCCGTTCTGTTGTGGCGCTATTGGGAGGACCGCTCGTCGAAGGAGATCGCGGAGTCGACGGGCCGCACGGGGAAAGCGGTCGAGCGGCTGCTGGCGCGCGCGAGGGACAATTTTGAAAGGAGGTGGCGCGATGGCGGATGAACTCGACAATCTGTGGCGCGAATTCGCGGCCGCGGCGGACGAAGAGGATCCCGCCTCCGCCCAGGCTCCCGCCCGGTTGCAATCGCGTATTCTGTCGCGCCTGAACCTCGAGCAAACCAAGGATGGGCCGCTGGCGAGCGTATCCGAGTCGAAGGCCGCGGGACGCGAGCTATGCGTGTTCGAGGAGATCATGAGGATCGCCCCGGTCGGCGAGGCGCTGCGCAAGCCGAACTACTGCCGCGTCTGCCACGCACGCGTGCTTGCGGAGGCCATGGAAGAAGCGCCCATCTGGTGGGCGGGCTGCCCCTACGCCCAGTTCCACAAACCCTGAAGCGCGTTCAGCGAAAGTACTTCACGACGCCGAACTGGTTTTGGAAGTTCGCGAGCCCCCGCTTTCCGGGCGGAGTGAGTCTGGCGCCGATGGGATTTCCCTGCAGCGTCTCGAGGAATGCGTAGCGGAAGCCCCAGCCGCCGCGATGCAACAGTTCGATCCCGGCCGCCGCGCGCAATCCGGGTTTCGTGGCAGAGAAGGACTGGCCGGGAGGATCGGGAGAGCCCTTGACCGTCAGCAGTTCCCGCCGCGAACTGTGAAACGAACTCACGCCCAGTCCCACCGAAAGATACGGCCGCACCCAACTGGAGCGGCCGCGGAAGTACACCATCGCGTCGACGGCTCCGGCGTGCTGCCGGCTGCCGCGCGACTGCTCGTAGAGCGTCTCGCGTCCGCCCTCGAAGAGCGCCGACGTCAAGGTGAGGCTGTTCCGGTTCCACGAGTAGGCGCCTTGAACGGCAAGCCACTCGGCGAACTGCCGGCCCGCGAAGAAGTGGGCGAGCGGTCCGTTTTCCGGCTTGTACTGGGAAAGCGCCGTGGCGTTAGCCGAAATCGCCGACCGCGCGTCGCCGGAGAGCGTGGAGACGCCCACCCCGCCGCCCACGAACCAGCCGGGCTGCGCTGACAGTCGACCGGAAACCGCGCCCGCCGCGACGATGCAAAACGCAAAGAGCCTCACCTACAAAAATTGTACAAGCGGCGAGGGGGGAATCCAGCTTGGCCGCGACAAAATATCGCGAACCGATTCTCATCGGCCAAAAGGAGATTCACTCACATGCTTCCATCCACCGCGAAAGCGGCGCTCGCCGCGGCCGCGTTGCTCGCGCTTCCCGGACTGCATGCACAGGCGCGCCGCGTCGTGCTGCAAGGCGTCATCGATCAACCCGGAGCGTATGTCGTGCCCAACGATATGACCGTGGTCCCGTCGCGCGGAGCCGGCATCCTGATCACCGCGAGCGGCGTCGATCTCGACCTCGCCGGTGCGAATCTGATGGGCCCCGGCGGCACGCGCGGCACGGGCATTCACGTGCGCGGAGCTACCGGCGTCACGATCCGGAACGGGAAGTTCGCCAATCTCGCCTTCGGCGTAGTCGTGGAAAACAGCGCCAACGTGACGGTGCGGAGCAATCAGTTCCGTGGCGAGGCCATTCCGCCGGCCGCTCCCCCGCCGGAGACGGCGATCATGGTGTTGCAGTCGCGCAACGTGGTGGTGGACGACAACCAGATCTTCGGCACGGGCCTCGGCATTTTCGTGCGCGGCAGCCGGAGCCAGGGCAACCGGATCGTCAACAACACCCTCACCGCGGGAGTGGGGTTCGCGGCGCTGGGAATCTGTTATAATCCGGCGCCCGGCGATCCCGGCGGCCCGCGAGGCGACGTCATCGAAGGCAACTCGATCAACGGGTATCCGGTCGCCATCCAGATGAATCCGACCTCCGCGTACAACGTCATCAAGGCGAATTTCCTGTTCTTCACCGACAAGGCCGTGGAGAGTCCGGAGGCCAATCAGGACATGGACAACGTGAAGGTGCGGCTCCAGTAGCCGGAGCCCGGTGGGGACGGCCGCTGTTGAAGGCCGTCCCCGGCCCGTGTTATCCATGAGGTAATCTCCCAAGGAGTCTCTCATGGCATCCACCATTTGGAAAGGGCACATCACGTTCGGACTGGTGTCGCTCCCCGTCAAGCTCGTCGCCGCCGCGCGCAGCGAAACGATCGGGTTCAATCAACTGCACAAGCACGACAACTCGCGGGTGAAGCAAGTGATCTTTTGCGCCGCCGAGGACAAGCCTGTCCCCCGCTCGGAGCTCGTGAAGGGCTACGAGTACGAGAAGGACAAGTACGTCGTCGTCGAAGAGGAGGAGATCAAGAAGATCCAGCCCAAGACGGCGAAGGTCATGGAGATCCAGGAGTTCGTCAAGTCGGAGGAAGTGGACGCGGTCTACCTGGAGGATTCGTACTACATTCAGCCCGAGGAAGCGGGAGAGAAGCCGTACACGCTGCTGTTCGAGGCGTTGAAGCAGGCGGGCTACGCGGGCATCGCCAAGATCTGCATGCACAACCGCGAGCACGTGGTGATCCTGCGGCCGGGCAAGTACGGCATGGTGCTCCACACCATGTACTACAAGGACGAGGTTCGCGCGATGGACGAGTTCCGCACCAACCGGGACATCCTGCGCGAAGCCGAGTTGAAGATGGCGACGAGTCTGGTGGAGGCCCTGGCGGCGCCGTTCGATCCGGAGAAATACAAGGATACCTACCGCGAAACGGTGCGCGCGATGATCGATGCCAAGATCGCCGGGAGGGAAGTGGTGGCGGCTCCGGTGTCGCAGGAACTGGCGCCGGTGATCGACATCATGGAGGCGTTGAAGGCGAGTCTGAGCGCGCTCAAGAAGCCGCCCACGGCGGCGGACGAGTCGGCGCCGGAAACGTCGTCATCCACTCCCACCGTCGTGGTGGATAACACCAAGAACAAGCGCCAACGCCGCGCGGGATGACGGAGGCCGGCCGGCGAATCGTCGTCACGGGCCGCTCGGCGAGCGCTCTCCACGATCGCGCGGCGAGGTTCGTGAACGAGTATGCGGCCGGCGAGACGCTCATCCTGGCGCCCTCCCGGGGAGCGGCGGACGATTTCGCGCGCACCGCCTTGCCCGGCCGGGGAGTGGGGCTGCACCGGCTGACCCTCACGCAGTTGGCCGCGAGCTTGGCCGCGCCGGAGGTGGCGGAGCTCGGACTGGCGCCGCTGTCGCACCTGGGCGTGGAGGCCCTGGCCGCGCGCGCGATTCACGAAGTCCGGAGGGAGGCTCCGCTCGACTACTTCGGACCGGTGGCGGCGGCGCCGGGATTCCCGCGCGCGCTGGCGGCGACGCTGGCGGAGTTGCGAATCAATGCCGTCGCCCCGGAGGCGTTGGCCGCGGCAGGAGAACCGGGCCGCGATCTGGCCCGCCTCGCCGCCGAGTTCCGCCGCCTGCTCGACGAGACCCGGCTCACCGACGAGGCGGCGGCGTACACGATCGCGGCGGAGGCTGCCGCTCGGGGCTCGCACCCGCTGCTCGGATTGCCGGTGGTCCTGCTCGATACGCCGGTAAGAGGCGTGCTCGTGGAGCGCCTGATCGCGGCTTTGGCCGCGCGATCGGCGGCGGTGTGCGCGGTGGCGCTGCACGGAGACGCCGAATCGGTTGGCGCGCTGGAACGCGCCCTTGGCGTGGCGGCAACGGCGGCCGGCGAACCCGGTCCACGCACCCGGATCGAGTCGGTGCGGCGGAGACTGTTCGATCCCGAACCGTTCGAGGCGCCGCCGGAGGATTCGTCGTTCGCGCTGTTCTCCGCGCCCGGAGAGGGGTTGGAATGCGTCGAGATCGCCCGCCGTATTCTGGAACTGGACGTCCCATTCGACCGCGTCGCGATCCTGTTGCGAGACCCCGATCGTTACCAGCCGCTCGTCGAGGAGGCGCTCCGCCGCGCGTCGATTCCCGGCTGCTTCAGCCGCGGCGCGATCCGCCCCGATCCGGCGGGGCGCGCGTTCCTATCGCTGCTGCTGTGCGCGGCGGAGGGCTGCCCGGCATCGCGGTTCGCGGAATATCTGTCGTTGGCGCGGACGCCGCCGCTCGACGGCGAGGGCGCTCCCGTTCGAGGAGAAAGCGCATGGGCGGCGCCGGCCGGGGAGTTGTTCGCCGCGTTCGCGGACGAAGCCGGGCCGGAGCCGGAGCCCACGCCCGAACCCGGCGCCGTGGATGCTCCGCAACGATGGGAGCAGTTGCTGGTCGATGCGGCCGTGGTGGGCGGCGTCGAGCGGTGGTCCCGCCGCCTGCGAGGATTGGGAGCCGAGTTCGAGGCGCGGATCCCGCGCGCCGATCCCGAGCACCGCCCGCGGATCGAGGAACGGCTCGCTCAACTGCGGCGGCTGGAGCGGTTCGCGTTGCCGCTGATCGCGATGTTGGCGAACCTTCCCAAACGGGCATACTGGGGCGAGTGGCTGGAGCGGCTCGACGACCTGGCCCGAACGTCGTTGCGCGACCCGGAGCCGGTGCTCGGCGTGCTGGCCGAACTGCAGCCGATGGCCGCGGCCGGGCCGGTCGACCCGGAGGAAGTCTACGGAGTCCTGAGCGAGCGCCTGCGGTTCCTGCGCCGCGAGCCTCCCGCGAGACGCTATGGGCATGTGTTCGTGGGCGGGCTCGACGAGGCGCGCGCGAGGGAGTTCGAGGCCGTGTTCACGCCCGGGTTCGCCGAGGGCCTGTTCCCGAGGCGCGCCTCCGAGGATCCGTTGCTGCTCGACGAGTTCCGGGAGAGGATTGGCCAGGGCCTGATCGCGCAGGACGGCCGCGTGGCGCGCGAACGGATGTTGCTGCACGCGGCGGCCGCGGCGGCGTCGCGCACGCTGACCGCCAGCTATCCGCGAATGGACGTCGCGCGCTCGCGTCCGCGCGTGCCGAGCTTCTACGCGCTCGAGGCGATCCGGGCGGCGGAAGGATCGCTCGGCGATCTGGCCGCGTTCGAACGGCGCGCCGCGGCGGGTCCGGCGGCGCGATTGGGCTGGCCCGCGCCCGCGGATCCGTCGAGGGCGGTGGACGCCGCCGAATACGATCTGGCCACGCTCGAGCCGGCCTTGCGGCAGCCGGCCGGAGCGCCTCGCGGCTTGGCCCGGTACATCGTCGGAGCCAACCCGCATCTGGCCCGCGCCTTGCGATTCCGATGGCGGCGGTGGCATCGCAAATGGCATCCCGCCGACGGATTCGTCGCGGGGGACGACGCGGCGGCGCTCGAACTGGCCCGGCTCCACGGACTGGGACGCCACCCGCATTCGCCAACCGCCCTGCAACGCTACGCGGCGTGTCCGTATCAGTTTTTCCTGGCGGCGATGCGGCGGTTGCGTCCGCGCGAAGAGATCGCGCCGCTCGAGCGGATGGACCCGTCCACCCGCGGCGCGCTGTTTCACGCCGCGCAGTTCGAGCTGTTTCGCGAACTGGAGAGCGAGAATGCGCCACCGTGGGATCCGGCGCGGCTCCAACCCATTCTCGATCTGGCCGACGCGGCGCTGGACCGTTGCGCCGCGCGGTTCGCCGACAATCTCGCCCCCGCGATCCCGCGCGTTTGGCGCAGCGAGGTGGAGGATGTCCGCGTGGATCTGCGGGGCTGGGCGCGCCACGCGGCCGCGCCGGGAGGCGAGTGGAGCCCGCATCGTTTCGAACTCGCGTTCGGGCTGGCGGACGAAGGCGGCCGCGACGAGCGTAGCAGCCCGGACGCGGTATCGATACTCGAGGGCGGATTGATTCTGCGCGGGTCGGTGGATCTGGTGGAACGGTCGGCGCGGCGGAACACGCTCCGCGTGGTCGATCACAAAACGGGCAAGCCGCCCGAACCTCTTCCGGGCTATGTCGGCGGAGGGGCGGTGCTGCAGCCGCTTCTGTACGCGCTCGCCGTGGAGAGTCTTCTCGGCGAGCCCGTGGAATCGGGGCTGCTGTCGTATTGCACGCAACGCGGCGGCTACACGGACGTTCGCATCGAGGCGACTCCCACGGCGAGACAACGGATCGCGCAAGCGGTGGAGATCGTTTCGCGCGCGGTGGACGCGGGGTTCCTGCCGGCGGCTCCGGCCCGGGGAGCGTGCGGCCGGTGCGACTACGGACCGGTGTGCGGGCCCTACGAGGAACGCCGTTTTCCGAGGAAACCCACCGGCCCGGTGGAGGAGTTGACGCTGTTGCGAAGACTCCCGTGAAGACATTCTACCCTTGAGAAATCGAAAGTGTCACTTTCGAAAACTCAAACAATAGCTTTGACAAATCGAAAGCGCCACTTTAGAATTCTCATATGCGCTCCGTCGTCCGGCTTCTACGATCCATCGTCCGGGACGCGGCCGGCGGCTTCCCCGCCGTCGTACTGACGGGCCCGCGCCGGGCCGGAAAAACCTACCTGTTGCGGCGCGAATGGCCGCGTGCCCGGTATCTTCTCCTCGAGGATCCGGCGCTGTTGGCGCGGGTCCGTTCCGATCCGCGGGGCCTGCTCGACGAACTCGAGCCGCCCGTGATTCTCGACGAGATCCAGAACGCGCCCGAACTGTTCCCACACATTCGCGCCCGCATCGATCTCGCTCCCCGGCGCAAGGGGCCATGGTTGATAACCGGATCTCAAGAAGCGCCTCTGATGCAAGGGGTCACCGAATCGATGGCCGGCCGCGCCGCCATTCTGCAACTGCTTCCCCTCAGCGTGGCGGAGGAACCTCGCGTCAGCCTTCTCTCCGGAGGCTACCCGGAAGCCGTCAGTCATCCGAAGCGGCGCCGCCTCTGGTTCGAATCCTACATCCAGACGTATCTCGAACGCGACGTCCGCGCGGTGACGATGGTCCGCGATCTGGCCACCTTCCGCCGTTTCCTCGCCCTGGTGGCCAGCCGGCACGGGCAGGTGTTCAACCGAACCGATCTGGCGGGCCCCCTCGGCGTCTCCGCTCCGACGATCGCCGAGTGGCTCCGCGTGCTCGAGGTGACGGGACAGATCTCGCTGGTTCCTCCCTACTTCGAGAACTTCGGCAAGCGCCTGATCAAATCGCCCAAGGTGTACATCGGCGACTCCGGACTCGCGTGCCACCTGCTCGGAATCGAAACCGCGGCCGAACTGGAACGGTCTCCGTTCCTGGGCGCGTTGTTCGAGGGCTTCGTGGCGGCGGAGATCCTCAAGAGCCAGATCAATCGCGGCGCGCGCAAGGAGCTCTACTTCTTCCGGGATCAGCAAGGCCTGGAGGTCGACTTCCTGTTTCCTCACGGCGGCAATCTGTGGATGGTCGAATGCAAGGCCTCCAAGACCCCCGCGCCATCGATGGCGGCTTCCATGGCGGCGCTGCGCCGTTCCATGCCCGGTCCCCAGGTTCCCCGGGCGACCGTGGTGCACCGGCCCTCTTTGTCTCCGCCCGAAACCCGCGTGCTCGCCCCCGGCGCCGACGCGATGCCGGTCGCCGAGTTCGCCGCCGAACTGAACCGCCGGGGCCGGAGCCGCGCGATCGCGCGCGGATGAGCGCCTATCGCGACCCGGCGCGGCTCACCGCGTCCTTCCAGCCCGCGTACAACCGCTCGCGCTCCGTCTCGTGCATCGACGGCTCGAACACACGCTCCGCGCGCCAGAAGCTCTCGACCTCGGCGGTGGACCGCCACACGCCGGCCGCCAAACCCGCCAGATACGCCGCGCCGAGAGCCGTCGTCTCGATATCGGCCGGCCGCACGATCGAACACCCGAGGATGTCGGCCTGGAACTGCATCAGAAATCCGTTCGCCGACGCGCCGCCATCCACGCGCAGTTGCTCGAGCCTGCCGCCCGAATCGGCCTCCATCGCCGCCACCAAGTCGCGCGTCTGATACGCGATCGATTCCAGGGCCGCGCGCACGATGTGCGCCATGCCCGATCCGCGCGTCAGGCCCGAGATGCAACCGCGGGCATCCATGTCCCAATACGGCGCGCCCAATCCAGCGAACGCCGGAACGAAGTAGACGCCGGCCGAGTCGGGCACGGAGGCGGCGATGGCCTCGCTATCGGCGGCCGCGCGGACGGCGCCCA
>SYLY01000157.1 GCA_005808475.1 Acidobacteriota bacterium
AGCCACTAGGGCCCAATTCGCGCCGCCTCCAGCGGCGCACCCACTCGATAGGTGTTCCATAGCACGAACTTTTCGATTGTCAAATTGGGTTTTGCAAGTAGTTCCTAAATATCGCAAAATTATTTTCGCAACCATTTCAATAACTTATGGAATTCAACCGCGGTCGCCCTCTTGACGCCGGGCGACCATTGGGCCGGGTGGCGCCTTGCGCCCCAGTCGAGGAAAGGAGATCGAATGTCCGTAAAATGCTGGACCATCTGCCGGGTCGTAACGCCGGCCGTTCTGGACCGATGCCTCCCGTGGCGTCTCCGGAGCCTGCGGGGACGCCGCATTGCGGTGGAAATCACGCGAAAAAAAATAGCTAGATTGCAAAACGAACCTGACAAGTCGTTGACAAATCGAGATCGCGATTTTCGGGAGGGCCTATGTCACGCTGGTTGAACGAACGCGTCCAGTGCGTCTTTTTGCGCCCCGATGCCGGCCCTTCGCGGCTCCTCGGCACGGATTGCTCTCGCCGCGGCCGATCCGCGCCCCCGCCGGAACCGGATCCCGTCCGCGACGCGGAGACCGGCCCGAAACCGGAACTCGACCGTCCCCGAACCTGGAAGGACGTCGCGGACAACTCCGGTGATTGGCGCGACACGGTGAACACCATCATAGAAGCGATCCGGCCGTTCCCGGACGCTCTGAAGGCCGTGCTCGCGGCTTTGGATCGCGGCGGCAAGTTGCCGGATTGGCGCGTTCCGTCTCCATCGGAGTCCGATCCCCGGCCGCCGGTTGGGTAACGGCTCCTTGTGCCCCGGCGCCGGGAAAACGGGGCACCGCCGCGGACGAAGCTCACCGCGGCGGTGCGGAACGCGAACAGCGCTCTGCGTGGCAACCGAGCCCGCTCACTTCGGGCGCCCCTCTGGATCGATGCTCCCGTGGCGTCTCCGGCGCCTGCGCGGACGCCGGATGGCAGCGGAATCACGCGAAAAAAAAATAGCTAGATTGCAAAACGAACCTGACAAGTCGTTGAAAAATCGAGAGTCCGCGGAACAGAACCTCGACGGCCTCTCAGAGTTGTTGCGCGTAGAGCCGGTTGACGGCGGGGAAACTGAAGATCCGCGAGTAGTGCATCACGTGCGCGTCCGGAACCTTCGGCAGGGGCGTTTCGGCTTCCAGGATGAAGTCGGCGAAATGCGGGGCGTTGAACGCCACGAAGGCGAGCGAAATTGTTTCGGCCACGTTGCCGCCGCGCCGCGACAGATCGGGAAACGCCACCGGACCGGTGTCCACCTGATAGAGATCCTTGGGATCCTCGATGTTCATCGTCTTCACGGGAAACTCGATGATGGCGCGCAGTCCGGTGTCGCTGTTCGCGATCTCGGTGCGCGCGATCAGGGGCAACGCGGCGTGGGTGGCTTTGCGAATCTCCGCGGTGGTGCGCAGTTCCTTGACCCGCGCTTCACGCAGGGCCATCTTCTGTCCGCCCCACATCGCGCCGGACTCCTTCACTTCGCGGTAGTTGGGCGTCGCCGCCGCCCTTCGCCGGAAGATGAGGCCGAACTCGGGTCCGAACACCGGCGTGAAATCGTAGTTGTCCTTGTAGAACAGGTTCTGTTTGGCGAACGTGTCCTCGCTTTTGCAGGCGGCGCACTGCAGGTAATCCTGGTGAAGTCCCGTACCGTCGTCGATGACGCGCGTACGCGACTCCACCCAGAACCTCACACGGTTGAACTCGGCTACGCCGGACAGGAAGGACCGCCCGTAGTCGAGCGGCGCGAACCGAGGCGCCGCGGCGGCCAGCGTGGCGGCAGCGGCGGTTGTGACAAAGGCTCGTCGTTTCATGGTGTGCTTACCGTACACTTTCGATTCGAAATCGTCGTTCACGCACTGCGTCTATCGTAGCGACTTCACCAGTTGCCGCGCCGCGATCAGCAGGGGATCCCAGGTGGAAGCGTAGGGTGGGGCATAGGCGAGATCCAGGTGCTGGAAGTCCTCCGCGGTCATCCGCGCCGCCAGAGCCGCGGCCACCGTGTTGATGCGCCCCGCCGCGCCTTCCTCGCCGAGGATCGAGGCGCCCAACAGTCTGCCCGATTCGCGATCGGCCACCAGTTCCACCGTCGTCATGCGGCCGTGGAAGTAGCGCGGGCGGTCGCGGGCTTCGATCCGGGCCGATACCGGTTGAAAGCCCTCGGCGCGCGCCCGGGCCGCGGAGAGGCCGGTGACGCCGGCGGCGAGTCCACAGATGCGTACGATGGCGGTTCCGGCGACGCCGGGGAAGCGTCCGCGCGCGCCCGCCGCGTTGGCGCCGGCGATCCGGCCCATCTTGTTCGCCGTGGTTCCGAGCGGGATCCAGGCGGGGCGGCCAGTCACGATATGGTGGTGTTCGGCGCAGTCTCCGGCCGCGTAGACGCCGTGGAGGTTGGTCTCCATGTGGCCGGTGACGGCGATCGCCCCGGTGCGCCCCAGTTCGATGCCGTCCGCCGCCGCCAGTTCCACGTTCGGGCGCAGACCGGTCGCGGCGAGCACCAGACCGGCCTGTAGCGCCGAGGCGTCTTCCACCGCGTGGTTCAGCTTCACCGCGACGCGGCATCGTTCCAGGTGCTTGACGATCGCGGCGGTGAGGGCCTCGTCGCCGCGATGCAGCAGGTTGGCGCCGCGCACGACGATCTCCACGGTCCAGCCGTTGGCGCGCAACGCCTCGGCCGCTTCCAGGCCGATGTAGCCGCCGCCGACGTCGATCGCGCGGCCGGGCTGGGAGGCCGACAGACGCTCCTTCAGGCGGATCGCGTCGCCGAGCGTCACCAGATGGAACACGTGGGGCGCGCCGCTTCCGGGAATCTCCCGCGCGCGGGCTCCGGTGGCGATCACCAGCTTGTCGTAGCGCAGGGTCTCGCCGGAGCCGAGCCGCATTTCCCGGCGCGGGTGCGAGATCGCGGCCACCTCCACGCCGGTGCGGAGATCGATGCGCTCCTTGGCGAATTGCTCGGGCGAGCGCGCGATCAACTCGCGCCAGTAGCGCACCTGGCCTTCGATCCAATAGGGAAGTCCGCAGGCTCCGTAGGATGCCACGGGCCCTCTCTCGAGCACCACGATTTCGAGCGAGGGGTCCTGGCGGCGGGCGCTCATGGCCGCGCTCATGCCCGCGGCGATGCCACCTACGATGACGAGACGCATCAGTCCTTGGAGTGCGACTGCACGAAGCTGAGGATGTCGAACCGGCGAACCTCGCGATCCGGGAAAAAGCTGTTGACCGAGTCCTGCTCGTCGTCGAAAGTCTCGAAGATCGTATCGAGCTTGGTGAGCACCAGCAGTTCCACGTCGCGACGGTTGAGGTGCAGCAGCTTCAGCGCGCCTCCGGACTTCTTCGCCGTCGTGTAGGCGATCACCATGGCTCCGAGGCCGGTGGAATCGATGAACTCGATGTCGCGCAGATTCAGCACGGCGTTGACGGGTCCGGCCGGGACTTTGGTCTGGACGAACTCCCGCAACGTCGCAGCCTCGTCGCCGGCGACGAGGCGCCCCTTCAGGTCGACGATGCTGATTCCTTCGATGTCGCGTTCGGCGATCCGTAGGCTCATGCTTACGATTCTAACGCTCGCGCCGGAGTTGCCGCCGGTTGGGAAGCGGCCGCGAATGAGACGGTGAATCGCGTCCCTTTGCCGGGTTCGCTGTCCACCGAGATCCGCGCGGAATGGGCCTTGGCGATCCAGGCGACAAAGCTCAGTCCGATGCCGAGTCCGCGCTCGGGGTCGCGATGGCCGTCCGGCACGCGATAGAAACGGTCGAAGATGTGCGGCAGGTGTTCGGCCGGAATCCCCCGGCCGGTGTCTTCCACGATCAGGTGGACTTCGCCGTCGTTGGGAACCACGCTCAAGGTAATGTGGCCGCCGGCGGGCGTGTACTTGATCGAGTTGGACAGCAGGTTGGAGAGCAGCCTCTCGATGTGGATCTTGTCGCCGGCGAGAGTGGCCGGGGAGAGGCGTGTCTCGAGTGCGAGGCCTTCGGCTTCGGCGGGGAACTGGAACTGCTCGGCGATGCCGCCGGCGAGCCGCGCCAGATCCAGCGGATCGTGCGCGACCGCGACCTGTCCGCTTTCGGCCTGACTCAGGTGTAGCAAGGCGCGGACCACTTGGGCCAGGCGGTCGACGTCCTCCACGGCGGAAACCATCGCGTCGCGGTAACGTTCCTTCGAGTCCGAGGTCATCAGGGCGACCTCGAGCTGGCCGCGGATGGCGGTGAGCGGCGTGCGCAGTTCGTGGGAGACGTCGGTGGAAAAGCGGCGGATCTGGTTGAAGGAGTTCTCGAGGCGGTCCACCATGTTGTTGAAGGCGTCGATCACCCCGTCGAGTTCGTCGTTGGCGCCGCGCCGTTCGACTCTGACGTTGAGGCTATCCCCGGTGATCGACTGCGCGGCGGCCGCGAAAGTTCGCAGAGGGTTGAGCGCGCGTCCGGCCGCCCACCAGCTCGCCGCGCCCAGCGCCAGCAGAAGCACCGGAGCGAGAGATAGATACCGGCGGGTGAACTGGGACAGGACGAGTTCGTCCGATTCGAGGGGCCGGCCGATGGACAGGAAGAACTGGCGGCGGTCGTCGTCGATGTGAATGCCGGAACGGATCAGATAGGTGAAGTCGTCCGCGTCGTGCCGTTGGCGGACGGAAGGTTTTCCGGAGGCCAGGATCTCGCGGATCTCGGAGGGTTTTTCCGCGCCGATCTGGCTGTAGGCATCGGAGACCTCGAGCACTCTCCCTTGCCGGTCGGCCAGGAGGAGCAGCCCTTGGCGCAGGCGGAGGACAGTGGCCGTTTCCTCGGGATCGTCCCGGTCGTAGAACCAGACCGGCCTGCCTTTTTCGACGCGGAGGTAGCTCTTGACGACGGCCCACTCCTCGTCGAGGAAAGCCTCCGTGTTTTGCCGCAGCGTGTAGCGAAGGGTTTCGTGAAAGACCAGGCCGAGCACCGCGACGATGGCCGAGCTGAACAGGGCGTTGATCAGCGTCAGCCGAAGACGCAGTCCCAGCGCGCGGCCGCCCACCGCGTCAGTCTTCCGTCTGTGCGCCGGCGAGAACGGGCGCTTCCAGCATGTAGCCGACGCCGCGCACGGTATGGATCATCTTCACCGGGTAGCGGTCGTCGATCTTGCCGCGCAGGTGCCGGATGTAGACGTCGACGATATTGGTGAGTCCGTCGTATTCGACGTCCCAGACGTGTTCGACGATCATGGTGCGGCTGAGCGGGCGCCCCTGGTTGCGCATCAGGTATTCGAGGATGGAGAACTCCTTGGGCGCGAGTTCGATGTTCTCGCCGGAGCGGGTCACCTTGCGGCGGATGCAGTCGAGGGAAAGGTCGCCGGCGGTGAGTCTTTCCGGAGTCGGGGTGCCGCGGCGTAGAAGCGCCCGGACGCGGGCCTGGAGTTCGACGAACTGGAAGGTCTAGACCAGATAGTCGTAGGCGCCGAGTTCGAGTCCGCGAACGCGGTCGTCCACGGCGTCGCGCGCGGAGAGGATGAGGACTGGCGGACTGGTCTTCCGGTTGCGGATCTTCTTCAGCAGGTCGAGTCCGTCGATGTCGGGCAGCATGAGGTCGAGCACGATGAGGTCGTACTCGGCGCCGTGCACCAGTTCGATGGCCGCGGCGCCGTCGGGGGCGACGTCCACCGCGTATCCGGCGCTTTCCAGGCCGCGGCGGACAAAGTCCGCGATGCGCGCTTCGTCTTCGATAACCAGTAGTCTCACGTTCGGCTCTCCTCGGATCGTGGCTATTGCCGAGGCTCGTGGCAAAAGGCGCAGTCTACGCTGGCTTTGTTGAGCCTGTGGCAGGACATGCAGCCGCCCATCGAAATGTCGGTCTCCTTGAAGAGAACGTCCCGTTGCGCGACTTCGCCATGACAGGTCTGGCATCGCGCGCCGGATTCCATGTGGGCCCGGTGGCTGAAGAAGACGTAAGACGGGATCTGGTACACCCTGACCCAGGGCGCCTCCGTCTTCTCCGCGTGGTAACGGGCTAGCTTTTGGATCGCGGCGCTGCCGGCCTTTACCGTCTTATGGCATCCCATGCACACGGACGTGGCGGGAAGCCCCATGGTTTCACCGGGATCGGGGTTGGTGTGGCAGTTCTTGCACTGCAGCCCCAGGGAGAGGTGCTTCTTGTGGCTGTAGGGAATGGGCTGTTCGGGTGGGGGCTGCGGAGTGTGTTGCGCCAGCAGAACGGCGGCGAGAGCGGCAACAACGAGAGCTCGCATGGGAACGATCAGGCCTTCGCTTTCTTCGACGCGGTTTTCTTCCTGGCGGCCTTCCTGGCGGCGGCCTTGTTCGCGGAGACCTTCTGCGCCGCCAGCCTTTGGTTCACTTCGGCGGCATCGAACGCGGCGCCGTCGAACGGTCCACGCCATTCCATCATCGACTCGTGTTCGGGATGGGCGGGATCGGCGATCGCCTCGAGATATTCTTGGAAGCCCCAGGGGCCGCCGCAGTCCTCCGGCGGGCCACGCCGCTTTCCGGCGGTGCAGCGCGGATAGGCGGCCTCTGGTTCCGGTTCCACGATGGCTTCCAGCACGAGGTCGTGCTGCCAATCGTCGCCGAAATCGTAAGTGTAGACCGCGGTGCTCTTGACCTTGGGTAGCAGCGTCGCGATCGTGTATTGCGTCTCGTCCGACTGGGGTTCGGGCCCGAAGTCCTCGGCGCCGGGAACTCCGTAAACCTCGAGCTTGTTCCGGAACTCGTGCAGGTGGTAGTTCCACCAGTCGAAGGCGGTTTGGAGAACCTCGTGGAACGCGGCGAGGCTCATGTCCGACGGAACTTCCAGGCGCCGCCAGACGGGCGGCTTGGTGTCGCGCAGGGTTGCTTTGACGCGGTGGATCGATCCGGTGGTGGAACTCATGTTCTCCCCATTATTCTACGGAAATCGCGGTGCAATCTTCTCTCCCGGTTTCGGCGGATTCTCGGACGGCAGCGCCACGGCGTCGCCATCCGCCAATCCCTCGAGCACGACGGCGCGCGTCACGCTGGAATCGCCCAGGCGCACGGCGCGCCACTGCACGGTATCGCCGCCGAGCAGCAGGACGCCGGAGCCCGCGTCCGAGCGCCTGACCGCCGCCCGGGGGATCGTCAACGCGCCCTTCACCGCGCTCGAACGGATCTCGGCGTCGATGTTGGCGCCGGGAGGAACGGTTCCTCCCGGATTGTCCAGGATCACGGTCACTTCGCCGACCTGGCGTGAGCCGAGCGGCGTCACCTGCATCGGCAGCTTATCGACAACGCCTTCCCAGGAATCGGAGGGGCGCGCCTGCCACGTCAATTGCACGGGCATACCTACGGCGACGCGTCCCAGTTCTGGTTCGTCGACGTAGACGATCGCGCGAAGCCGGTCGAGCCGTCCCACTTCGGCAAGGACTTCGCCGGCGTGGACGAAGGCTCCGGGCTTGGCGGGCAGCGCATAGAGGGAGCCGGCGGCGGGCGAACGGAGCACCGATCGAGCGATGCGGCTCTTCACGGCGTCCACCGCGGCGCGAGCCTCGCGCAGGCGCGCCTCCACCGCCTGGCGTCCTTCCGGCGCGATCAAGGCGGGGCGCTTTCGATCGAGCGCTTCGATGTCCGAATCGGCGGCAGCCATACGGTCGCGCGCCTCGGCGATCTCCTGCCGCGTTGCCGCGCCTTTGGCCGACAGGCGTTCCGCTGTTTCCATCTCGCGCCGGACCACTTCCCGCCGCTGCCGAGCCGCGCTCTTCGCGGCATCGATTTCGGCGAGCGCGGCCGGCGATCCGCCGCGGTCGTACAGCGGCAGCTCCGCCTCGATCTGCTGGATGCGCGCCTCGGCGGCGGCCAGATCGGCTCGTGCGTCCGCGGCGTCGAACTCCGCGATGGGTTGGCCGGCGGCGACCGTCTGTCCCTTGGAGACCGGGACGCGGGCGATCCGCCCCTCGCGGTCGCTCTTGACGACCGCGAACTCCAGGGGCTCGACGCGGCCGTTGGTGACTAGCGAACTCACCAGATCTTCGCGGCGGGCGCGCTCGAAGTCGACGGTGCGCGGACCCTCGGGGCGCAGCAGGAACCACGCCAGGGCGGCGATCGCCGCCAGCGGAAGCCCGATGGCAAGCGCTTTCTTCAAGGCTCGAGCACCGCCTTCGCCGACCGCCATTCGCGCACCGTTTCCAGCGCCTCGTTCACCCCGTCGAGCGGAAACCGGTGAGTGATCTGCGCGGCGAACAGTTCCGCCCAGCGGCCCATGCCGAGCATCCGCAACGCCGCGTCCACGTGCCGCGGCTCGAAGCCCCACGATCCCTGCACGGTGAGCTGCTTGCGCGTGATGGTGTGCGGGTTGAACGAGATGTCGCCGGCGTTGGCGTATTGGCCCAACACCAGGAACTTGCCGCCATCGCGGCAGAGTTCGATCCCTTCGTTGACGGCCTCGGGATGGCCCACGCATTCGATCACGACATCGGCTCCGTAGCCGCCGGTTTCGCGCAGGACCCGATCGCGCCGGTCCGCCACGCTGGAGCCTTCGACGGCGATCGTGACGTGCGCTCCGAACGATCGCGCCATTTCCAGACGATGGGCCGGGCCGCCCACCACGATCACTCTCGCCGCGCCCGATTGCAGCGACACGGCCAGGGCCGCCTGCCCCACCGGACCGCTTCCCTGGACCACTACGGTGTCCCCCCAGGAGACCGGACACCGCTCCAACCCGTGGATTGCCGTGCCCAGCGCGCAACCCGCGCCGACCACGGCGGCGTCCGGGAGGTCGTCCGGGAGGCGGAAGACGCTCGAGCCGGCTCGCAAAAGGATGCGCTCGGCGTAGCCTCCGCGCAGGTGCGGAGGATCGTCGGATCGATAGGAGATCCCATACGCCTTGCGGGTCAAGCACCGGGTGGGTTGGCGCTTGACGCGGCAGAAGAAACACTCGCCGCAGACGATCGAACTGGCCCAGGTGACGCGGTCCACGGGGTTGAGCGGCGTGCCGCGCCAGTCTTTGCTCAGTCCATCGCCGAGCGCCTCGAGGACGCCGGTGCTTTCGTGTCCCATGATGAGCGGGAGCGGCACCGGGAGCTCGCCCTTCCAGAGGTGGATGTCGGTGCCACAGATCCCGGCCATCGACACGCGGATCAGCGCCTCGCCCGGACCGGGAGACGCGACGGGAAAGTTACGCACCTCCAGAGGTTCGCCAAAGGCGGTCATCACGGCGGCGCGGGCGGTGGTCATAGGGGTTCCGAACAGTAGTCGAACAGGACTCTCCATTCTACCCGTTCGATCTCGGTCGCCATGCGCCACTGGCTGGAATCGGTGTCACGGCGGGCGGACTCCCAGAAATCGATCCAGACGATCGGGTCCCAATCGGCTCCCATGCCGAGGCGGCAGCCGGGGAATTGCGCTTCCACCTCGCGGACGGCGGCGCGGAGGGTGGGGAAGACCGGGTGCCGGCCCACGCGGCGAAACCAGTAGGCGGCGTTGCCCGGATCGGGCTCGCGGCGATGGACGATCCCATGCCAGAAGGCGCCGTCCGGGGTGGAGAGGGCCTGGGCGGCCTCATGTGCCTCGCCGTCACGGCCGTGATACAGCAGGATGCCGCAAACGCAGCCTGCCGCCGACCGCAGGCCGCTGAACGGCCCGCCGGAGTGGGTCAGAAGCGACAGTGGCGCATCCGGGGAGAGGAAGTCGTTCGGGGTCATGTGCAAATGAAAAGAGCGGACCGGGCAACCGGTCCGCTCTCGGGGTTGGAGTCGAGCTAGCTTACTTCCGGCGGCGGAAGAGCGCGAGCCCGAAGAGGCCGCCACCGATGAGAGCCATGGTGGACGGTTCCGGAATCACGTTCTGCGGAGGCGCGCCGCAGCCTGAGACAGGGGCGCGAGCGTCGCCAGTGCTGACGCAGAGCTGGTCAAGCAGGATGTCGCTGGCCGTGCCGCCCACGATGATCAGGCCGTAGCCGTCGATCACGGTGCCGGCGTTGATCGCGCCACCGACGTTGAAGGACGCCCGGGGGATGAAGAACGTCTGGCCGACGACGCTGGTGATGGCGATCGGCGCGGAATAGACGTACGTGCCGCCCGGAGCGCCGCCGCCCGCGAGGCGAAGGCCGATCTGGACCGTGGCGTTGACCGTGTTGCCGAGATCGTGCTGCGCGGTGAAGGTCACGCCGGTGTCGCCGGCGAGCCAAGCGTAGGACGCGCCTTGGCCGACCATGAACAGCGTGCCGCTGGAGTTGGGCTCGGAGTCGAACTTGAGGTCGTCGCGGACCCCGCCCTGGTCAACGGTCGCCGAGACGCAACGGTTGCCGGAGGTGCGGGTCATGTTCATGTAGCGGGTACCGGCGGCCGGGCTGCCCATGATGTTGGTGCCCGTGTTGACTGCATTGATCGGGCCGGTGCAGCCGTCGGCGGCTTGGTCGTTCTGGACCGTACCGACGCCAGCAGTGACGCTCGTGTAGTCGTCGAGAGTGATGGTGGCCGAGGCGATGCCGGTGGACAGCGCGGCTACCGCCAGAGTGAATAGGGTTTTTTTCATGCTGATTTCTCCTCCTAATCTTGTTTCCTCGAGGGTCTGAAGCGGCGTCAGGCAGGAAACCAGGCCCGGCGCACCCAAGCTTAAAAGCCGAACAGCGAACCGGAGATAGCCTCCGGTTCGCTGCCGCGGTTGAACTGAATGACGCCCGAACTACTTGCGGCGGCGCAAGAGAGCGAGCCCGAAGAGGCCGCCACCGATGAGAGCCATGGTGGACGGTTCCGGAATCACGTTCTGCGGAGGCGCGCCGCAGCCAGAGACAGGGGCGCTAGCGTCGCCGGAGCTTACGCAGAGCTGGTCAAGCAGGATGTCGCTGGCCGTGCC
>SYLY01000016.1 GCA_005808475.1 Acidobacteriota bacterium
AGAGGCCCTAGGCGGCCTTGGAGCGGCCTTGGATGCCGCCGATCGAGGCACGGAAATCGTCGCCCTCCACATTTTCGGGGCGGCCGCCCGGGCCGGGCCCCGAGGTTGGTCCGATTTTGCGGATCTTGGGACAGGCTCTAGCTACAGCGCCGAGTACGGTCTCTACTCGGGCGCGGTTTTCAAAGCCGTCACCCGGTCGGGCACCAACGAAATTCATGGCTCCGCCTGGGAGTTCCTGCGTAACGACAAACTGAACGCCCGGAACTTCTTCACTCCCACGGTGCCGGTCCTCCGCCAGAACCAGTATGGGGCGAGCATCGGCTTTCCCGTCTTGAAGAACAAACTCTTCGGTTTCGCTTCGTATCAAGGGCTTCGCATCCGCGGGCTTGGTTTGAGCACTTCGTTCCCGCTGAGCGCGTCCGAGAGGCAGGGCGTTTTCCCGCGGGCAATCAACGATCCGCTCACCGGCCGGCCCTTCCCGAACAACACGATCCCGCGGGAGCGCCTCAGCCCGGTTGCTCAGGGCATCCTCGGCTTCATTCCGGTGGGCCCGGATACGGCGGGTTCGCCGTTGATCACCACCGGGCCGCGGCCAATCAACGTGAATCAGTGGAGCAGCAAATGGGATTACCTGCTGAGCTCGAAAGACACGATTCAGGTAAGTATGATGGTCGACAAGACCACGCGTCAAAACCCCTTCGGCACCGGTCCGTATCAGGCGTACGGGTTCAATATCGAGGACCAGTTCGTTCCGCTGGTTTCCGTCAGCGCAACCCATATCTTCGCCTCCAACGTGATCAACGAGGCCCGCTGGGGCCGCGCCAGCCAGGAAGAAACGCGCACGTGCCCGAACATTTCGAAGACCCCGCGCGAGTTCGGCATCAACATGGATTTGGCGGGTCCGAAGGTACCGCCCGGGATCAACGTCACCGGACGCTTCGGTCTCGGCGCCGGCACCAACTGCTCGTGGACCGAAGGCGGCACCAACTGGCAGATCACCGATCATCTGAGTTGGATCCGAGGCCGTCACAGTCTCAAGTTCGGCGGCGAATACTACTTCCGGGAAACGCATCTCATCCACGACAACAACGACGGCGCAAGCTTTGTCTTCGATGGCTCCACTACTGGCGTGGCGGCCGCGGACTTCGTGCTCGGCGAGTTGACCAGCGTCAGCCGCAGCTCCGGCAGTGACAAGCGCGCCAACTCGCTCACTGGCATTTTGTTCTTTCAAGACGACTTCAAGATCCGTCCGCGGCTCACCCTGAACCTGGGATTCCGCTACGAGTTGCTCGGCCCGTTCGGGGAAGTGCGTGGGCTGGAGCGGCCAGAAGTCGGGATTGCCCAGATCGCCACCATCCGGCAAGGCGCGCAATCGAAAGTCATCCCGATCGCTCATCCTGGCCTGCTCTTCGCCGGCGACGTGACCCCGGACTTCCCGAACGGTCTCCCGGCTTCGATGCAACACAACGACTACAAGCAATTCCAGCCGCGCATCGGCTTGGCCTGGGATCCGTTCGGCAACGGCCGCACGAGCGTGCGGGCGAGCTGGGGCTTGTACAGCAACGCCCCGTTCTACGACATGTATCAGACCGGGCAGAACGCGCCCTTCTTTCTTGGCCAGACGCTCAACCGTCCGGCTGGCGGTTTCGCCGATCCGTGGCGCGGGCAGCAAAATCCGTTCCCTTACCGGCTCGATCTGAAGAATCCGGAGAACTCGCGCAACCTCTTCCCGTTGCGCATCTCCGCCTATAGCGCCGATCAGAACTATCGATACCCCCGCATTCAGACGATCACGTTCAACATCCAGCGCGAGTTGATCCGGAACCTGTCCCTCGAAGCCGGTTACGTAGGCCGAATCGGGCGGCACCTCTACGAGACGCGCAACCTCAACACCGCGGCCTTCATACCCGGCAACGATGCGCAAGGGCGCGCATTGTCGACGCTCGCCAATATCGACTCGCGCCGCATGCGGTTTCCCGATCTCTATCAGAAGTGGAACAATCAGGAATCCACCGGCAACTCTTCCTACAACTCCCTGCAGACTACACTGCGGTATCGCGCCAGCCGGGGGTTGACCTTGATGTCGGCCTACACGTGGTCCAAGGCGCTCGACCTCGGACAAACCATCAGCGTCCAGGGCGTCGGGCACCAGAATGGGGAGAATCCCTGGGCGGAGTGGGGCCCCGCGCCGTGGGACCTTCGCCATGTGGTGCGGCTGTCCTGGGTGTACGAGGTCCCGGCCGTGTTTCCGAACCACGGCCTGCTACGCCGCGTGCTGGGCGGATGGGAGCTCTCGGGAATCACTTCGATCAACAGCGCCGGTCCGCTCAATCTGGTCACCGGCCGCGACAATTCGCTTTCCGGCAATGGCAATGATCGTCCGGATGTGATCGGCAACCCCAGTCTCGAAGGGGGGCGTTCGCGCTCGCGGCGGATCGAGCAGTTCTTCAATACGGCGGCGTTCCGCCCCAACCAGAACGGGCAATTCGGCAACTTGGGGCGCCACGCTCTACTGGGAACGGCGTTCTCGCAAACCGACATCGGCCTGATCAAGAACATTCCGGTCTCGGAGCGCGTCAAGGTCCAGTTCCGCGCGGAACTATACAATGCCTTCAATCAGGTGAACTTCAACAATCCGAACAACGTCGTCACCGCGCCTACGTTCGGGCGGCTCACCAGCGCGCTGGATCCGAGGTTGGTGCAGTTCGCCCTCAAGCTGGCTTGGTGATGCGTCGTTTCGGATACCTCATCTCGACCGTCATCCCGCTGCTGGCGGCGCCCGGCAAGGTCGAATTCTTCGAGTCCCGTGTACGTCCGGTGCTCGAGAAGAATTGCATCGTTTGCCATTTGAACCCGGCATCGGGTGGGCTGCGGATGGATTCGCGCGCAAGCCTGCTCAAAGGCGGGTCTTCCGGACCAGCGGTCATGCCGGGAAGTTCCACGGGCAGTCTGCTGATCTGGGCGGTGCAGCGAAAGCACGAGCGAATCAAGATGCCGCCCGCGGGGGCTCTGACCGAGGCGCAGATCTCGGACCTTGTCGCCTGGGTCAATGACGGCGCTGTGTGGCCGGACCAGACCGTGATGGCGCAGCGGGAATTCGTCGTCACGCCGAAACAGCGGGCGCATTGGTCCTTGCAGCCGGTCAAAGACCACGCGCCGGGGCGCGCACCCTGGGCGGATTGGGACCGCACCGCCGTGGACCGCTTCCTTGCGGCAAAGCTCCAGGACAAGCACCTCAGCCCCGCTCCCCTGGCGGACCGCCGGACGCTGATCCGCCGCGCGACCTTCGATTTGACCGGCCTCCCTCCCACGCCAGAAGACGTGGACTCGTTCGTGAACGACCGCTCGGCCAACGCCTTCGAGAAGGTGGTGGACCGTCTGCTGGCATCCCGCCACTATGGTGAGCGCCAGGGGCGGCAGTGGCTCGACGTAGTCCGCTACGCCGACACCGCCGGCGACACGGCCGACTTTCCGGTTCCGGAAGCGCGTCTTTATCGCGATTGGGTGATTGCGGCGTTCAACGACGACAAGCCGTACGACCGGTTTCTGCGCGAACAAATCGCCGGAGACCTGCTGCCAAGCGACACGGGCGCGGACCGCTGGCGGAAGCAGGTGGCTACCGGATATCTCGCCATCGCGCGCCGTTTCGGTTTTGCGATCGAGCAGTACATGCACTTGACGATCGATGACACGATCGACGTCGTTGGCAAATCGGCTCTCGGCCTGACGCTATCGTGCGCGCGCTGTCACGATCACAAGTACGATCCGGTCTCGCAGCGTGACTACTACGCTTTCTACGGAATCCTGGCCAGCACCCGGTTTCCCTATCCGGGATGCGAGAGTTCGAAAGCGCCGAAGGACTTCGTGGTGCGAAACTCCTCGGGCGAGATCGACGCGATGGTAGGAGCGCACCGCGCGCGTTTGGCCACGGTGGATGCGGATATCAAACGGCTGACTGACGAGAAGAAGACCGCGGAGCTTGCCGCGGCCAAGCAGCAGCGCATGATGATCCTGCTCCAGACGCCTTCCCTCGAACAAGCCTACGCGGTGGCGGAAGGAACTCCCCAAGACGCTCGCGTGTTGCGGCGAGGCGAGCCCACCGAGCCCGGGGAAATCGTTCCGCGGCGATTTCTTCAGGTATTGGGAGGCGCACCGGTTGCATCGCCAGGGTCATCGAGCGGCAGGCTCGACCTGGCCGACTGGATCGCGGATTCCCGCAATCCGCTCACGGCCCGCGTCATCGTCAATCGCATCTGGCTCCAGCACTTCGGGCGAGGCTTGGTTGCCACACCGAATGACTTCGGAGTACGCGGGCAGCCGCCCACTCACCCTGAATTGCTGGATGCCTTGACCCGCCGGTTCATCGACTCTGGCTGGTCGATCAAGAACCTTCACAGACGCCTGATGCTGACCCGCGCATACCGGATGGCGAGCGAGGGTGTGGAATCGAACGCGGCCGCGGACCCGGCCAACGATTACCTGTGGAAGTTCCGCCGCCGCAGGCTCGACGCGGAGTCATTGCGCGACGCGCTGCTGGCGATCAGCGGGGACCTCGAGACCTCCGGTGGCGGCGCGCATCCCTTCCCGCATCCCGCCGCTTGGGATTATTCCCAGCATCGGCCGTTTGCCGCCGTCTACGAAACCAAGCGGCGATCCGTCTATCTGATGGCGCAACGCATCCAACGCCATCCTATGCTCTCTTTGTTCGACGCGGCCGACGCGAACGCGAGCACACCGGAACGCTCGAGTTCCACCACGGCATTGCAAGCCTTGTTCGCAATGAACGGCTCGGCGCCCGCGCAAGCATCCGAGGCATTTGCGCGCCGCGTGATGTCCGGGGCGAAGCCGGCGCCGGAGCGGCTGCGGCTCGCTTTCCGGCTCGCCTTCGGACGTTCTCCCGAACCGGACGAGGTGGAACGAGCCGGTCGATTTCTGAGCGAGGCAAGCAAAGCGGACCGGCCGGAAGACCAGGCGTGGGCCGCGCTCCTTGCCGTGCTCCTCGCCAGTAATGAGTTCCTGTTCGTGGACTAGACTAGAGGCCAGAAGCAATGAGCGTGACGTCGCGGCGAAGTTGGATAAGGTCATTGGCGGGTGGTTCCGCGCTCCTCCCGGGCGTGCTTTCCGAAATGCTCGCGGCTGACCGCGATCCGATGACGCCGAAAGCTCCGCACTTTCCGCCGAGGGCCAAGCACGTCATCTTCCTCTACATGAGCGGCGGTGTCTCCCATGTCGATACGTTCGACTACAAGCCCAAGCTCATCGCCGATGACGGCCGGCAGCTCGCCGAGACGCGCTTCCTCGTCAAGCCGAAATGGAATTTCCGTCAGTACGGCCAATCCGGCCGCTGGGTGAGCGAACTATTCCCTCACCTGGCCGAATGCGTGGATGATCTCTGTATTCTTCACTCGCTCCGCAACGACCATACCAACCACTACGAGGCAACGCTCGGCGTGCACACCGGATCGGTGACGTTCGCCCGGCCCAGCATCGGCTCATGGGTGAGCTACGGCCTCGGCACGGAAAATCGAAACCTTCCGTCGTTCGTCGTGATCGCGCCACGGATGCCGTACGCGGGCGACCAGGTGTGGTCGGCCAACTTCCTGCCGGCGGCGCACCAGGGCACGCGCATCCTGCCGGGCCCCGAGCCAATCCCGAATCTTCGCCCGCGCGCCTCGGGGGAACTTCAGAATCTGCAACTCGGTCTGCTCGACTATTTCAACCGAGGGCACCAGGCGCGGCGTGAAACGGATCTCACGCTAGCGGCGCGCATCAAATCGTTCGAGACCGCGTACGGGATGCAGCGCGAGGCGCCAGAAGCGTTCGATCTCACGCGCGAATCCAGCGCCACCCTGAAGCTCTACGGGCTCGAGCGCGGAAGCGCGGATGGATTCGCCTGGCAGTGCCTCATCGCCAGGCGGCTGGTGGAGCGCGGTGTGCGTTTCGTCGAACTGATCGACGTGGGGTCGTCGAACAACTGGGACGCGCACGGCGACATGCAAACCCACGTGCCCCTGGCCCGCAATGTCGACCGTCCGATCGCCGCGTTGTTGAAAGACCTCAAGAGCCGCGGCCTGCTCGACGACACGCTCGTGGTGTGGACCTCCGAGTTCGGCCGGACGCCGTTCAACTCCCGCCGGGACGCCAAAGGCCGCGAGCATCATTTCGCCGCCTACACATCGTGGCTGGCTGGCGCGGGCGTTAAGCCGGGCATCGTTCACGGCCAAACCGGCGAATACGGAATCGAGATCGCCGCCGATCAGGTGCACGTGCACGATTTTCATGCTACGATCCTGCACCTCATGGGCATGGATCACACCCGCCTCACCTATCGCCACGCAGGGCGCGATTTCCGCCTTACCGACGTTGCTGGCAACGTAGTGCGGCCGATTTTGTCTTAGCGCGCCCAGCGCCCGCCAGACGCCGCCCGGGTCTACTATCGTGTTCGATATCCCGCGGGCGCGCTTCGAGATGCGAGAGACCCCGAGCGAGCCGAGGGTAGTCCCAGGGGCCATCCTCGGGTCCGATGAGTTGCGCCATGAGGCCCATGCGCATCGGTGGATCACGCAATAGGATCCGCTCTGGAGATCTTGTCCATCTTGTTTGCCTCGGCGGGTGTCTTCGCGGCGGCGATTCTGGCGGCGATGCCTGCGCTTCCACTGGTGTCGGGCGTGAGTTCGGGTCTGTCCACAAAGGCGCTCCACAAGCCGTCCGTTCGCCGGTAAGCCGCTTCCCCTGCCATTGATGTCGATGCCGGGAATCTCGAGGTGCAAACCCAGAATGAGGACGTGACCACCAGCGGACAGGTCCAGTGGTTCCGCTGCCCGCCGAAGTGCTCGTTCCTCCACCAGCTACACCCGCCGTGGACTGGCCGGCAAACTGTTCCTTCTGGTGCCTGCGGCCGCGCTACGTCAAGTCGACGCCAGGGACGCGGACGCCTCCTGGGCGGAGCGCGACCGCGCCGCCCGCGCCATCCGGCGATTCCGGTGGGGTTCGCACACCGCCCACTCGCGACGGAGTGGAACGTGCCGCCCTTCTCCCCCGCCGCGGATCGACTGCCGTATCCGTTTCGAGCGCTTCCACGGTGAGCTCGATGGGCTCGGCGTGAGCGGCAGCGTCGCGCCCACAACTGGCCGCCCAAAGAGTCGTACCGCGGAATCAAGTAGTTTTGCTTTTGGCGCGCTGCGGTCCGCGGAGCATGCGAGCAGGCTCGGCCGCTATAGTCTTCGATCTCTCCATCGCCTCGTTGATTCGGAAGCGGACGTGAATGCGCATGGCCTCGGCGGCTTCGACCGGTGTTCCCGTGGTGAGCACCTCAGCCAAGTCGCGATGCCAGCGTTCGGGGAACGGATCAAAGGCGGGCACGCGGGAGAACAGCCAGTTGAAGAGCAGCACCAGGCTGCGTTCGACGGCGCTGGAGAAAGCGGGCACGCCCGCCGCGCGCGCGATCAACATATGGAAGTCCATGTGCTGGCGCTCCACGGCCGCGCCGCGCTCCGGCGGCACGAAGGGCATGCGAGCCAACGAGTTGTACGTCAAGTCCAGCCGTTCGGCTGCGCGCAGGAGGTTCTTGCGCTGCGCCGTGGTGGCCGATTCGGCAAAGAGCCGGGCGGAATGCGTCTCCAGCGCTTCTCGGAGTACATAGTTGCCGAGGATCTCTTCCGCCGTGGCCAAGCGGACCCGCGTGCCCGCACGGGGCCGGCTCTCGACCAGACCCTCCGTCTCCAGGCGCGCGATGGCGTCGCCTACTGGGACCGGGCTCATGCCCAGATCATCGGCTAACTTGCGGCGGGAGAGCGGTGTGCCAGGCGTCAAACGGCCTTCGAGAATCGTGGTCCGGATGGACTCATAGGCCAAGTCGGAGAGTGTGATCCCGTCGGTTCGCTTCATTCGCCACCTGAGACTTGATCTTACGACACCATTTCGATCCTCAGCATCTGGTTTTCGGTTGCCGTGCGGTCCACCTCTAGATCTAGCCGGCGAAGACCGTGCGGCGCCGGTCCCCGTTGCATGCGGCCCCCCGCGGCTCCTCCGTGCGTCGCGGCGGTGCTTGACAACGGCCCGGGAGTGCATTAGGCTCAATCAGACAACTGGTGTACCAGTTGATGGAGTTCCGTGACATGAGGACGAAAATCCTGCTATGCCAACTGCCTCTGCCGCGAGTTGATCCATCTCATCACTTCCGGCGAGCCCTTCCGCCGGCCCTGAGGATTCTTTTCAGTATGCGATTCTTGGCAACATTGCTCTTCGTCTCCGCGGCTCTGGCTCAAGTGCATGACCCGCGCAATATCGTCACCGGCGCCGTGATCCCCGACGAGTTCTACGCCGACCAGCCCTACATCGTCAAGACCAACGACGGCGCCTGGCTGTGCGTCATCACCACCGGCCCCGGACAGGAGGGCGCCGGCGGTCAGCATGTGGTGAGCCTGCGAAGCACCGACCAGGGCAAGACGTGGGACAAGGCCGTCGACATCGAGCCCAACGACGGACCGGAAGCTTCCTACGCCGTGATGCTGAAGGCCAACTCCGGCCGCGTCTACGTTTTCTACAACCACAACACCGACAACATCCGTCGCGTGATCGCCGACAAGCCCACCTACAAAGACGGTTTCAACCGCCGTGTCGACAGCCTCGGCCACTTCGTTTTCAAGTACACCGACGACCATGGCCGCACTTGGTCGAAGGAACGCTACGAGGTTCCGCAGCGCGATTTCGAGATCGACCGCAAGAATCCTTACCAGGGTAAGATCAAGTTCTTCTGGACCGTCGGCAAGGCCTTTGCCTACAAGGGTGCGGGCTATGTGCCGCTTCACAAAGTGGGCGGCTTTGGCGATGGCTTCTTCACGTCGAGTGAAGGCGTGCTGCTGCGTAGCGCCAACATCATGACCGAACCTGACGCGAAGAAGATCACCTGGGCGACGCTGCCCGACGGCGACATCGGCATTCGTACGCCGAAAGGCGGCGGCTCCATCGCCGAAGAGCATTCGTTCAGCGTGATGAGCGATGGTTCCATCTTCTGTGTATTCCGCACCATCGACGGCCATGCCGCCCATACCTACAGCCGCGACGGCGGCCGCACGTGGGAGCCGTCGCAATACATGCGCTTCGCCAGCGGCCGCCTGATGAAGCATCCACGCGCCGCGAACTTTGCCTGGCGCGCCGGGAACGGGAAGTACCTCTACTGGTTCCACAACCACGGCGGACGGTTCATTCGCGAGCATCCGCGCCAGCGCAGCAACTCCTATGAGGAGCGGAATCCCGTCTGGCTTTCGGGCGGCGTCGAAGCAGACGGCCCCACCGGCAAGATCATCCGCTGGTCGGAGCCGGAAATCGCGCTCTATGACGACGACCCGATCATCCGCATGAGCTACCCCGACCTGGTGGAGGACGGCGGTAAGTACTATCTCACCGAGACACAGAAGGACGTCGCGCGCGTGCATGAGATCGATCCGGTGCTGCTCGCGGGCCTATGGGGATCCGCTGAGAGTCCCGCGCCGGACAAGGCTGCCACGAACGTGATTTTCTTCCAGCGCTCCAAACGCGCCGATCATG
Organism: Acidobacteriota bacterium; assembly: GCA_005808475.1. Lineage (GTDB taxonomy): Bacteria > Acidobacteriota > Terriglobia > Bryobacterales > Bryobacteraceae > SYLY01. Next base: position 9,550 of record SYLY01000016.1, read on the forward strand.
GCAAGGAAGATCTGCGGGCCAGCTTCTCGCTGGACCTCTGGGTCAATCTGCCAAACCTCGATGCCGGTCAAACACTGCTCGGCAGCGCGGGCTTGGCGCTGCGTACCATTGCCGGTGGCGCGGTGGAACTGACGCTGACCGATGGCCGCTCGGAAAGCCGCTGGGCTTCGGACCCTGGCTCGGTTGCCTCCGGGAAGCCGCAGCACATCGTGGTGGTCGTGGATGGCGGACCGAAGGTCATCAGCTTCGTCACCAACGGCCAATGCAACGATGGCGGCGAGCATCGGCAGTACGGCTGGGGCCGCTTCAGCCCGAACCTCAAGAACGTGATGGGCCTGGGCGAGCTGACCAGGTCGCCGGCGGTGCTGAAGCTCAACGTCTTCAACCGCCATCTGCGCACGGCCGAGGCCGTTGCGAGCTATCGAGCCGGGCAGTAATGACGCGCCGTCAACTGCTGGCTTCTCCGGCGTTCGCGGCCGCCCAAACCAAGCCGCCCAATATTGTCCTCATCCTCACCGACGACCAGGGCTGGTGGGACGTGAGCCGCAATGGCAATAGGTCGATCGAGACACCCGTCATGGATCGCCTGGCCGCCGAAGGCGTCAGCTTCCAGCGCTTCTACGCCTCTCCGGTCTGCGCGCCCACGCGAGCCAGCATCATGACCGGCCGCTACTATTTACGCACGGGCATCTACAATACACGCTTCGGCGGCGACACCCTCGACGCCAGCGAGATCACCATCGCTCAGCTCTTGCAGGCGCGCGGCTATCGCACCGGGTTGTTCGGCAAGTGGCATCTCGGGCACTACCGCCGCTTCCATCCGGATCAGCGCGGCTTCCATCGTTGGGTCGGTTTCACGCAGGGACACGTGGAGCGCTACTTTCATCCCGATCAACTGCTCGACAACGGCAAGCCAGTCAAGGCGCGCGGCCACATCACCGATCTCCTCACCGATTGCGCCATCGATTTCGTGAAGGACAATCGCGAGCGCCCGTTCTTCCTCCACCTGGCCTACAACGTTCCGCATTCGCCCAACCATGTGGAGAATCGCTGGACCGGGCGCTACCTAAAGAAGGGCGTGCCGCTCGAAGACGCGCAGATCTACGGCATGCTCTCGCACTGCGATGAGAACATAGGCCGTTTGTTGCGGACGCTGGACGACCAGGGCCAGCGCGACAACACGTTGGTGATCTTCCTTTCCGATAACGGCGGCGTCAGTAAGTATTTCAAGGCCGGACTGCGGGGCCAGAAAGCCAGCGCCTACGAGGGCGGCATCCGCGTGCCGTGCTTCCTCCGCTGGCCGGGACGCATCGCGCCCGGCACGGAGGATAAGTCCGCGCGCGCGGCGATGGACCTGTTTCCCACCATCGCCGAGGCGGCCGGGGCGCCCACACCGAAGGATCGCCCCATCGACGGCAAGAGCTTGCTGTCTCCGCCGCCGGAGCGGGCGCTGTTCCACATCTGGGACCGCTTTCAGCCCAGCCTGAAGAGCAACTGGTCGATCACGCGCGGCCGCCATAAGCTGACGCGCACCGAGCTTTTCGATCTGGAGGCGGATCCATCTGAAAAGGTGAACCTCGCGGCACAACAGCCAGAGGCCGCCGCCAGTCTGCGGCGCGAATTTGAAACATGGCTTGCCGAAGTCACGCGCGGCCGGCGCTTTGAACCGGCGGCTATCGAAGTGGGACGCCCCGATGAGAATCCGGTGGAGTTGCACCCGAGCTGGGCCATCGTAAAAGGGACCAACGTGACCTGGGCTTCGCCCGGAGGCACGCCTTCAAAGCCCGAGGCATTGCCGCAAAGCGGCGCGTCCACTGTCAACTACAGCTTCGCCGGCTACGACTGGGACACGATCGATGGATGGCGCAATCCGGGCGATGGCGCCGAGTGGAAGCTTGACGTGGTGGTGGCCGGACGCTATCGCGTGCGGCTTGCCTACGGTTGCCGCGCTGCCGCCTCGGGGGGGCGTTGGCGCTTCGAAGTGGGGCGGGCGTTGCTCGAAGGCGTTGTCTCGGCAACGCCCGGCCACAACATCTTCCAGGAGTTCGACGCCGGTGAGCTTCGCCTCACGAAGGGGCCGGTCACCGCCCGCATCTCGGCGGTCGAAGAGCGTAAGGAAGAACTGATGGCACTGAACCGGATCTGGTTGGAGCGCATCGGCCGGTGATCACCCGGCGCAAACTGCTGGCCGCGCTTGCGCCCGCGCCGCCGAAGCTCAACTACATTCTGGTGCTTGCCGATGACATGGGCTACGGCGACATCGGGCCGCATACGCCTCATCTGAACCGGTTAGCGGCCGATGGCGTACGCCTGACGGATCACTATTCGTGCTCGCCCGTCTGCTCGCCGGCGCGCGCCGGGCTGATGACCGGCTTAGTGCCCGATCGCGCCGGGATCACGGGTGTGTTGCGCGAACAGCATGATGCGAACCATGGCTTGGCGACCGGCGTCAAAACGATGGCCGGCCACTTTCGCGATCGCGGCGTCAAGACCGCCCTGCTCGGCAAGTGGCATCTCGGCATGAGCGCTCCGTATCATCCGAATCGCCGCGGCTTCGACTACTTTTGGGGCTTCCTCAACGGCATGCACGACTACCGTACGAACCTCTCCGCCGGCGGAGGCGGCAAAGGCACGAGGCAGACCTATGAGAACGAAACGCCAATCCAGCTCGAGGGCTACTTTCCCGAGTTGCTAACCCGCAAAGCGGTAGGGTTCGTCGAGCAGCATCGCGACCAACCTTACTTCCTCTATCTGGCCCATCCGCTGCCGCACGTCCCATTGCAAGCCCCGCCCGGTTTCATGTCGCGGGAACCGCGCGCCATCCATGGAGCCATGCTCTCGGCGCTCGATCAGACAATAGGCGCCGTGCGCGAGGCGCTCGAACGGACGGGCCAGTGGGATCGTACCGTCCTGGTTTTCCTGTCCGACAACGGATGGGCCAAGAAGGTCTCGCCGGATCAGGCGCCGCTCGGCGGCAACGGACCGTTCCGCGGAGGCAAGTACGAACTATTCGAAGGCGGTATTCGTAGCCCTTGTATCGTTCGTTGGCCCGGTCTGTCGCGTCCCGGCGCCATCGCTAGGACGCCCACTTGGTTTGCCGATTGGTTGCCGACGTTGACGGGCGCGAAGACGCGCGACGGCCGCGATATCCGCGACGTAATTGCCGGCCGCAAGGGTGACGATAAACGGCTGCTGGCCTGGCGCTTCGAAGACGCGCTCGTAAAGACGCCGCTCTGCTTCGCGGCCCGCAAAGGCAAATGGAAGCGCCTCAATGACGATGTCTACGATCTGTCCACGGACCCAAGTGAGCGAAATCCCATTCGGTCGAACAGGCTGGAGAGAGAACTCAACGAGTGGAAGGCGCAGCTTCAAGCCTCGCTCAAGGGACGTTCACTTCCCAGTGCCGGGAGTAACGCGATTTTCCCTTCGGCCCTTCAACCTCCAACAGGACGTTCGTCTTGATAGAGGGCTTGGAGTAGATGTGTACCGGGTTGGGTTCATGCGAAATCTCGCCGTCTCCGAAGTGCCAAGTCCACTTCGTCACTTCGCCCAATGATTCGTCCTTGAAATAGACGAGCCGCCGCGCGGGATCCACCAGTTGGAACGAGAACCTGGCTTCGATGCCGGGCAGAAAGCGCTCCTCGACCGGCATGAGGCGCGCACCGCAGAGCGCCGAACCATCCTTGACGCTCAGCGGATTCGAGGAAAGCGTACAGTTGCCGCCCGGCGCCTTCTTCTGCCCGCGGTCGAAGTCGAGCACCGCCCAGGAGAGCCCGATCAACTGATTCTCCACCAGCTTGGACACCACCGCGCGGCCCGGGCCGTCGCTGGGAGCATAGTCAAACGGAGTGATCCAGAATTCCAGCGCCAGCTTGCCGCCTTCGCCATGTTGGAAGCGGTAGTCATAGGCGGAATGCGCCCACGGGAATTCGGCGATCCAGGGATTGGCGCCCCACACCATGCACCATTGCCGATTCACCGGCGGCGTGAAGATATGGTAGTTCTGCGCGTGCGTGCCGCCAAAACGGAAGTGACCCTCCACGGGATCCTTGATCTGAGGATTGGCGATGAAGGGACCGCCGGAGAGGTCCGCATCGACGGAGATCTCGAAGATGTCGTTCTGATACGGGCGGGCGTTGGAGTAGAGGGCGAAGTCCCAGTAGTCGTCATAGGCTTCGTAGAGGAAGTAGAGGCGATCGAGTCCCTTCACCCAGCCCACTTTCACGGAGACGTCGAGATCCTTCGGATTGATCCCGCGCGGATGGCCACACTCGGCGCCGTGGAGCTTGTCGTTGCGATACGTGTATTGCTCGCCGGCGATCTTCCAATCATCCGTCTTGCCGTCGATGTGCGGCATCAGCGCCGGCGGGAACTGGAAGATCTTCACCTCGCCCTTGCAGGGATCGAGTGCGAACGCGGCGGCAGTCGTCAGCAGGAGTAAAAACGTGATGCGCATGTTTTGTTCAGTATTTCGAAAATAGCATCGGCGGCGGGATGGAGAATTCGCCCTTCGCCCTCGCGGTCAACCGGCCGCGAGATTCCCGATGCTCCCGGTGCTGCTGGCGAACGACTCGGTCTCCACACCCATCCGCCGCAGCATGCTGACAAAGAGATTGGCCAGCGGCGTGTTGTTGTCGCGGCGGAACGCGATGTGCTGGCCGTGCTGAAAGCCTCCGCCGGCGAGCAGAATCGGCAGATTCGTGTTGTCGTGCGTATTCGCGTCGCCCATGTTGCTGCCATAGAGGACCATGGTGCGGTCCAGCAAGCGCTGGCCGCCTTCCTTCTTTCCGGCCAAGCCATCGAGCAGCTTCCGTAGCAGGGTCATCTGTTGCCGGTCGGCATCGTCGAGCTGCCGCAGTTTCTCGGTGGCCTGTCCATGATGGCTCAGGTTGTGGTAGCCGTCCGTGGTGTCCTGGCCGGGATGGAGGGTGAACACCGGCGTGGCAAACGCGTCCACCATCAGCGTGACGATGCGCGTGGAATCCGATTCCAGCGCCAACCGCGCCATCGAGAGCATCAGGTCGAACTTCTCGAAGAACAGCTTCTTGTCCTGGATGTCAGCCGGCTCCGGCCCGGCCGCCGCGGGCTTGGGTCGCTTCTCCCATTCGCCCGCCAGATGCAAACGTTCCTCCACTTCCCGTACCGAAGTCAGGTACTGATCCACCCGCGCGCGATCATCCCGGCCCAATCTCTGGCCGAACCGTTTCGTATCGTCGAGCAGCGTGTCCAGGATGCTGCCTCGCTCCTCCAGCCTATGTAGTTGCCGCTCCACTTCGGCCGGCTCCCCTTGCACGAACATCTTCCCGAACAGCGCCGGGGCGCTGTCCTCGGCGGGCAGCAACACGCCGTCGCGTGTCCAGGAGAGGCTCCGGTTGGCCTTGTCGATATTCACGCCCAGGTTGAGCGTCGCGAACCGCGTGGCTTGCCCCAGCTTCTCGGCGGCAAACTGATCGAGCGAGATCGAATTGCGGAAACCGCTCTTGGTCGGCCCACGCGCACCGGTGAGAAAACAGTTCTCCGTGCTGTGGCCACCTTCCACCGCCGGATGGGACAGGCCGCTGAACACCGTGAAATCGCCGCGAAATTCAGCCAAGGCGGACAGGTAGGGCGACAGCGTGTAGTCGCGTCCGGCGGTTTGCGGGAAGAACGGCTTGGGCAGCACGCCGAGGTTGTTCGAGATGAGCAGCATGCCGCGCTCCGGACCGCGGGCAAAACACTCGAGCGCGGGCATGGCGAGCGTAACGCCCGCGGCGCGCAGGAAGCGGCGGCGTGTGTTCATGGCTTCTTTTGTACCTCCGTGGGCCCGAGAAAAATCCGGCTTCGCACCAGCGAGACCATCAGATCGCGCACGCGAAAACCGGTTGCGGCATGGGCGTCGAGAATCGCCTCGACCTCTGGACGGTCGGAAAACCGCACCGGCGAACCCGTCGCATACACAGTGAATTGATGCACCAGATTGCGCGCCAGTTGCCGAGGCCGTTCGGCCAAGATCGCCTTGAGCTCACCGATGTCGCGAAACGCTCTTCCGTCCAAGAGCTTGCCGCTCGCATCCACGGGACCGGCGAGCGTGTAAGCGAAATCGTGTCCCGCGCGGTCGATGCCCGCCACGGATTCGCCTTCCTCCATGCCCCGGTAGCGCGTGCGCCACGCGCCGAGTATGTCGAAGTTCTCCAGGGCCAGGCCAACCGGGTCGAACCTTGCGTGACAGCCAGCGCACGAGGCCACCTTGGTATGCATGGCCAGCAACTCGCGGATCGTCTTGGCACCGCGAATGTCGGGCTCCACGGCCGGAACTTTCGCCGGAGGAGGAGGCGGCGGCTCGCCGATGAGCCGTTCCATGATCCACGCGCCGCGGATCACCGGGGACGTAGTGGTTCCATTCGCGGTTACCTTCAGAATGGCGGCCTGCGTGAGGAGTCCGCCGAGCGGGCTGCCCGCCGGCAGTTTCACGGGACGCATGGCGGAACCACTCAATGGCGGAAGGCCGTAGTGGCTGGCGAGCCGGTCGTTGGCATAGATAAAATCCGAAGTCACCACCGAGACCGCGGGCAGATTTTCGCGAATCATGGCCCGGAAGAACGTACGAGTCTCCTCTTCCATGGACTCCACCAGATAGTTGTCGAAGCGGTACTCGGGATACAAACGGATGTCCGGGTCGTCGCGGCGAACGTGGCGGAGATTCAGCCAATAGGCGGTGAAGTTGCGGACGAAGCGCTCGAGGCCCGCGCCGGCGATGAGGCGTTCGGTCTGACTGCGTAGCACCGCTGGATGGCCGAGCCGGCCGGTGCGCGCGGCCGCGATCAGTTCGGCATCCGGTCGGGTGTTGGCCAGGAAATGAGAGAGCCTCCCCGCGACCGCGAAGTGGTCCCCGGCCGTTTCCGGTTCGCGCAGGTAGAGGAAGTGCGGAGAACTCAGGAACGCTTTGTAGCCCGCCAACATCGCTTCGGCGAACGGCGCTCCTTTCCGCAGCCGGGTGAGCACAAGTTGCTCGTACTTGCTCAGCGCCGCATCGGACACCGGTTCCCGCGACGCAAGGCCGGCAAAGCGGCGCAACAGGCGTCGCGCGGCTTCGCCCGGTTGACGCGGCGCTGGCGCCACGCCCAGCTCATCGAACAGCACGCGGTGCGACGGCGGAGGCCAGGCGGCCGGGGAAAGCGGTCCTTCTACTTCGAGCCATTGCACGGCGATGCCAGGCTGTCCACCCTCGGGAAACGGCGGATAGCGATACGTCGGTGGTCCGCCTTCCACGTTACGCGCCAGCGGTACCGGCAAGCCGAGCGGGCTGTACTCGAACGTCTCCTGTTCCCGAAGATGGATGGCGGTTTCAAACTCCTGAGCCACCGGCTGGATATCCATCACGCCGCCCGTTGCGCGCACGTCGCCAGAGACGTCCGGTCCCGACGGCTTGCGCGCGCGGAACGTCATCGGTATTGGCCGGGCGGCTGGAGCGAGTGTGTAGCCTCCCCGTTGCACCACCGCCCGCGCCGAGAATCGCACGCGATACTGGCCCGGCAACTTGGCCACGAACCCCTTGGGATAGCCGTAGTAAGGCCAATGCGCCGATCGAAACAACGCCATTTCGATCGCGGGGTCGTCTTTGAACGCATCAAGCTGTTTGGTCTCGATGGCCCGGTGATTCCGGGCAAAGAACATCGCCTCACGCTCCCCGAACGTTACCTTCGCGGGGAACAAGGCTGTGCCCACGGCGCGAAACTCCGCCACCGGTGGAGGTTGGGGTCCGCTGGCCACGGCCTGACGCAGCGCGGCCTCGGCGGCGTCGAGATAAGCGGTGAGTTGGACCCGCGACATATCGAGCGTCTCGGCCGCCTTGTTGAAGCGATGGCCCTCGCGATCCTCCGGCAGCATGTCGCGGATATCCAGATGAGGCAGATCGAGCACATCGCGCAGATTCTGCTCGTACTCGTCGCGATTCAGCCGGCGCAAAGGACCGCGTCCGTCGCGCACCACCTCGGCATAGTCGGCTTCGTGGATCGCGCGCCGCAGAGGATCGAGCATCGCCGTACGCTGCGCGGCGGAAAAGGGAACGCCCTTCGGCGGCATCTCTCCGTTGGCCACCCGGTCATGCACGCGGATCCACCGTTCGCGCACGGATCGATCGTCGAATCGCCGCGGCAGCGCGGCAAGATCCAAGCCGCCTATTGCGTTTTGGGCGTTATGGCAGCCGGAGCACACGGCTGGCGCCAACGCCTGGCCGTTCGCCGGCAGCGCGGCCAGCACCAGAAGCATCCACCGCATTCTCAACGCTTCACCGTCAGCACGCTCTCCATTTTCGCCGAGTCATAGGCGTGAACATTGGTGATCCGCATCTCCTCGATTCCAGTCTTGGGATCGACGAATCCCTTCACCTGATCCACCAACCGCGCCCGCGTGATCTTCCATGCCACTGTACCGTCCGGCCGGATCTCGGCCAACAGATCGCGGCCTTCGTCGATGCTTTTCATATGGTAGTCGCCGCAGGCGAGCAGAATATTGCCGTTGGCCAGCCGCTGCATGCCCAGCATGTATCTCGTCGCCAAACCGAGTTCCGCCGCGGTCCAGGAGCCGGTCCGGTTGCGCTTGGCATCGATGCGAAGCATCTGGAGACCGGTCGCCGTGGTCGCGTACAGGGAGCCATCGCCGGGTTCCAGCGTGGCAAAGGCAAGATGCGCCGCCGGTGGCGTCTTCGTCAGATGCGGCTCCAGCGCAATCCTCGAAAGGATCTTCCCGGCGCCGGTCTCTACTTCGAGCAATGTGTTTCTCGCATACTGCACGATCCAGAATGCGTTGCCGCGCTCGGCTTGACGGATCATCCGGTAGCGGGAATGCAACGGCTCCGGCCGCAGGTCGGGAATCGGCGTCCGGCTGACCACGGAGCCACTGCGATCGACGACGCGGATCTCGGCGGCCTCGCTATCGAGCATCGCGAACCGCTGGCCGCCATCCAACACAGCGCCCCCTGGAGCTTCCACGTCCTTGCCGTTTCGCACCGCCGCATGCTCCATCACGAGACGGTTCCTCTTGTCGAACACCGCCATGCCGTCGCGGTGTACGTAGAAGATGCCGCCGTCCGGAAGGCGCCAGGCATCCCAGATGTTGCGATGCCCGGGATGCTGGAGGACGCCGGTCACCCGCCCGCCGCGATCGATCTCGATGACTTGATTCTCCGCGGCCAGCAGGAATCGCTCTTCGGCCGGCGCCGGCGCAGCCGCCGTCAACGCGGCAAGGCAGGCCGGCAAAACACATGAGGATGAACGCATGAAACTGGTATTACCATATTTCAAGCAAAGCGCCCTTGTCAATCCGCCGTTACTTGATCGCCGGCGCCAGCGCCGCCGTGTAGCGAAGATGCGCTTCCATCTCCACGCGCGCTCGGTCCGGATCCTGGGCGCGGATGGCTTCGAGGATGGAAAAGTGCGCCCGTTTGGCGCGGTCCCAAGCCACGGGGATGCCGGAGTTCCAACTGTGCGACTGCACGGCGATCACGTAGCGGGAAATCACGTTCAGCAGCGTCGTGATCAGGGGGTTATGGGTTGCCTGCGCTACCTGTAAGTGGAACTCGAGATCGGTCCTGGGATAGTGCCCGGCGACGGTCTCCTGGCGCGCATACTCGTTCGCCAGTTCCTCCAGGCGCTGCAAATCGGCGCCGGTACGGCGAAGGGCCGCCAGGCCCGCGGCCGGAGTCTCCAGCGCCAGGCGCACTTCGAATACCTGGCCGTAGCTGCCGCCGGGCTCGAGCGCGCAGACCAACGGCAGGATCCGTTCGAGCAGCTCCGTGCTCACGCGGCGCACGACACTCTTGCGCCCGTGCCCTGTGTCGAGCACGCCCAGCGATCGCAGCATCGAAAGCGCCTCGCGCAGAGCAATCCGGCTGACGCCCATTTCCTGCATCAGGCTCCGCTCGCTCGGGATGGCCTGGCCAACGGGCCAGGCGCCGGTTTGGATACGTTGGAGCATCTCATCGAAGAGCGATTGGGTGGTGGTGACTCGCATCGTTGCCAACATCCACGATCCCTCATTATTGGGTCCGTAGTCCACAGCGCCCTTTTTCGTCGTCCTGGCCGGTCTCCGTTTGACAGTCGAAGGTGCTTGGTATAAAATTCAACTGGTATTACCAGATCGGCCTCCTTGGCCATTTTGCCTGGACCATGACCGCAACACCCACCAGCGAAGGAGTCTCCGCGATGACACGATGGCAACTGGCGGTTCTCGTTTCCCTATTGCCCACTCTGTCCGCGCAGACCGTGACCGGTACAGTCAGCGGAGTCGTCACCGACAATCAGGACGCGGTCATCTCGTCTGCCTCGGTGCGGCTCGTTAACGAGCGCACACGGGAGCGTCGCGAGACAACCACCAGCGACTCTGGAACGTTCACGTTCCCGGCGGTGCAACCAGGAATGTATGCGATTCAGGTGGAGCAGGCAGGCTTCCGCTCCTTCGAGCGTAACGGCAACGTCGTCGCCGCGAACGAACGGTTGAACGTCGGCGCCATCAAGCTGGATGTTGGCGCGGTGATCGAGAAGGTCACGGTCACCGCCCAGGGCGCTTCCGTTCAATCGGAGAGCGCCGAGAAGTCCGCGCTGTTGACCACCAAGCAACTCGAGACGATCTCCACGAAGGGGCGTGATGTGGTCTCCTACCTGCGAGTGCTGCCGGGAGTGTCGTATCAGGTCGATGCCGAGTCGGTGGGCGGCAATTTCGGCACCTCCACGCCAAACATCTCCGGCGTGCGCAATGGAAACAACAGCTTCACCATCGACGGCGTGACCGGCAACAACGCAGCCGCCCAGAACGTGTTCAGCAGTACGATCAACCTCGACGCCATTGGCGAGGTCAAGGTGCTGATCAATAGCTACCAGGCCGAGTACGGCCGCAACGGCGGCGCAATCGTCAATGTGGTGACGAAGTCGGGTTCCAGTGAATACCATGGCTCGGGCTACTGGTTCAAACGGCATGAGCAATTCAACGCCAACAACTTCTTCAACAACCGCGATGGACGCGCGCGGCCTCTTTATCGTTATTCGACGCTGGGCGCCACGCTGGGCGGCCCGCTCCCCGTCGGCAAACTCGTCCCGGCGCTCGAGAACAAGCTATTCTTCTTCTACTCATTCGAGAACTCGCAAACACGCGAGCCGAGGCCGCTGCAACAAGTGACCGTACCCACCGAACTCGAGCGGCGGGGCGACTTTTCACAGACCCTGGACCTCAATGGCCGCCCGATCATCGTGAACGATCCCGCCCGGAACGGCGCGCCGTTCCCCGCCAATACGATTCCCGCCAATCGCGTCAACGGCGGTGGGCAGGCCGTGCTCGCGGTCCTGCCAGCGCCCAACTTCCTGAATCGTGACATCAGCCGTGGCGCCTACAACTACCTCTACCAGGAAAGCATCAAGGTCCCGAAGACGCAGCACCTGTTCCGGGTCGACTTTCAGCCAACCTCCCGCGATTCACTCTACGTTCGCGGACTGACCTGGCACGCGGACACGCAAGGCTCGAACGTGCCGGCCGGCGCATCCACCTGGGGTTTGCTCCAGCAGCACTACGACTTCTACGATGACGGCATTTCGTTGAGCTACACCCGCACCATCGGCCCGTCGCTTGTCAATGAATTCTCCGCGGGAGCCCGGCATACTTTCGAGCAAGGCCCTCCGCTCTCGGATGCCGAACTGCGGAAAGTCACCCGCGGCGCGCGCAACATCGCATTCGGGCAGTACGCGCAGGAGATCAACCCGCTGAACATCATTCCCCGCGCGACCTTCGGCGGAGTGCCATCGGCGGCGAACATCACGTTCGACAACCGGTGGCCCTTGATCGGCGCCGACGCGACCTTCAATGTCACCAACGGCCTCTCTTACGTCCGGCAAGGGCACACGCTGAAGGCCGGAGTCTTCCTGGAGCGTGCGCGCAACCATGAAGGTCCGGCTGGCGTGTTCAATGGCAATCTCGATTTTTCGCGCGACGTCAATAACCCGGGCGACAGCAACTACGCCTACTCGAACGCGCTGCTCGGAAATTTCCGCTCCTATAACGAATCCACCACGCGGCCCGCCGTGGAGGGCCGTGTCTTCACGGCGCAGTGGTACGCACAGGACACTTGGAAGGTGAACCGGCGGCTTACACTCGACTACGGAATTCGATTCGGGCTGGCCACGCGCTGGAGGCAGAAGGGCGGAAAGTCGGCCTCCTTCACGACGGAGCGCTATGACGGGTCGAAAACGCCGCGCCTTTATGAGTCCGTCCGCGTACCGGCCGGCGTGCGGGCGCGCAACCCACTGAATGGCGACATTCTACCGGCGGTCCTCATTGGCGCCTTCGTCCCCAACAGCGGCGACATTGTCAACGGCATCGTCCTCGGAACGGACGCAACCTACCCAGTGGGATTTCGCGAACGCGATCGTGTCCTTGCGGAGCCGCGCTTTGGCCTCGCCTACGACATCCTGGGTGACGGGAAAACCGTGTTCCGCTTGGGCGGCGGAATGTTCCACCAGAGCCTTCCCGGCGGCGGACTGAACTTGAGGGTGACCCAAACCCCTCCGGTCCAGTTCAACCCCACACTGTTCTATGGCAATCTCGACACGTTCCGGGGAACGTCTGGCGTGCTGTTTCCCAGTGCGGTCGACGGAGTGGAGAAACGCGCGCTGACGCCCGGAACATACAACCTCAATGCGGGTGTGCAGCGCATGGTGGGCTTCGGAACCGTGGTGGATGTGTCATATGTTGGTTCGCTCGGACGGCATCTCGAGCAGACGCGCAACCTGAACACGGTTCCCTACGGGGCGCGGTTTCTTCCCCGGAACGCCGACCCCGCGAACCCGGCGCTGCCCTTGAACGAGAACTTCTACCGGCCCTTGCCCGGATACGCGAATGTCACCTGGCGTGAGTTCGCCAGCGGCTCCAACTACCACTCACTCCAAATGTCGGCGAACCGGCGCTTCATCAAGAGCCTGCAATTTGGCGTTGCCTACACGTGGTCGAAGTCCATGGACTACACGTCTTCGGACGGAGGGGCCGTTGCCCTGTACCGGCCGATTCGGATCTGGAACTACGGCAAATCGACGTTCGACCAGACCCATATTTTCGTCGCCAACTACACATGGGACCTGCCCAAGGCGAGCCGCCTGTGGTCGAACGCCGCGACCCGCCTCGCGCTGGACAACTGGCAGGTCTCTGGAATCACCTCTTTCGTGAGCGGAGCGCCTTCCGGAGTCGACTTCTCGACGGTCGACAACGCCGACATCACGGGCGGCGGAGACGGCGCGCGAGTTATCGTGACCGGCCGGGCGCAAGCGGAGAACCCCACATTCTCGCGCTGGTTCAACCCGGACGCGTTCGCCCGCCCGGCGCGTGGCGATTTCGGAAATGCGCCCAAGGACGTCTATCGCGGCCCGGGCATCTCCAATTGGGACATATCCTTCTTCAAGAACGTTCCCATCGCCGGCGATAGGCGGCGGCTTCAGTTCCGCTGGGACATGTACAATACGTTCAATCACACGCAGTTCCTGGGCGTGGATAGCACGGCGCGATTCGACGCGGCGGGCAGACAAGTGAATCAGCGTTTCGGCGAAGTGATCAGCGCGAGGGGAGCGCGGGTCATGCAAGGTTCGTTGCGTTTCAGTTTCTGACGAAAGGAGTGAATCGATGAGATCGTCCGGCGCCTGCGCCGCGCTCGTTTCGATCAGTTGGGCCGCCTCGGCGGCCGATGGCCTCCGCATCTACCCGGAAAAGGTGTCGCTGGCGGGTCCGGGCGCCACGCAGCGCTACGTCGTGATCGCAACGGGGACCGGCGGCGCCGATCGTGACGTGACGGCCGAAGCGGTCATCCATTCCTCCAACGCCAAGTCGGTGGAAGTGGACGTGGGCAATGCCGCGGTCCGCGGCGCGGCGGAAGGGGCTGCTCGAATCGATGCGCGCTACCAGGGCCAACGGGCGTCGGCCGATGTGCTGGTCGGCGCCAGCCGTGCCGATCTGACCGTCAGCTTCAACCCCGACATTATTTCGATCCTCACCACCAAGGGCTGCAACACGGCCGCCTGCCACGGCGCCATCGCCGGCAAGAACGGCTTCAAGCTATCGCTGTTCGGCTACGACATCGAGGCCGATCACGACATGATCGTGAAGGCGCATGACGGGCGCCGGGTGCAACTGTCGAAACCCGAAGAGAGCCTGTTGCTCGAGAAGCCGTCATTCCAGATTCCGCACGGCGGCGGCAAGGTGATGCCGGTTGGCTCGCATGACTACGAGACGATGCTCGAGTGGCTGCGGCAGGGCGCGCCGGTTCGGTCGACCGGCCCGAAGCTGGTTCGGCTCGAAATGTATCCGCCCGAGCAAACCCTGCTGAGTGGCGCGGGCAACTCGCGCCTGATCGTAATGGCGCGCTTGACCGATGGCACGACCCGCGACATGACCGGCGCGGTACGCTTTGAGTCCGCCGATGAAGGTGTGGCCAGACTCGATGGCCCGGGTCCGATCCAGCCGGGTCGCGCGGGCTTGACCACGATCCGCGCGCGTGGCATGGGTAAGGCCGCCACCGCGCAGGTGGCCGTCATCCACGCACCGGCCGGCGCGGACTTCCCCGCGGCCCGCGTGGCGAACTTCGTCGATGAATTGGTGCACCGCAACCAGCGCCGCCTGAATGTACGCCCCGCGGCGCGCAGCACCGATGAGGAGTTTCTGCGGCGCGTCTATGTCGACACGGTGGGCCGCGTTCCGAAGCCTTCCGAGCGGCGCGCGGTCCTCGCCGCGCCCGATCGCCGGCGCTTGATCGACACGCTCTTGGCCGACCCGGAACACATCTCCTACCGCACCGTGAAGTTCGAGGATTGGTTCCGCAACACGCAACTCTACAGCCAGGGCCGCGCCATGGGCAGCTTCAAAAGCTGGATTCGCGACCAGGTGGAGCAGGATCGTCCTTACGACGAATTCGTGCGCGAGTTGCTGACTTCAGGCGGCGACACGAACCGGAATCCCGCGGCCGGCTTCTGGTTTCCGGCCGTCGATTTCATGAACAACAAGTTCGAGGTAAAGCAGATCACACCCACCGTGACCCGCTTGTTCATGGGCCTGCGGCTCGAGTGCGCCGAGTGTCACAATCACCCGCTCGAGAACTTCACGCAGAACGATTTTTACGGCACGGCCGCGTTCTTCGGCCAGATGCGGATGAAGGTGGGAAACAGCGTCTTCCGCCGCGTCTGGTATCAGGATGACAACGCGCAAGTGGAGCATCCGGCGACGAAGAAAGCCGTGGCGCCGAAGTATCTGGGCGGCGAGGAGCCGGCGATTCCCGAAGGGGCGGACCGCCGGGAGTATTTCGCGCGGTGGCTGACGTCGGAACGAAATCCCTACTTCGCGCGAGCCATCGTCAACCGCGTCTGGAACGAATATTTCGGAACGGGCATCGTGGAGCCGTTCGACGACATGCGCTCCACCAACCGGCCCACAAACCCCGAACTGCTCGACAAACTCGCCGCGTTTCTCTTGGAAAGGCGGTTTCGCCTACGCGAGCTCGAACGCCTGATTCTCGAGTCCGAAGCCTATCAGGCCTCATCCACGCCTCCGGCCGGAGCGGCGGGTTCCGATCAACTGGCCAGGCTCCTTTTTGCCCGCTACTTCCCCCGCAAGCTCCCGGCCGAGGCGCTGCTGGACTCGATCAGCCAGGTGACGAACGCCCCGCAGAAGTACGGCGGCCATCCACTCGGAACCACCTCGAAGGACTACGAGGTTCCCGATGCGCCCTCTTATTTCATGGCGAGCTTCGGCTTTCCCCGTCGCGATGTGCTGGCCCATCGCAATGAGGAGCCCACGCTCGCGCAGGCGCTCCATCTGATGAGCCGGACCACGCTCGAACCCAAGCTCACCGCCAAGGATGGCCTCATCGCCACGCTGATGGAACGCGGCGCCACGGACGACGAAGTGGCCGGCGAGTTTTATGAGCGGGCCTACGCGCGCATGCCGCGCGAGAGCGAGCGGGCCTCCGTACGGTCGTATCTCGAATCGGAGCGGAGCGCCGGGCGCACGAAACGGCGAACCTATGAAAACCTGCTGCTGGTGCTGCTCAACACCAAGGAATTCCAGTTGAACCACTGAGGCGCACACCACACATGGACTTCAAAATCACCACCAGGCAAGGACTCTCACGGCGGAGCGTGTTGCGCATCGGCTCGCTCGGAGGCGCCGGCCTGGCGCTGCCCGCCGTGGCGCGGGCGGCGACCAAGGCAACCTCCTGCATCGCGATCTTTCAACTCGGCGGCTGTTGCCAACTGAGTTCGTGGGATCCGAAACCGGAGGCGCCGCCCGAAATTCGCGGAACATTCGGACACATTCCCACATCGCTCCCCGGCGTCCACGTCTCCACGCTGCTGTCCCAGTGCGCCAAGCGCATGCACAAGTGGGCGCTGATCCGGTCCATGACTTCCGATGTGGCGATTCACGATGTGGCGCAGCGCTATATGTTCAGCGGCACGCGGCCGCGCACCGAACTCCAGCATCCCAGCTATGGCGCGGTGCTCAGCAAGGAGATGGGCTCGCGCGACGGTCTACCGCCGTACGTCGTGGTGCCTGACCGCCAGGCCTCCGCCGAGGCCGGCTTCCTCGGTTCCGGCTACGATCAATTCGTCGCCGGCGATCCCAAGAACAAGAGCTATCGCGTTCGCGACGTCGCCCTGCCAGACGGCATGAGCTTTGAGGAAGCGGTGGCCAACAAGAAGCTCCTGCATCAGTTGGATGCTGAGTTCGCGAGCGCCGGGAAGTCGCCCTTGCTCGAGAGCATGGACCTGTTCTATCAGAAGGCGTTCGACCTGGTCTCGTCCGCGAGCACGCGCAAGGCTTTCCAGATTCAGGACGAACCGGACAAACTGCGCGACGCCTACGGCCGCAACACCACCGGGCAGGGTGCGCTGCTCGGGCGGCGGCTGGTGGAAGCGGGCGTGCGTCTGGTGAGCGTTTACCAGGGCGGCTATGACACGCACAACGCGCACGAACCGGCGTACAAGCGAATTCTGCCGGAGTTCGATACCGCGTTCAGCACGCTGGTGGACGACCTCGAGCAGCGTGGCTTGCTGGACACCACGCTCGTTTTGGGCATCGGCGAGTTTGGCCGAACCCCGCAAATCAATCCCGCCGCCGGTCGCGATCACTGGCCCGGCGCGTGGTCTGTCGTGCTGGCCGGAGCGGGCGTTCGGAAAGGCGCGGTGATCGGCAAGACCGACGCCCGCGCGGCCTATCCCACCGAGCGGCCGGTCAAGATCGAGGACATCGGCGCCACTATTTACAAGCTCTTCGGCATCGACTATCACAAAGCCTACGAGGGCCCGAACCGGCCGGTGCCGGTCAACACGGGCGAACCGGTGAAGGAGATTCTCGCGTGAAGACCGTCCTGGCGGCGATGCTGCTCCCCGCGGCGATGTGGTGCGCGCCCGCGATCACGAAGATGAGCCCGCTGGGCGGGCAGCGTGGCGCCTCGGTGCGCATGGAGATCGCCGGCTCGGAACTCTCCAATGTCCACGGGGCCGAGTTCGACACCGGGGGCATTCGCTGGCAACGTACCATCGCCGCGTCCAGCAAGCGTGTCGAAGGCGAGATCGTCGTGGACGCCGGCGTGGGCCTTGGGCCGCACTTGATGAAGTTGCTCAGCCTCGATGGCCATTCGCAAAGCGTCTTGTTCTACGTCGGCCAGTTCCCCGCCGTGCGCGACGCCGAACCGAATAACTCGCTGGCGCAAGCGCAGCCGGTAGCCGCCATTCCAGCCGAAATCTACGGCGCGATCGATGCCGTGGAAGACTCCGACTATTTCGCCGTGGATGCCAAAGCCGGCGAAGAGCTGCGCTTTGAACTGCGCGCATATGAGTATGGCTCGCAGCTCGAAGCCAAGCTCCACTTGTACGACAGCACGGGGCGCCGCGTTGCCTTCAACGACGATGCCTCGGATTTCGACGACAACCCGGTGGTCGCCAAGCGCTTCGACAGCGCCGGACGCTACGTCGTGCATGTGGACATCTATCGCGGGCCGCGCGCTTACGGGGCCGCCGTCAACAACGCCTACGTTCTTCGCGTATCGCGGCTCCCCGTCTTGCACCATCTCTCACGGCTGGGCGCCGCGCCTGGCTCCACGGCGCGGCTGATTGCCGGCGGGCAAGGCTTGGAAGGAGCGTCCGAAGTTCTGCTCACTCGCGCGCGCCGCGCCGAATACTTTCGGATGACCTATCCCACCACGATTCCCGTCACTCCCGAGGCGCCGTCCTCGCCCGTGTTGCGGGGCGAGATCGTGAAGCGTCAAGCGGACAAGCTCGAGGCCGAATTTCGCGTGCCCGCCGGCGCGCCGCCGGGATTGTGGCGCCTGTCGGTGGTTAGCTCCGCCGGCATCGCCGAGGGCGGACTGTTTGAAGTGGCCGCGGCGGCGGACTTGGCCGAGCCACGCGAGATCGATGCGCGCGGCGCCGGGGAGATCGCCGTGAATGGCCTCCTCTCGGCGAAGCGGGAAACGGACTCATACCGGCTGCTCGCCAAGGCGGGCCGGCCTTTGCATATCTGGACGCTATCGGCCCAACTGGGACAACCGGAACTCGACACCGTTCTCGAGCTCCGCTCGGCCGAAGGAAAACTGGTGGCCGAAAGCGACGACGCCGTTACCGGCATCGCTTCGTTGGGGAACGCCGACAGCAGTATGTTCCATACGCCCGCGGCCGATGGCATCCTGACTCTGACCATCCGCGACCGCCAGAATCGCGGCGGCGAAGCCTACGCCTATCGGCTGCGCATCAAGCCGGAGTCCCCGCGCTTTCAACTTTGGACCTTGCCTGACAATCTCACCGTCACGCGGGGCGGGGACGCCGAGTTGAAGGTGCAAATGGCGCGCGAACCCGGCTTTGAAAACGAGGAGGTGAGCGTTTGGGTGGAGGGGCTGCCCGGCGTGGCCGAACCGCCGCGCGCCGAATTCCGCGCCGATCAGGTGTGGGAACCGGGCGCTGACCTGCTGCAGCAGATCACGCCGGAAGTTACGATACCGCTGCGTGTGCCTGGCTCGGCCGCCGTTGGCGAATATACGATCCGCGTTTTGGGCGTCGCCAAGCGTGACCGAGGCGAAGCCAGCCCCAGGATCGTCGAAGCCCATGCCAGCTTGAAGCGTGGTCCGCTAAACGGCTTGTTCAACTTCACGCGGCGCCCTCTCCCGGCCGTCACGCTCCGTGTGGTGGATCCCGTTACCGCGGAAGTGACGCCAGATATGACCAAGATGGAGATCGCTGTAGGAGTACCGGCGCGATGGAAGGCCGCATTGAAAAACGTGCCTGCTGGCGCACCGGTCGAATTACGCGGGTTGCCCGCTTCCATCGCGTGGCGTGAGATCGAACGTACTCCGGGCGCCGTGGAATTCGAGATTGTTCCCTCCACTGCCGCGGCCGCCAAGACGATCTCGTTTACCGCCGAAGCCAATGTGGGCGGCCGGTGGGTAGCATCGAAGGAAGTGCAACTCGAGACGGCCGAGCACGGGGTGTCCGGGGGTGAGCGCTAGCGAGCAAGGTTGCCGGCGGGGTGCTGTCGAAGTTGAGAAGGCAGGGTGCGCTGGGGGTACGGGCGGCACGGGCGCCGTATACTAGGGAAACTCTGGTGGAAATCGCCCGTGAAAGTGCTCGCCATGCGCGAGACAGTAGCCGATGCACTGCGTAGAGCCTGGTTGGAAGGGGGAGAGGCGGGTCAGCCGGGGACCGCTCGCATTGGCCGGCGCCGCCAGATTGCCCGAGTCACGCTCACGCCCGGCTCAGGCTGAGCGGCATTTCCGTTTCAATACACGAGGTAACCGCATGTGCAAGTCTTCCTGGCTCCTCTTACTGCCGGCCTGCGCCCTGTCGCAGGATCCCACGTACTTCCGCGGCGAACCGCTGCGAATCGGCAATCAGGTCCAACTGCTGGTGGACGACTACGCCATCGAGGACCGCTGGAAACTCACCCGTCAGTTGGGCAAGGTGATCAAACACGCGCGGAATCCAATCGTCGTTCAGGATAAGCCCTGGGAGGGAGCCATCGGAGGCTCCTCGGTTTTCCGCGACGACAAGTTGCGGAAGTACCGCATGTACTACGACAACTTTTACCTGACGAACTACTTCTCGCGCCAGGGGCCACCGTACACCATTGGCTATGCCGAAAGCGACGATGGCTTCAACTGGACCAAGCCGTCGCTGGAGGGATTTCCCTTCGGCGGCTATGACCAACATCGTCAACACGGGGCCGGGCGGCAAGCGCGCCAATTCGGCGCAGGTCTTCCTGAATCCGGATCAGTCCGACCCCAAGCGCCGCCACATGATGATGTTCCTGGGCAGCGGCGTGCGCCTGGCCTACTCGGCCGACGGCCTGCACTGGGACACGGCCAAGGAACCGCTGCTCCGCTACCACAGCGACTTCCCCAACCATCTGGTCCGCGTACCGGAACTGAAGCTCTGGCATCTGTACGTGCGCCCGTCCATTCGGCCAAACGGTATCGGCCCCGTGCCCGAGGGGTCGCGCCACACGGGACGGCGTCTGGCGCTCAGCACCAGTCCCGACCTCGAGACGTGGAGCACCCCGCGCACCATCCTCTACCCGGATGAGCGCGACGAACCGGACTACGACAGTGTGCTGGTTTTCCGCCGCCACGGCGTCTTCTTCGCTATGTACGCGCAGATGACTCAGGAAAAGGGCGCCAGCGAGAACCAGGTCTACCTGGCCACCAGCCGCGACGGCATCCGCTGGGAACGAACCTGGGACCGGCAACCGTTCATTCCCCGCGGGGCGCCAGGAAGTTTCGACGGCGGACAGGTGGCCATGAGCACGTCGCCGCCGCTCGAGATCGGAGAGGAGATGCTGCTCTACTACTACGCGTCGCCCTCCGGCCAGCGGGAATGGTACAAGGAGACCTCGGTGGGCGTGGCTCGCATGCGGCGGGACCGCTTCGTCGGGCAATGGGCGGGCGAGCAGACGGGCTACCTGCTGACGCGCCAGTTCATCGTGGAAGGCAACAAGCTGGTGTTGAACTGTACGGCGCTGCCGTCGCCGTATCACAAGGATACCGACGGCATCCGCGTCGCCATCATCGAAGCGCCGGACTACCGGACCAAGGAGACCATGCCGGAGAAGGCCGTCCCGGGCTTCACGCTGGAAGACAGCGACCGGATCATGACGGACAACACGGCGCACACGGTGACCTGGAAGGGGAAGCCGGATCTGAGCGCGCTCACGGGCAAGGCCGTCTACTTGAGGTTCTACCTGAAGAAGGCCGGTCTATACTCGTTTCAGATCGCCCCGTGAAAACCACCTGCTTCCCGGACCTGGATCCACCGCGGCACGCACTTCGATTCATGGACGCGAGATCGTAGTGGTTCACAAGGGCCGGCGGGTTCACCTGGATCGCAATGATCTGGATCGCTGGGCGCATTAGCGGCTTTTTCAAGGTGCGACTTTGCGTCAAAAAAGGCAGTCCCCGGCAAGTTAGGCCTTGGTCGCGTCTTCGCCCCGTTCGAGCCCAATATCCATCGTACTTGTTTACCGCCTCGGCGTGCGAAAAACGGCCTGTTCCATCCTTGCGATACCCACCCCAACGCGAGGTTCCCGCTCGCCGATTCGTCACTACCCTCAAAACACGCCGATTTTCGAAGGTCCGCAGCGGTAAACAAATACTATCCATCAATATCGGCTCTACAGCAGAATCTGTGGGTTTGAGTAGGTTGCCGGATGCAGAGGAGGCAATGCGTTGGAGGGCCGCTTCGTTTTGGAAGTTGAGAAGGCTGGGTGCGCCTCCCGCGGGTCGGC